>CAYZYG010000038.1:0-42535 GCA_964481395.1 uncultured Vicinamibacterales bacterium
GCCGAACGCGCCGAGACAGTGACGCGCGCGAATCCGGGCAGGATCACAGATGAGGCGCCGTGTGGGTCGCACAGACGGGCCGCAATGGTAGGATCGGGTGAACCCTCGACACCTGAGGTCGGTGCCCATGTCCACTCCCGCGCATCGTCGCGATTCGCAGCCGCCGCAGTCTGGAATGCAGCCGGAGCGCGGCGGGACCCGCCCGTCTCCCGAGACCGAGATCCTCTGCGAGCGGTGCGGGGCCGTGAACCTGGTTCGCGTGAAGGGCTGCTGGTATTGCGAACGCTGCCACTACAAGTTCGACTGCTACGGGTGGTGACTCGCTCGTCGCTCCCGGAACACAACCGGCAGGGGCGGATCTGATGACGCCCCGATCGCGCGCGAGGCCAGGCGAACCGGGTGAACCGAACCTCGGGAGACTGGGAGCACACGCGTGAGAATCCGCGGATCGGAACTTGTGCTGCAGGCCCTCGAAGACGAAGGCGTGCGATTCACCTTCGGCATCCCGGGCACCCACAACATCGAGCTCTACGACGCGCTCCACCAGTCGGACCGAGTCACCGCCGTCCTCGTGACGGACGAGCAGAGCGCCGGCTTCATGGCAGACGGCGTCTCGCGCGTGTCCGGAGGCGTCGGCGTCGTCAACCTGGTGCCGGGCGCCGGCGTGACGCACGCGCTCTCGGGTATCGCCGAGGCGCTGCTGGATCAGATTCCGATCGTCGTTCTCGCCTGCGCCATCCGCAGCGATACGACGCGGGCCTTTCAGCTCCACGACATCGATCAGGCCTCGCTGCTGCGGCCGGTCACGAAGGCCGTCCTCAGGCCATCGACGCCCGGAGATGTCTACGCCTGCATCAGGCGGGCCTTCGATCAGGCCCGCAGCGGCGCTCCTGGACCGGTCGCCGTCGAACTGCCCGCGGACGTCCTGATGCTGACCCACGACGTGGCCGAGCCGCTCGCCGTGCCGCCGGCCACACCGATCCCCGAGGCCGACCCCGAACGAGTCACCGCCGCGGCTGAGGTCCTGAACGCGGCTCGCCAACCGTTGCTCTACGTGGGGTACGGCGCGCGCGGGGCGTCGGATCTGCTGGTGGAACTCGCCGAGCGTCTCGGCGCACCGGTGGCCACGACGATTCAGGGGAAAGGCGTCTTTCCGGAGCACCACGCCTTGTGGCTCTGGAACGGGTTGGGCGCCTCGACTCCGCCTTTCGTGCGCGAGGTCACGCGGCAGGCGGATGCCATGCTGGCCATCGGCTGCCGGTTCGCCGAAGTCGGGACGGCGAGCTACGGCTTCACGCCGCCCGACGCGCTGGTCCACGTGGACATCGACGCCGCAGCCCTTGGGCGCAACTTCCCGGCCCAGGTCGCCATTCAGGGAGACGCCGCGCGCGTCATCCGCGATCTGCTTCCTCTGCTCGACGACCATGGAGCGTGGGGAGCCCGGGCCGAGCATCTCGCGCTGGGACACCGCAGCGTCCTGGAGGACTGGTCAAGCCACACGAGCGCCGATCGCGTCACGCCCGCCGTGCTCTTCGCCGCGCTGCAGCGCCAGTCCCCTGATGCCGTGTACGTCACCGACAGCGGCAACGGCACCTTTCTCGCCATGGAGCACCTGCGGCTGGCTCAGCCCAGACGCTTTCTGGCGCCCGTTGATTTCTCGTGCATGGGATACGCCGTCCCGGCTGCCATCGGCGCGAAGCTGGCGGAACCTGGGCGCGATGTGATCGCCCTGGCGGGAGACGGCGCGCTCCTGATGACGGGGCTCGAGCTGCTCACGGCCGGCGCGTACGGGGCAGCCCCTGTCGTCTGCGTGCTGCGTGACGGTGAACTGGCCCAGATCGCCCAGTTCCAACGGACGGCTCTGGCCGAGCAGGCAGCAAGCACCTTGCCCCCGTACAGCGTCGAAGCCTTTGCGCGCACCGTCGGAGCCGCGCACGTTCGTCTCGCAAAGGACAGCGAGGCCGATCGCGCCATCCGCCAAGCGCTCGACCTCGCGCGCGGCGGCACGCCGGTCCTGGTGGACGTGGCCATCGACTACTCGCGCAAGACGTACTTCACACGCGGCGTCATCGCCACCACCTTCTGGCGGATGCCGTGGCCCGAGCGCCTCCGCACGCTCGGCCGCGCGGCCGGCCGCCACATCCAGCGGAAACTCGAGCCGGATTGGTAGGGCACATTCGGGGTCGGGAGTCGATCCGGAACTCGGGCGATTGCGCGCGTCCCGACTCCCGACTCCCGATTCCCGACTCCCGATTCCCGAATGCTATGCTCTCCCCATGCACATCCCCGACGGGTTTCTCGCCGGCAGCGTCACGATCGGCACGTGGACGGCGGCGGCCGCCGGGGTGGCCGTCGCGCTGCGGGCCGAGCGCCGGGATGACGAGCCGGTTCCCGCAGGCGTGCTGGGTTCGGTCGCGGCGTTCGTCTTCGCCGCGCAGATGGTCAATCTGCCCGTGGCCCCGGGGACCAGCGGCCACCTCGTCGGGGCCGCGTTGGCAGCCGTGCTGCTGGGTCCGTGGCGTGCCGTCATCGTCATGACCGTGGTGCTCGCCGTGCAGGCCCTGATGTTCCAGGACGGCGGCCTCGCGGCTCTCGGCGCCAACATCGTCGACATGGGGCTCGCGTCCGTATTGGCCGGCTGGGCAACCGCCACGCTCATCGCCCGCTGGTTGCCCACCCTCCGGGGCGCTGTCATCGCGGGCGTGTTCGCCGGATTCGTCGCCACCCTGGCGTCGGCGGCGCTGACCGGGCTCTGGCTGGGGCTCTCCGGGCTGTATCCGCTCGGCGGCATCGTGCGCGTGATGCTCGTCACCCACACGCTCATCGGCGTGCTCGAAGCGCTGCTCACCGGGTCCATCCTGGCCACGCTGGTCCGCTGGCGCCCCGACCTGCTGCGCGGTCTGCCCACCAGCCGCCATCCCGCCTGGGGCGGGGCCATCGCGGCCGGCGTGCTGAGCGTGGCCGGCATCATCGCCGCTTTCCTCGCTCCGTTCGCGTCCGGTTCACCCGACGGCCTTGAGCACACGGCGGAGCGCCTCGGCTTCGCCGGCCGGGCGACGGCGGAGTGGAACACGCCTTTCGCCGACTACGGTCTGCCGTTCGACACGCACGCGGGACTGGAAACCGCGGTCGCTGGTCTCATCGGCATCCTGGCCGTCGCCGCGATCGCCTACGCCGTGAGCCGGGGCGCCGGCGCGCGCCTCCGTGATGCCGTACACCGGTAGCCGACCTGGCCTCGTGCTGGGCACCGCCGTGGGGCTCGTCCTCGCCGCGGCGCTGAGCCCCGCCGGCGTTGGAGGGACGCCGGTCCCGCCTTGGGCGTGGCCGGTGTGGTCGGCCGTGTTCGCCGCTGCCCTTCTCATGTTCGCCCGGGCAAGCTTGCCGTTCTCAGAATCCTTGCGACGGGCGGGGTGGCTGCTTCCTCTTGTCCTGATCTTCACCGGCCCCGCCGCGCTGCTCTCGCCCGAGGGGCAGCGGACCACCACGTTCGCCGCGCTCGTCTGCCGCGCGATGGCCGCGGCATCGACGGCTGCGGCAGCCGCGTCCTGGCTGGGCTCGTCGGGCATGGTTCGGGCCTTGCGTCAGCTTCGCGTTCCGGCTCGCCTGATTGACATCTTCGAGGCCATGCTCGCCAGCCTGACGGGAATCCTCCGGCAGGCGCACGCGATGCTCCGCGCACGAGAGGCGCGTCGGTCCCGCCTTGGCGCGTGGAACATGGCCTTCGCGGCACCGGCCGACACGGTGCGCGGCTTCGGACGCCTTGTCGCCGCGCTCCTGCTTCGGTCGATGGAACGCGCGGAGGCGCTCGACCGGGCGCGCCGAGCGAGAGGACTGGACGGGTGATGGCGATGGCGGCGGCAGTCGACTTCGAGGTCTCGGATCTCGCGTATCACTACCCCGACGCCACGCCGGCGTTGGACGGGCTGGCCCTCTCGGCGGCGCCGGGTGAGCGCGTCGCCCTGCTCGGCCCGAACGGGGCGGGCAAGTCCACGCTCCTGCTCCATCTGGCCGCCCTGCTCCCGGAACGCCGGCGGTATCTGCACCGCCACGAACAGGGCGCACGGCCGCACCGGCACGGCGTCCGCGGCCGTATCCGGGTCGGCGGCGTCGAGGTGTCGCGGGACACCGCCCGTCAGATCCGCAATCTCGTGGGCATCGTCTTCCAGGACCCGGACGACCAGCTGATCGGCCTCACCGTAGGTGAGGATGTTGCGTTCGGCCCCCGCTCGCGACGCTGGGATGATGGAGATGTCGCGAAGACCGTTCAGGACGCCCTCCGCTCCGTCGGGTTGTCTGGCTACGAGGAGCGGTCACCCCATCACCTCTCCACGGGTGAAAAGAAGCGCGTGTGCCTGGCCGGCGTGCTGGCCTGCCGTCCCGGTCTGCTGTTGCTGGACGAGCCGTCCAGCGGTCTGGACCCGCGCGGCCGGCGTGAACTCGCCGTCCTGCTCGGCGGTCTCCACGCCACGCTGCTCGTCGCCAGCCACGATCTCGCGTTCGTGCGCCGCCTGTGCTCACGTGCGGTCATCGTCGATCGCGGCCGGGTGGTCGCCGACGGCCCGGCGGACTCGATTCTGGACGACCACGCGCTCCTGGACGCCCACGGCCTCGCGTAGCCGCCCCGTCCTCTGTGATCCTCGAGTCGGGGATTGGCGACTGGGGATTGGGGATTGGGCGGCCTGAGCGAGCGAAGGCGAGTCGAACGGCCGATCCCAGGTCCCCGGTCCCGACAAGGATCACTGTCCTGCCCACTGCGGCCGCAGGCCGCGACGGGGCTCATCCGCGATCCTCGCTCCGGCGGCCTCCAGCGAGGACCACGACTGGGGACTTCATAACTGGTCCCCGGTCCCCGATCCCCGGTCCCCGATTAGAATGCTCCCATCGCCATGACTGATCCCGCCGTCACGCTCGCTGACATCCGCGCCGCCTCCGCCCGCATCCGTCCGATGGCGGTCGTCACTCCGGTCGTCGAGGCAGCCGAAGCGGCCGCGAAGCCAGGGGCCCGTCCCTTCTACCTGAAGTGCGAGAATCTGCAGCGAAGCGGTGCCTTCAAGGTCCGAGGGGCCGCTAACATGCTGCTGCAACTTCGGCCCGAGGAGCGCGCGCGTGGCGTCATCACCTTTTCCTCCGGCAACCATGGCATTGCCATGAGCCTCGCCGCGCGGACACTCGGCGCTCCGGCGTACGTGGTCATGCCCGTCGGCGCGCCAGCCGCCAAGGCCGATCTCGCCGCCAGGCTGGGAGCAACGGTCATCTTCGAAGGCACGACAACCGTCGAGCGGAAGGCCCGCGCCGAATCCGAAGCGGCGACGCGCGGGCTGACGATCGTGCCGCCGTTCGACCATCCATGGATCATGGCGGGCCAGGGCACGATCGGTCTCGAGATCCTGGAACAGCGCCCGGACGTGTCGGCCGTCTTCGTCCCCTGCAGCGGGGGGGGCCTGATCTCGGGTATCGCGACGGCGGTCCGCAGTTTGGCCCCATCAGTCCGAGTCATCGGTGTGGAACCTGAGGGCGCTCCGAAGATGACGCGCTCGCTGTTGGCCGGCGAGCCAGTCAGGCTCGAATCGGTCCGGAGCATCGCCGACGGCCTGATGGCCGTCCGCCCAGGCGACCTGACGTTCCCGCTGATTCAGACGCTCGTCGACGAGGTCGTCACGGTGGACGACCGGGCCATAGCGGAGGCCGTCCGCTGGATGTTCGCGCACACCCGCCTGGTCGCAGAGCCGAGCGGCGCGGCGACGGTGGCCGCCGTACTCGCCCGGGCGCCTGCGTCATGGGCCCGAGACGGCCGCACGACGAGCCACGAACCGGGCGGTCCGATCGTTGCGGTGATCAGCGGCGGCAACGTGGATGCCGACGCCTTCGCGCGCTACATCGCATGATGTCGGTTCCTGCTCCCTTGGCCGGGCGTGCCCTCTCGGCGCATTCGGCCCGCCCCCGTCCTGTCGGGCTACGGCGCGGCAAGCCGAGCGCGCCGGACCATGACGTCGAATGGGACTGGGGACATCCGCAACCGATCCCCGGTCCCAGGTCCCCGGTCCCCGCCCTGCGACTCCCGATTCCCGACTCCCGATTCCCGGTAATGGAGGCACCGCATGCCCGTCCGTGAGTCCCTGCTCGATCGCTTCATCAGGTACGCCCGCATCGACACCCAGTCGTCCGACACGTCGACGACGTACCCGTCGACCGAGACACAGAAGGTCCTGCTGCGCGCGCTCGTCGACGATCTCCGGGACGCCGGCCTGGACGATGCCACCATGGACGAGTGGGGCTACGTGACGGCCACCTTGCCGGCGAACATCCCCGAGGGGCACGCCGCGTTCGGGAACACGCCGGTCATGGGCCTCATCGCCCACGTCGACACGTATTTCGGGGTCACCGGCGCCCATGTCGACCCGCACGTCCACCGGAACTACGACGGACGCGACATCGTTCTTCCGGGGGATCCGTCCCAGGTGATCCGCGTGGCGGACGAGCCCGACCTGGCGGCCTGTCGCGGACTGACCGTGATCACGAGCGACGGTACGACGCTGCTTGGCGCCGACGACAAGGCTGGCGTCGCGGTCATCCTCGAGGCGCTCTGGCAACTCCAGGAGAATCCGGCGCGCCTGCACGGCCCGATCCGTGTCGGCTTCACACCGGACGAAGAGGTCGGACGCGGCACGGAGCACTTCGACGTGAAGGCGTTCGCCGCCGACTTCGCCTACACGATTGACGGGTCGGGCCTGGGCTCGCTCGAAGCAGAGACGTTCTGCGCCGATACGGCGTACGTCACCGTGACGGGCGCCGACGTCCATCCCGGTTACGCCAAGAACAAGATGGTTAACGCCGTCCGCGTGGCCTCCGCTCTCGTGCAGGCACTGCCTCAACACCGGACGCCCGAGACGACCGAGGGCCGCGAGGGGTTCCTGCATCCCATCTCCGTGGCGGGCAACACGTCGGAAGCGAAGCTGCAGTTCCTGGTGCGCGCGTTCAGCGAAGAGGGGCTGCGCGAGCTCGAGACCATCCTCCGGGACGCGGCGGCCTTTATGGAGAAGCGTTATCCCGGGGCCTCAGTGGCCATCGAGATCAAGGAGTCGTACCGCAACATGCGCTACAAGCTCGACGAGCACCCGCTCGTCGTGGCGCACGCCGACCAGGCGATCCGGCGCGCTGGTCTGACGCCGCAGCGGCTTCCCGTGAGGGGCGGCACCGACGGGGCCCGCCTGTCGTTCATGGGCCTGCCGACGCCGAATCTGTTCAACGGCTCCATGAACTTCCACGGGAAGAAGGAGTGGGTTCCGCTCGAATGGATGGAGAAGTCCGTCGAGACGGTGCTCCATCTCGCGGACATCTGGGTCGAGCACGCGACAACACCCCCGCTCTAGAGCGGGTCTCACCCGGGAGTAGCCCCGCTCTAGAGCGGGGGTGTTCGGCGCGGAACGAGCGTCAGACGCACCAGCACCGCCGCCGAACGCGCCGAGTCGTGAACGTCGATGCCGTCCACCATCAGGTCGCGGCCCAGCGCAAACCCGATCTCGCCATCGTCCACCGAACCGACCAGGTACTCGGCGTCTGGGTCGAGGCCCCGGAGGCGGATCCGTGCGTCATCGACGTCCGGGTTCGACTGAAACGCAAAGACGACGATCGTCCCGTCGGCCGCTGACGTCGCCTGGATCGCGTCCCAGCCGCTCTCCGACCAGGGCACGGCCTGCGCCGTGATGAGCTGGGTCGAGCCGTGCCGCAGCACCTCTCGAAGCGCCTTGTAGGTCTCGATCTCGGACGCGACCGTCCGACGGAAATCCCCGTTCATGTCCGAGGCTCGGACGCTCAATCCCAGGACGCCCGGCATCCGGCTGCGCACGAGGAGCGGCAGGTCCGCGGACTCGAACATCCGGTCGGTCCCGTCGTCCACCAGAAAGGAGAGCAGGTAGGGCGGCGGGAACACGGAGCCCAGCCCTCCGAGGTTGTGGCGCACGTGCACCGCCGGCGCGGTCTGGTCGTCCATCCACGCCGTGTCCGTCAGGCGCGCCATCCCGAGGTCGAGCCGGTTGCCGCCACCAGAGACGTTCTCAATCTGCAGGTCCGGGAAGCGTTCGCGCACCATCGCCAGCATGTCGTAGAGCGACCGCACGTGCCGGAAGTTCCCGTCCTCGGCGTCGTGGCCGTGCCCCGAACGGCTGCAGTTGACCCAGAGGTTGTTGTCCCACTTGAGGTAGTCGGGACGGACCTCTTCGATCAGCGCGACGAGGTGGTTGTAGACCCACTCCCAGGCCTCCGGATCGGCCAGGCAGATCTGCGCGCCGCGCGTCTGCTCGCGCGGCGTGTTCATGTCGTAGACACCCTGCTCGGTCGCCAACCAGCGCTCCCTGGGACCGTCGGGACGCTTCAACGTCTCGAGGTCGATCCGTTCCGGTTCGACCCAGAGGCCGAACCGGAGGCCCAGTTCGTGGGCGCGATCCCGAAGCGCCGGCAGGCCGGACGGGAACCGCTCCTCGTCCCACGTCCACGTCCCCAGGCCGGGCAGGAAGTCCCACGGCTCCACGTCGCCGGTCGGATACCACCCCGCGTCCACGACGAAGAGCTCGACTCCCAGCTCGGCTGCGTTCTGCATCTCTTCGAGCAGCGCTTCCTCGTCGATGTGCGTCCCGTACGAGTACCAGGTGTTGTACGTAACCAGCGGATCGAACCCGCGGCCGAAACGCGCTAAATCCTTGAGAAACCCCCGCAGCGCCGCTCCGACGTCCATCTGGGGGCCCCGCGCCACTCCCAGGAACATGTGCGGCGTCTCGATCCCGCGGTCGAACGGGATCGTCGTCGCCGTGGCCGGAAGCCCCAGCGTCACCCGCAGCCCGGCTTCCCGCCGCTCGATCTGTGCCGACCAGGCTCCGGACCACATCAGGCCGGCAAAGAACTTGTCGCTCTCCCAGTCGACGGCGAGCCACGGCACGTTGTAGGACGAGGACCGGCCGCTCGCGCCCAGCGTGATGACGTCGTCGATCGCCATGCCGGACCGGTTCAGGGTAAACGGCCGCGGTGAGTCCTCACGGGGATGCAGCCCGGTCAGCCACTCCACGTCGCCCGGCGGCAGCACCGTCTGCCAGACGTTAATCCCGGCGAGCGCGGTGTGTTCGTCCTTCAACAGGGTGATCTCCGTCCACGCCTCGATCGTCGGCGTTCCCGACACGGCTGCGTACCACCGGACGGCCCGGAGGTTGTCGCGAGCCGATTCGTAGACGAACCCCACGCGAACCCCGGCGCCGTACGACTCCTCGAGGGTGTCGCGGTACCGCCACCCGGCAGACGGCAGTCCGAACGGCGCCTGGACGCCGCCGACATCGACGAAGGAATCTGCGGCCGGGTCGAATTCCCAGCGGCGGTCTGTCCCCGGAAGCTCGATGGCCCGGACAGCGAAGGCGGAATTCCCCTCCAGCCCGAGCACGAGCGTGATGCGGTCGTTACCGATGGTCCAGGAGCGATCGCTCAGGTCCGCGGTGACGACGGCCGTTCCGCTGGAGAGGAGGATCTGACGTTGGGCGTACGCCGGAGAGGCGGCGCCTGCCAGGTACAGGGCGGCCAGAACGGCCAGGGAGCGCGTCTTCATGCCACCCGCCCACGCGCCCCTCGGACGTCGCCAGCGGGGTGCCGTAGCGCATCGGGCTCCGGACTATCCGGACTCGCGTGCCCACGGCTTCACAACAACAACTGGCATCTCGGACGATGCCGAAATCGGTCATCGTCCGATGCCAATGACACTATTAGACCCGAGTTGTCCTCCGGAAGTTACACCGCATTACCCCCGGAGCCCCTTCATCATCGATCGCCGGATTTCCTCGGCCATCCGGTTGAGCTTCACGTCCGTCCGGAAGCCGATCGACTGCGCGGCGCCCACCATGATCGAGTAGGCGAACTTGGACGGCACGTCGATCTGCTTGGCCATCTCCAGAATCAGGGCGCTTTCCGCGTCCATCAGGGCCCCATCCGCCAGCGCGACGTCGGCCAGTCGTGACAGCAGGAAGCCTTTCTCCTCCATGTCGCCCTCGGTCTTGAGGACCTCGAGCGCCTCGGGGAGGCGGGTTTCGATGACTGACCGGTCGGTGACAATCTCCGCCTCGGGCTCATCGGTGAACCACTTGTGCAGGATCTGGACCAGGATCTTGACTTCCTCGTCACTGACGTCCTTGTCCGCGCCCAGCAGCAGGGCGCCGCCCAACGCCACCGCGCGCATGACGGCCTGGTGGACGGGCTTGAACGGGTACCGGCGCGTCAACCTGACGAGTTCGTCGACTGCGTCCTCGAGTTCGTCATCGCCGAGCGCGGGTCCCTCGACCGGAAACCCGGCCCGTTGGGCCTTGCCGGAGCGCGAGAACAGCTCGGCCGCCTTCAGGCGGATCGGCAGCAGCGGGTGGGACGCGAAGGTCTCCTCCATCAGCTCGGGGCGTCCACGAATCTCGTCAACCTGGCCGACGAGAGCCTGAATGTCGAGGTTGAGGTTCCGTTCGGACAGGCCAAAGGTCGCCTTCAGCAGGGACGTGGCGGTCGACCGGAAATCGCGGCTGGCAATGAGGCTGACGCGATCGGCGCTGATCTCCGCCTTCTTCCGCCACCGGAGGAACAGACTCTCCCCGAGCGCCGGCAGCACGGTGATCGACGGGTTGCCGGCATCGGTGGAGATCAGGGCCGACAGCCGGTTGTTGCCGAAGAGGATGTGCCCGAGTTCGTGGGCCAGAATCGACCGCAGTTCGGCATCGTCCAGTCGCTCCAGCGCCGGGGCCGTGACACCGACCAGGGAGTAGGTGCCGGCCTTCCGGACGTCCAGTGCGGCGAACGCGTTCACTTCCTGCGCCGGCAGGCAGAAGACCTCGGCCTGCGCGTCGAGTTCCAATGACGCACAGACGTCGCTGAAGATGCGGTAGATGCGGGGAGAAATCTGCTCGCTGAGGCGGATCCCCTCCTTGATCAGCCGCTCGCGCATGCCTCTGTCGACCTGGCGGCGGTTCTCTTCGAAGGTCTCCAGGTAATCCGCGATACGGTACGTCGTCAGCAACTCTTCGACGTCCTTGGCGTCGCCGCGGTAGCGCACGTCGTTCCAGTCGATGGCCATGATGCCTCCAGGGGAGCGTCGGCATCATACCATCCGGGCTCGACGCGAGGCGTCGCTCAGTCCTTCGATGCGCATCGGGGGCAACGCATCTTGCGCCCTCAGGACTGAGCCTGAGCGAGCGGGCCGGGTCCGACGCCCGATGCACGACGCCGCCGAACGTGCGAGTCGAAGCGCTCAGTCCGCGACGAAGCTGTTCAGGTCGGCGAACAGGCGCTCGAAGCGGGCCATGGCGTCGTCGAGGTCCGGCAGCGTCTCGCGCAGTGTCGCCGCGTTCTCGAAGAGGTACGAGGCGGGACCGAAACTGTCGAACCGGGGAGCCCAGGGCGGCAGCCCGGCGAAATACTCCTCCACTTCGGCGACGAGGCGGCGCTGCGGCTCGGCAGGCACGTCGCCCTGCAGGACCGGTGACTCCTGGAGGCGGAACGCCCCGATGACGAGTTCCCTGTACAGCCGGCGGCCAAGCAGGTCCTCGACCTGGGCATCCTCGCCGCCTTCCACGTACAGGGCGGGACGCAGGATGCGACCGAACTGGAGGACGCCGCGCTCCCAGAGCCCCTCGAGTCGTCGCGGGTGGGACATCAGCCCGTCCGTCAGCACGGCGATCTTCTGCGACGGTTCGGCAAACAGCGCGGCGAAGGGCGCGATGGAATCGAGGCCGCCCACGGGCACGAGGCGCCACTCGGGATCGAGGTGCTCCCGCCCCTGCTCCTGGAGTTCGCGCGAGAACCACTTCAGGTACAGCACGTCGCTCGGGCGATCGACGAGCAGCGTCTGCCGGCCGACGACGGCCCGTTTCGTGACGTCGTAGGCCAGCGCCGCCCTGATGGGGAACAGGGTATCGGGATCCATGCTGAGGAACCGGTCGCCCACCTTGGTCCCGAGCACGGTGTCGCCGTCATCGGCGTCCTCGACCGTCCGGATGCCGTCCAGTGCGTCTGGCGCGATCATGAACGGCGTGTGGGTCGTGTAGATCACCTGGTAGGCGGGCAGCACCTGCTCGCGGATGAAACGCATCATGTCCATCTGCGCGCGCGCGTGCAGGCCGAGGCCAGGCTCGTCGAGCAGGAAGATGTAGTCCCCCGCCTGGTCCCGGCGGATGTGCGTGAGCCACAGGAGGAACGAGAAGAACCAGATGAACCCCGCGCTGCGCTCGTCGAAACTCAGCGTGACGTTGTGGCGGCGGCTCCGGATGCGGGTCCGCATGACGTAGCCGACGTCGAGCGGCGGGCGGTCGTCCGGGCGGGCCGCATCGCACCGGAAGTCGACCTCGAGCGAGCGATCCTGGCTCCAGTAGTCCAGCACGTCCTTCGTGATCTGCTGCGAGACCGCTTCGAGTTCGGCGACGAGGTACTCGAAGCGTGAAATCTGCTGCAGCTCCTCCGGCGCGACGTTGGCGAGCGAGAGCAGGGCGAGGAAGATGCTGTCACCGGCCGTGAGCTGGTTCGCGGCCCGGCGTCTGAGCAGGTCGTCGATACCGACCTCGGCCGGGAGGCGGTGGTATTCGGCGAAATACAGGAATCGGGGCAGGCGCGGCTCGAGGAGTTCGACAATCTGGTCGTCGAGGCCTCCGCGAGGGAACCGCTCCTGGATTGCCGCCAGAAGCGCCGCCTGGGCTGGTGTCGTGTCCTCGACGGCCTGGAGGGTCCGCATGAGTTCGGTGACGGTCGACACCGCCCAGAGGCTGCGCAGTTCCGCGGCGTCCAGATTGGCCCCGCGCACCAGGTTCGACACGACCCGGCGCTCGTCCAGGTCGACCTGCCACCGCAGGCGGTTGTCGTACCCCTTGGTCACGACCACCCTGGTGCTGGCCATGGCGTCCGGCCCGAGCAGCCCGCCGAGCGCGTCGATGTCGGCCGGCTCCAGCCGCCAGGTCGTCGTGACGACCCGATCGGCGGCCTTCTGCCGCCGCTGGCGGTAGGCCGCCCAGCGCCGGCGGGGGTACTCCGTCTCTGCGAAGGTCCCCTCTGACGGCAGGACGGGATTGAGCCGGCACAAGGCCTGGAGGAGGGCGGTCTTGCCCGACTCGTTCTTCCCCACCAGCGCAGTCAGCGGCCGGATCGAAAACTCCGTGGAGTCATCGATGCACTTGAAGTTCTCGACACGGACGGTCTCGAGGATCATCGGTGTTCCGTCTGCTCCGGGTCCGCCGGCAAGCATCGGTCCTTGACGGCGGGCCTGTCAAGGCGATCGGCCCGGCACGGCCAAGGATACTGCGTCCGCCGGAAGGCTGGTCTAGAATAATAGTCTGGCTCAGGGGGCGTATGACCGGACGATGGAGAGGACCTGGCGGGGCGATTCTGGCGGCAGCGCTGCTCGTGCCGCTCTCGGGCTGCTCCATCAAGCAGATGGCCATCAACACGCTGGGCAATGCGCTGGCCGAAGGCAGTTCGTCCTTCGCGAAAGACGATGACCCCGAACTGGTGCGGGACGCGATTCCCTTCGCGCTGAAGACCATCGAGAGCCTGATCGAGCAGTCGCCGCGCCACAAGGGGCTGCTGACGGCCGCGTGCAGCGGGTTCACGCAGTACGCCTACGCGTTCATCCAGCAGGAAGCCGATGTCGTGGAGGCCGCGGATTTCGACCGGGCCACCGAGATGCGCGTGCGCGCGAAGAAGCTGTACCTGCGTGCGCTGGGGTACGGGCTGCGCGCGCTCGAGGTGGAGTTTCCCGGCATCGGCGACCGGCTTCGCCAGGATCCGGCCGCGGCGCTGGCCCGGACGACGGTGAAGCACGTCCCGCTCCTGTACTGGACCGGCGCGTCCTGGGGCGCCGCGTTCGCCATCGACAAGGCGGACTCGACGCTGTCCGTGGATCAGCGCGTCATCGAGGCGCTGATGCAGCGCGCCATCGCGCTCGACGAGGACTGGGAACTGGGATCGCTCCACGACTTCTTCATCACGTGGGAGGGCGGCCGCTCGTCCGTCGGCGGGTCCCTCGAGCGCGCCCGAGAGCATTTCGACCGGGCCCGGGCACTGTCGGCCGGCCGCCGGGTGTCGCCGCTGGTCACCTACGCGGAAGTCGTGTCGGTGGGCACGCAGAACCGCAAGGAATTCGTCCAGCTCCTCGACGACGCCCTCGCCATCGACATCGGCACGGCCCCGCCGGAACAGCGGCTGGCCAATATCATCTCGCAGCGCCGCGCCCGCTGGCTGCTCGCACGCGTGGACGAACTGTTCATCGAATAGGCGGCACGGCGCCGCGGAGACAGGAAGCCTCACACACATGACTGGAATCAACCGACGAATGCATGCACCGCGGACCGGGCGAATCGTTCTCGTCGCCGCGTGCCTGGCGATCCTGGCGGCGGCCCGCACCGCCGACGCGCAGGTCATCATCAAGATGGCGACCCTCGTTCCCGACGGATCGTCCTGGCACCAGGTCCTGAAGGAAACCGCGGCGCAGTGGCAGAAGGTGTCGGGAGGCAAGGTGCAGGTCCGGCTGTACGCGGGCGGCACGGCCGGTGACGATCCGGACGTCGTGCGGAAGATGAACCTGGGCACGCTCAACGCGGCCGTGCTCACCTCCGTGGGCGTCGCTGAGATCGACAAGTCGGTGTACGCGATGGGCATCCCCATGGCGTTCCGCGATTACGACGAGGTCTACTACGTGCTCGACAAGATGCGGCCCAGCCTCGAGGCCAGCATGCTCGAGAAGGGCTACGTCGTCCTCAACTGGGCCGATGGCGGATGGGTCCACTACTTCACGAAGAAGCCTGTGGCCGTGCCGAACGACCTCAAACCGCTGAAGATGTTCACGTGGGCCGGCGACACCGACTCGGTCGAGCTGTGGCGGAACCTCGGCTACAACCCCGTGCCGCTCCCCTCGACGGAGCTGGCGACCGCCCTGCAGACTGGCCTGGTCGAAACGTTTGCCGCGCCGCCGCAGGTGGCCGTGATCACGCGATACTACGAGCAGGCGAAGCACATGACCGACCTCAACTGGGCCCTGCTGCTCGGAGCGACGGTCGTCAAGAAGGACATCTGGGAGCGCATTCCCGCCGACATCCGGCCGAAGCTGCTGGAGGTGGCGCGTGAGGCCGGCAAGAAGCTCCAGGCCGACGTCCGGCGCAGCGGCGAGGCCGACGTCGCGGCGATGAAGAGCCGTGGCCTGACTGTTGTCCCGGTCGATGCCAAGGCCCGCGCGCTCTGGACGGCGCTGGCCGAGTCCACCTACCAGAGAATCCGCGGCACGATCATCCCGGCGGCGGCCTTCGACGAAGCGCTCAAGTACCGCGACGAGTACCGCAAACAGGCGGCGCAGAAGAAGTGAACACGCTCGGCGCCGTCCTTCGCCGCACCGAGCAGAGCGTGCTGGTCGCCACGCTGGCGCTGGCGACGCTGCTCCCGCTCATCGACGCCTTCGGCCGGCCGTTCGGGGGGTTCCACGTTCCCGGATCGGCCGCCTACGTCCAGCAGCTCACGATGTGGCTCGCCTTCGTCGGAGGGTTGGCCGCGACGAGCCAGGCCAAGCACCTCACGCTGTCGACAGCCGAGTTCTTCGACGAGGGCCTCACCAAGACGCTGTCGCGCCTCTTCGCGTACTCGGTAGCCGCGGCCGTGGCCGGCATCCTGGCGTACGCCAGCGCGCAGGTCGTCATCGCCAACCGGATCCAGACCAAGATGCTGCCCATCGGCATCCCCGAATGGGTCAGCGAGATCGTGATGCCGGCGTCGCTCGGGCTGATGGCGCTCCAGTTCGCCTGGAAGGCGTCCGAACGCTGGTGGGGCCGGCTCGTCGGCCTGGCGGCCATCGGCGTGGCGTTCGCGCTCGGCCTGGTGCCGGCGGAATCGGCGTCGGCGCTGTGGCCGCTGGCGCTGGTGATTGTCGCGGCCGCCCTGCTCGGCGCGCCGGTCTTCGTGGCGATGGGCGGCATCGCCCTGGTGCTCTTCTTCCGTGAGGGCACGCCCGTCGCGGCGGTGTCGGCAGAAGTGTACAGGCTGATCGCCTCGCCGACGCTGCCCGCCATTCCGCTGCTCACGGCGGCGGGCTACGTACTGGCCGAGAGCGGCGCGGCCGAGCGCCTGGTCCGCTTCTTCCGGTCGCTGTTCGGCTGGATGCCGGGCGGAATCGCAGTGATGGTCGCCGCCGTCTGCGCCATGTTCACGACGTTCACAGGCGGATCCGGCGTCACGATCATCGCGCTGGGCGGCCTCGTGTATCCGATCCTGCGCAAGGACGGCTACTCCGAGAGCTTCTCGCTCGGCCTCGTGACGGCCAGCGGCAGTCTGGGTCTGCTCTTCCCGCCCAGCCTGCCCGTCATCCTCTACAGCGTCGTGGCGAGCACGCGGGACCAGACCGTGCCGGCCGACGACCTGTTCATCGCCGGGCTGGTGCCCGGCCTTCTGCTCGTCGTCATCACGGCGTTCTACGGCATCGTGGTCGGGCGGCGCATCCAGCGGGAGAAGGTGCCGTTCTCGCCGCGGGAGGTGCTGGCGTCCGCCTGGGGCGCGAAGTGGGAACTCCTGCTGCCCGTCTTCATCGTCACGCTCTTCGTCAGCGGCTTCGCGTCGATGGTGGAAACAGCGGCCGCCGCGCTCGCCTACACGGTTCTGGTCGAGTGCTTCGTCACGCGCGACATCCACATCTTCAGGTCGCTGCCGAACGTGCTCCTCAAGGCGGCGGCCCTGATGGGCGCCGTGCTGATTCTCCTGAGCATCGCGATGGGGCTGACCAGCTATCTGGTCGACGCGATGATCCCGGACCTGCTGCTGACGTGGGTGAAGAACCACATCGAATCGCAGGTCGTGTTCCTGCTGGCGCTCAACGCGCTGCTGCTCGTGCTCGGCAGCGTGCTCGAGATCTACTCGGCGATCATCGTGCTGGCGCCGATCATCGCGCCGATCGGCGCGGCGTTCGGCGTCGACCCGATCCACCTGGGCGTCATCTTCCTCGCGAACCTCGAGCTCGGATTCCTGTTCCCGCCCGTCGGGCTGAACCTGTTCCTCTCGTCGTCGCGCTTCGGCAAACCGCTGACGAGCCTCTACCGGCACGTGTTCCCGTTCCTGATCATCACCGGGATCGGCGTGCTGCTGATTACCTACATCCCGGCCATGTCGCTCGGCGTGCTGCGGCTGCTGGGGAGGCACTAAGGACGGGGACCGGGGACCCGGGTCCCGCGTCCCGTGTCCCGGAGGCAATCATGGATCTCTCCCTCGTTCCCGTCGCCATCCCCGCCGATGCCAACGTCATCATCGGCCAGAGCCATTTCATCAAGACGGTCGAAGACCTCTACGAGGCCGTCGTCACGGGCGTGCCCCAGGCCGCGTTCGGCCTCGCGTTCTGCGAGGCGTCCGGCCCGTGCCTCATCCGCGCCGACGGCAACGACGATGGGCTGGCGCGGGCCGCCGTCGAGGCCGCGCAGGCCATCGGCGCCGGGCACACGTTCGTCCTCTTCCTCAAGAACGCCTTCCCGATCAACATCCTCAACCGGATCAAGGACTGCCCAGAGGTGTGCCGTATCTTCTGCGCTACGGCCAACCCGCTGGAGGTCATCGTCGCCCAGTCGGACCAGGGCCGCGGGATTGTCGGGGTCATCGACGGCTCGTCCCCAAAGGGCCTCGAGCAGGACAGCGACCGCGAGTGGCGCGTCGGGTTCCTCCGGAAGATCGGATACAAGAGGTAGGGATCTGGGATCGGGGACCGGGGGCCGGATGTGCCCCGTCCCGATTCAGGCTCTCACTGGGGGCGTCGGCTGGGGGATGTGAACTCGGCGTGACAGAACCGATCCCCGATCCCAGATCCCCGGTCCCGGTTTAGAATCCCCCCATGACCAGACGCTTCGCCGCCGTCGCCCTGTTCTTCGTCCTCATCGTCGTGCTGGCCGTCGGATCCGTCGCGCAGCGCGGGCCGGCGCCGCCACGGCTGCCAGGGTCGCTCGGCAAGGGCATGACCCTGCTGCCCAACGGATGGACGATCGCGCCGGCAGGGCGGCACATGTCCATCGGAGACCTGCCGCTCGGGATGGTCGAGTCGCCAGACGGCAACTTCCTCGTCGTCACGAACAACGGGTACGCGAAGCCGAGCCTGACGATCGTCGATCTGCGCCGCAACTACGTCGCGTCGCGCGCCAGCGTCGACCACGCCTGGCTCGGGCTGGCCTGGCACCCGGACGGACGCCGCGTCTATTCCTCAGGCGCGGGCCAGACGACGGTGAACGAGTTCTACTTCCAGAACAGCCGCCTCACGGCCGGCGGCGTCTACGCGCTCGGGCGAGACACCCAGCGGCCCATGCCGGGCATCAACAGGCCGGAACCCGTCGAACAGAGCTTCGTGGGCGGCATCACGCTGTCGCCTGATGGGCAGCGCGTCTACGCCGTGCACATCTTCGGCGAAGCCGTGTCGATGCTGGACCTGAAGTCGGGTCACGTGCTGCGCACGGTGAACGTCGGCGCCGAGCCGTACACGTGTCTCGTGTCGGCGGACGGCAAGGTGCTGTACGTCTCCGTGTGGGGCGGCTCCAAGGTGCTGGTCTTCGACGCCGCGACGCTCGATCCCCTCGGCGAGTACGCCGTCGGGGAGCACCCGAACTCGATGGTGCTCTCGAAGGACGGGCAGCGGTTGTTCGTCGCCTGCGCCAATACGAACGCGGTGTGGGTCATCGATCTCGCTGCGAAGGTGGCGCGCGAGCAGATCTCGATTGCGCTGTTCACGGGCGTCCCACCAGGCTCCACGCCCAACGCGCTGGCGCTGTCTCCCGACGGCAAGACGCTGCTGGTGGCGAATGCCGACAACAACACCGTCGCGGTCGTCGATATCGAGACGCCGCACAAGAGCGAGGTCGAGGGGTTCATCCCCACGGGCTGGTACCCCACCGATGTGAAGTTCAGCAAGGACGGCTCGCAGATCTTCGTGCTGAGCGGCAAAGGCCTGACCTCCCTGCCCAACCCGCGCGGCAGCCACGCCGGGGTGCCGGGTTCGGGCGACGGGCAGTATTCCGGCGCCATGCTCCAGGGATCGCTGTCGATACTGCCGGTCCCGGACGCGGCGACCCTGGCGGCCATGACGAAGACCGTGTACGCGATCACCCCGCTCTCCCAGGCGGGCGTCCTCGCCCCGCCATCGGCACCCGTGGCGTCGCCGGTGCCGAGGAAGGTCGGTGATCCGTCGCCGATCAAGTACGTTTTCTACATCATTCGCGAGAACCGGACGTACGACCAGATCCTCGGAGACCTCGACCGCGGCAACGGCGATCCCACGCTCTGCCTCTTCGGCGACGAGGTCACCCCCAACGCCCACGCCTTCGCGCGCGAGTTCGTCACGCTCGACAACTTCTACGTCGATGCGGAAGTCAGCTACGACGGCCACGCGTATTCGACCGGTGCGTACGCGACGGACTTCGTGGAGAAAATCTGGCCGACGAACTACGGGAGCCGCGGCGGCCGCTATCTGAGCGAGGGCGGCGGCAAGATGCGCAACCCGTACGGCAACGTGACCGCCCCGATGCACGGGTACATCTGGGACGCCTGCAACCGCGCCGGCGTCAGCGTCCGCAGTTACGGAGAGTTCGCCATGCGCGGAACCGAACCGGAGGAGGGCACCGACTCCGGCGTCGGCCAGGTCGTCGCGACGGTCCCGGGGCTCAAAGGCAAGGTGCACCCGCGCTTCCAGCCCTACGACCTGAGCATCCCCGACAACCAGCGCGTGGACATCTGGCTCGAGGAGTTCCGCGAATTCGAGAAGAGCGGCGATCTCCCGCGCCTCAACATCATCCGCCTGGGGAACGACCACACGGCGGGCACCCGCGCCGGCTACCCAACGCCACGGGCGATGGTGGCGGACAACGACCTTGCCACCGGCCGCGTCGTCGAGGCGGTCTCGAACAGCCGGTTCTGGAAGGAGTCGGCGATCTTCATCCTCGAGGATGATGCCCAGAACGGGCCGGACCACGTGGACGCCCACCGCTCGCCGGCGTTCGTCATCAGCCCGTTCACCCGCCGCAGCGGCTACGTGGACAGCACGCTCTACACGACCTCGGGCATGCTCCGAACGATGGAGCTGATTCTCGGGCTGCCGCCGATGAGCCAGTACGACGCCGCGGCCACGCCGATGTACAACGCCTTCCAGGCCACGCCCGTGCTGACCCCCTACACCGTCAGGCCGGCGCGCATCGACCTGACCGAGAAGAACGCGGTCAACGCGTGGGGCGCGGAGGCGTCGGCGCGGATGTACCTGGCGGAAGCCGACCTCGCTCCGGAATTCGAACTCAACGAGATCATCTGGAAGTCAGTCAGGGGCGCCGACAGCCCGATGCCGCCGCCGCGGCGCGCCTCGTTCCTCCGGCCGGTGGACGAAGGCGAGGAGAGGTCGGAAGACAGAAGACAGGAGACAGAAGACAGAAGGTAGGAACAGCAATGAGCCCACCGGCCGGTTCGTCGGATGCGACCGGCCCCCATCGGTCTACACCCTTCCGCCCAGCCGGTGGGCTGGTGCCCTTTGCTTACGCAATCGGGGTGCCATCCGCGGGCGCTCGACGTGCGCGACGCTCGACGTCGAAATCCGCCGAAACCCTTCGATTCCAACCGACGAAAACACTCGGCCGAACGGAATCCCGTCGATGCGCTGCCGGGGTGCCGAGAGACCGGCAGCACCCCCGCTCTAAAGCGGGTCTACTCCGGGACACTACTCCGGGACAACTCCGGGATGAGACCCGCGTTAGAACGGGGGTGTTTGGCGGAGGCGGCGGCGAATCGCCTTCAACTCCCGTGTCATGCCGATCGTGTCCCGGACCGGCCTGACCCGAGACACCGGGCGAAAGTACCAGTCGATGGGCACCTCCCGGATGCGGAACCCCGTCGCGCGGGCCAGCGCCAGCACCTCGACGTCGAACGCCCAGCCGTCCGTCCGCACGTGAGGAAACACGGCATCGGCGGCCCGCCCCGAGAAGAGTTTGAAGCCGCATTGCGTGTCGTCGATCTCCGTCTTTACGGTCGCCCGGACCAGCCAGTTGAAGACCCGGCCCATCACGTGCCGGTACGCGGGTTCCCCGATCCGGCGGGCGCCGGGGGCTTCGCGGCTCCCGATGGCAATGTCGCACGCATCCGGCACGAGCCCGAGGAACCGGGCCAGGTGCGCGGGAGGCATGGACAAATCGGCGTCGCACAGGAACCGTAACTCCGCCCGCGTGGCCAGCATGCCGGCCCGCACCGCCCCGCCCTTGCCTCTGTGCGGTTCGCGCTGGACGGTGACCCTGGAATCGCCCTCGGCCGCCAGCATCGCGGCCGCAACGGTGCCGTCCGTCGACCCATCGTCCACGATGCGCAACTCCCAGTCTGGAGCCAGACCGGGCAGCGCCGCCCGGAGGTCGCACACCGTCTGGGCGATTCCCGCCTCCTCGTTGTAGGTCGGCACGATGACACACAGCGAGAGCCCGTCTGTGTTCATCGCCTGATCCCCGCCGTGGCGGCACCCCGCCCGGGCCGGGCCGCAACGGCCGCGTCCGTACAGTGGGCGAAGCGGGACGGCACGAGGATCACGCCGCCATCCACGAAGTCGATGAGCGGGACGCGCCCCACGCGCTCACGGACCGATGCCCACGTGTCCTGCATGAGGAGCACGATCGACGACGGTCCGTCCCCCGCGAGAAGGCGGCGCACGTGACGATCGAGTTCGGTGCCGGCGTCTTCCCATCGTCCTACGTGGCGCAGGTAGTAGAAGTACGTGTGCGGCATCCGGTCCATGTCTGCCGCGTAGACCGTGATGCGTCCGCCCGAGGGCCCCGCGGCGCCGGACAAGCAGGCCGCGAGGGCGGACACGGGACGGTCGGTCGTGGCGGTGCGCCTGACCTGTTCACGGTAGGCGTCCGCCGGCAGAACCAGAAGGAAGACGATGGCGCCGAGGGCGGTGAGGCCCTGGCGGACACGACCGGCGGCCGCGAACGCCAGCGTCCCGACGACTGCGGCCCGCAGGACGGATGCGCTCTGCAGGATCCTCAGGTCGCCGAATCGGAGCCGAATGGGCCCGACCAGCCACGTCCAGAGCGCCGCGAGGAATGCCGCGCCACCGGCGACCGTCGCCAGAGCCGCCAGCCACGCCGGCACGGATGCGCCCAGTCGCGCCAGCCGGGGGCTCACGGCGTTCTCCGCCGCGCCGGCGCCCCACCGGGCGAAATCGAACATGGTCGCTGCCGCCAGTCCGGCGGCGAGGGCCAGTGGCGGCAAGAACGGAAAGAGGTAGTGCGTGATCTTCGAACTGCTCAGGGAAAGGGCAGCCAGTGGGATCGCCAGCCACACGAGCAGCAGTCGGGCAGGCGCATCGCGCCTCGCAACCGCCCGCCACGCCAGCAGCACGAGGCCGGCAGCTGTCAGCCATTCCGTGTCGGCAGCCCGCAGGCGCGCCCACGTGTCCGTCAGGTAGAAGTGCCAGGGCTCCACGTGCCTGGGGTCGACGAATGTCACGAAACGCTGGTGGACCTGTCCCAGGAACATGTCCTCCCAGAGGACACGTCCCCGAGTCACCGCCTGGTAGATGAACCACGGGAGGATGAGCCCCACAGCGGCAACGGCCGGCCGGATCCAGTCGACGGAGGCGCAGCGTAGGCGCGCGAGCCCACCGCGCCGCCACACCACCACTGCGACGAGCAGCACCGGGATGAACAGCGCGGCCACGTACTTCGTCATGAAGCCCAGCACGAAGTACAGGGCCGCCAGCCAGACGTGCGCGCGGGAAGCCGAGTCGCCATCGGCCCATCGGCCGGCGTGGTACAGGCCGCCCGCGTACGCCAGCAGCAGCGCCGCCTCCATATTGTTGCTGCGCAGACCGTGATCGTAGACGAGGGGCTCGTACACGAACAGCGCCAGCATCGCAGCCGCGCCGCACAGCGGGCCGGCCAGCCGGCGGCCGAGGGCGAAGACGTAGCCGAACGCGAGTGCGCCGAAGATGGCGTCCAGCACGCGCATGCCGGCATCGGTCGCCGGCAGCACGCCCAGGCTCATCGCGCCCGCAACCAGCCAGATCTTCAGCGGTGGCTTCTCAAGCAGCGGGTTGTCGCTCGGAATGGAACGCGGGGTCAGCCACTCCCCCGTCTCGAGCACTCGCTGGACCGCATAGGAGTAGATGGCCTCGTCGTTCCGCATCTCCCAGCGGTCGAGGCCGACGAAGAGCGGACCGGCCGTAAGCGCCAGCGACACCGCGAGCAGCAGCAGCGCCGCCCACCGCCGCGCCGGGTCAGGCTGCGTCATTTCCGACCTGCGCGCGCCCGAAGCCGGTCAGTCATCGCGCCGATGGTATCACGCGTCCCGGAGGAGGCTGCCGACGCGGCTCGCCGCGTCCGTGGCCGCCCACAGGGCTGCTCGAGGCGACGCCGCTAGTCGAGGCCGGGGCGGCCGAGGCGGGAGAAGGACTTCGTCAGCCGGGCCACGGGCCGCCCCGAGGTGAAGATGACGGCCCGCAGCACGTACTCGCCCCGGGGCAGTGCCGTAATGGGAATGGCTCCGCGGACCGTGCGCCGGTCCGCTTGTGCGGTCTCCGCCACGATGCCATCGGCTGACGCCACGGCTGGCGCATTGGGCTCCGGTGCGACCTCGAAGCGCACCGTCGCTCCGTCGAACCGGACCGGGTCGCCCGCGTAGAGTTCCGTGTAGGCCGTGACCGCGTCGCCCGCGACAACCGGCTCGACCTTGGGGTCGAGGGGGCCGTCCGCCGCACCGTCGGCAACCATCAGGTCCCCGTATCTGAACGGCCCGCCGGCGCGGAGCCGCGCATCGAACCGGTGTTCGACGCTGCCGAGCCGTCCCCGGTCGTCAATGACGGCGAACTTGAGGTTGTAGACGCCCGGCGGGACCAGCGCACCGGCCAGGTATCTCGAATCGCCGACCGGCGGGTCGTCGACCGTGAACTGAAACACGTCGCCCTTCTCGTTGGCGACCCAGAAGGCCAGGGCGCGCGGCCCCGTCAGATCGTCGGCCCGCCCGATAACGGCGCTGACCAGCACCTTGAGCTTGTCGCTGGCGGGATCCTTGTACGTGTGCGTGGCGACCTTCAGGGGTACGTCGGCCGCGAGCAGCGGCTGCCTCAGGGCATCCTTGAGCCGGTCTTCGTCTGTCCGCGTCGCCGCTTCGACGGGCGCCACGAACTGCCGGCGGGCTCGCACGGTCACCCCGGGCCGGCGAACCTTCACCTCGATCGCGTGGGCCTTGCCGTCACGGTCGGCGCCTTCGGGCTCGAATCCAATGAGGTAATAGCCCGTGAGTTCCAGGGCCAGGCGATCGACCGCTCCCTCTCCACGGCCGTAGGTGGTCTGCAGGGATCCCCGGGTCAGGCCGACCAGCGCCTCGACGCCGAGAGCGGCGAGATCCCGGTCCACGTCATCGGTCTCACTCATGCGTCGCTGCGTCGTATCCACGCCGGACGGGACGACGCGCAGCGCGTGGATGACCGTTCTGGCCGCGGCCGTCTCCTCGCCCGCCCACGAAATGAGGCCGAAGTCGCGGTCGATGACCAATCCCTCCGTGATGTACACGATCGTCTTGGGACCGGCGATCCCCTGGAAGCGCTTGAGGAGCCGCTGGAGCGCCATCATCGAGCTTTGTGTCCGGACGCCGGTTTCCTGGACGAGCTGGTTCGCCTCCGCCCGGAGCGACTGACGACAGGCCTCCAGCGTCTCCTCGGCAGCCATGTCCACTCGGGACACGATGCATTCGCGCGCGACGATTCGTTCGAGCAGCATCGGATCGCGCTCGACGGCCAGCGCTTCGGCCAGTCCCATGCGGTTGCGTTTCTCGAGACCCCCGCCCGCGCCCGTCACGCGGCCCATCGCTCCGGACACGAGCGCGAAGTGCCGGGTGAAGTCGACTTCGATCCCGCCCGGCAGCACCGCCAGACCGGCCCGGTCCCCGGGGCCGAGGCGCGCCAGCAGCCGTTCCACGGTCGTCCGGAACTCCATGCCGGTCGACGAGTTCATGTTGGCCTGATCGACCACGATCATCACCAGGCGACCGCCCGCCGACCCGTCGTTGCTGCTGAACCGGGGCAGGTCCGGCTCGGGAAGCGGGCGCGGGACGGTCGCTTCCCCCTGGGATACGAACTGGACGGACGCAATCCGCCGCACCTGGCCGTTAACTGTGATCTGGAAGTCGCCCGTCCCGAGCCCACGCACCGGGCGTCCCGTGCGATCGATCACCGACACGTCGACGGCGACGAGATCGACCGCGGCCTTGAAGACCGGAGGCGGCTGCTGCGCGGGAACGGGTGGCTGGGGCGCCTGCGCCGCGAGGGCGGCAGACACGAGGAGCGGCAGGCACGTGCGTGCGGCGGTTCTGGCAAACATGGCGTGTGGCCCATTCTGACACAGGGCGGGGCCTGACCGGGATGACCCCGGGATCAGCCCGGGATCACCCCCGCTCTAGCGCGGGGGTCTTATACTGGATTCATGCTGACGACTGTCGCCCGTACGGTCCTCGCCGTTGCGCTCACGATTCCGCTCGCCTCCCCGATGGCGGCTCCCGCGCCCTTCAAGGTTGGTGAGCGTCTCACCTACGACGTGTCGTGGTCGAACTTCCTGACCGCGGGCGAGGCGACGGTCGCGGTGCAGGAGCAGCGCCGCGTCGGAGCCCAGCCGGCTTACTACATCGTGGCGGAAGCCAGAACCACCGGCGTGGTCTCGAGCCTGTACACCCTCTACTACAAAGCCGACACGCTGCTCGGCACCTCCTCGCTTCTGCCGATCAAAGGCACGGTCTTCAGCCAGGAGGGGCGGCGGACGCGGAACAAGATCACTTCCTTCAACCACCAGACCGGGCGCGTCGCCTACGAGGTGCGGACGGCAACCGTCGTCACCAAGGAACTGTGGGCCCCGCGCGACTCCCAGGATGTCGTCTCGGCGGTGTTCGCGCTGCGGTCGCTTCCCCTCAAACCCGGGTCGCGGTACGACATGAACATCTGCGACAGCGCTCAGCTCTATCGCCTCGTCGCGACGGTCGAGGGCCGGGAGGCCGTAAAGACCGGCGTGGGCACGCGCCAGGCACTGCGGATCCGGCCGGCGATCTTCAACGACAAGGGCGAGGCCCAGGGAAGGGGCCTGATGTTGTGGCTATCGGACGACGCCGCCAGGATCCCCCTGAGGCTGACGGCGGAACTCCCGGTTGGCGCGGTCAACCTGGTGCTGCGCCAGGCGCTCCCGTAAGCGGCACGGGACACGCACTCGACGCTGCCGACAATCACTCCCGGAGTGATTTCAGGTCTGGTCCAGGTGGTCGCACCTTCCGCAGCACTCCGGGGCCGATTCGGCTGGCCCGGCCTCTGTGTGCGTCAGGCTGGCGGGATCACGCGCGTCAGCAAGAGCCGCGGCAGCGGCGCGCGGGACAGGAAGTCGGAGAGCCGGCCGTTCAGCCGCGGGGCGTCCGCCCCCACGTGCACATCGAATCCCGCCCGGACGAGGGTGTCGCGGTCCTCGTCAGTCATCACCACGAGCGCGGCCGGGCGATCCCTGAGGTAGTCGCTCAACTGGTGTTCGTCGAACGCCTGCGTGACGTGACGCTTGAGATAGAAGACCAGGCTGGGGGCGGCCACCCGATAGAGCGCCACCGGCGCCTCCGGCGTCGGCCCCTGCCGGATGGCCGCGGCGAGCCGCGGCACGGGTTTATAGCGCTCGAAGTCCGGCAGCGCCACCAGCACGACGATCCAATGGACGACGACGAGCGCCGCGCCTGCCGTCAGCAGCGCCGCTCCCGGACGACGTCGCAGGAGGTACGTCAGGGCGGCGATGGCGCCTGCCGCGAGCAGCAGGCCGGCCGGCAGCCCACCCGCGAGGTGCAGGGGCGCGCTCGCGTCGCCGAGCGCCCACGCAGCCATCAGACCGAGGATCGCCAGCACGACCAGCATCACCCCGGCACTCCAGTCGGCCGCGACTCGAACGCGCGCGCTCCAGGCCTCCGTCAGGCGCCCGTCGACGAGCCCGGCGACCAGGGGTGCCGCCGCCGCCAGCGTCGGGAGGATGTAGAGGTCCTGCTGCCCCAGCGACAGGGAGAAGAACACGACGATCAGCACGATCCAGAGACCCAGCAGCAACCGGATATCTGCCGGAGTCGCCGCCTCGTCGGACGCCCCGGCCAGCCGCCGCTGTGTTCGGCTCCAGCACCGCGCCCACGGCACCAGCGCGAAGGCCACGGGCAGCAGCAGGGACCATGGGAAGTACAGGTCCGCGAAGAGTACGGGGAGATAGAAGAACGGTCCGCGGCTGGGCGCGCCGACGCCCTCCGCGTAGCGGGCGAGGTTCTCGCGGAGGAGGAACGACGTGATGTGTTCCCAGCCCCCGCGCGCGTAGAGGGCCGCGTAGTACGGTACGACCACCGCGGCCACGATCGCGATACCGGCCGGGATCATCACCCGGCGGATCAGGCCGGTCCGCCCTGACACCAGCACGTACGCCGCGAACACCAGACCCGGCAGCACGATGGCGACGGGCCCTTTCGTCAGCACGCCCAGGCCGACGGCCACGTACATCAGCACCAGCCACAGGCGCCGCCGCCGGGCATCGGCCTCGGCCAAGGCGAAGCACAGCAGCGTGAGGCCAAGAAACATGGCCGTGTACACGTCGATGATGATGCGCCGCGAGAAGAGGAGAAACCGCGGCGTCGCGGCCAGCGTGACGGCCGCAATCAGGCCAGCGCGAGGCGAAAAGGCCAAGCGGCCGAGGACGTACGCTGCGGCGATCAGCACGAGCGCCCCGATGGCGATCGGCAGCCGCGCGGCGTCGAGCGTGGTCCCAAACGCGAGGTAGGACGCCGCCACGACCCAGTACGACAGCGGCGGCTTGTTCAGGCGCGGCTCGTAGTTGAACGTCGGCTCGACCCAGTCGCCCGACTCGAGCATCTCGCGCGGCGTCTCGGTATAGAACGCTTCGTTGGCGTCGATGATGGACGTCGCGCCGAGGTTCAGGAAAAACGGCACGACGGCCGCCGCGAGCAGGATGGGCAGGATCAAGCGGCGCGCAGACATGACAGGGGCATTGTACCCTGCCGGTCCCCGGTCCCCGGTCCCAGGCCCCTGTTCTCAGACGTGATTGCGGAGCATCAGCTCCTTCGGGTGGGGATCGAGGTAGACCTGTCCGGCCAGGTACTCGACTCGATGCCGGCGGACGTGGTGCTTGATCAGCGTCAGGGGCACGATCAGCGGCAGCAGTCCTTTGCGATAGTCGTCGACGCTCGTCAGCAGTTCCTCCCGCTCATCGTCCGCCAGGAGCCCTTTGAAGTGGCCGGCCATGTGCAGCAGGACGTTCGTGTGCTTGCGGGTCGTGGCCATGGCGGCGAGGGCGGTCATGAAGCGCTCGCGGTACTCGCGTTCGAGCGCGACGCGGTCCACGGCCTTGGCGCCGGCGACCAGACGGCCCATCTCCCGGTAGATCTCCGGCGAATGTGCCAGCAGCGTCATCTTGTGAGCGGTGTGGAATCGGACAAGCTGTCCGACCGTCCACCGTGGTGCAAACAGTTCCCGGAGACGTACCCATGCGAACACGCGCTCCACGAAGTTCTCGCGCAGGCGCGGATCCGACAAGCGGCCTTCCTCCTCGACCGGCAAGTGCGGGAAACGCGCCATCAGCGCCTCGGCGAACAGCCCGCGTCCCTGTTTGTCGGGCATCCCGGAGTCGTGATACACCTTCACCCGTTCCATGCCGCAGCTCGGCGAGTCCTTCTTTAGAACGTAGCCCGACAGGTGCTCGCCAGCCAGCCCTTCCACGCGCGCCCGCGCCCACGCGCGCATCTCGTCCGAAATGTCGCGCCCGCTCTTGTTGTTGACCATCCGGATCGCGTCGCCGCGCCGGATGAGCCTGAGCGCTTCGCGCGGCGTTCCCAATCCCAGCTCGACCTCCGGACACACCGGGACCCACTCGACGAACTTCCCGAAGGTATCGACCAGGAACGAGTCGCGTTTGTGACCGCCGTCGAAGCGGACGTGCTCGCCGAGCAGGCAGCTCGAGATCCCGATGCGGATTGGCGCTGCAGCGGTCATGAGGCTCCTCCGGTCAAGCCAAGTCATCACTCCCGGAGTGATTGCCCCCCCGGCCCAGGCGGGAAATCACTCCGGGAGTGATTGTCCTCCTGTCAACTGTCTACTTTCTACTGTCTACTGTCTACTTTCTACTTCTCTCCGAGCACCTGTCTCCCCGTCAGCGCCTCGACGTTCCGGATGTAGCGCCGGCTGTCGAACTTCTTCGAGGTACTGGCATACGACATGTATCGGACGGTGCCGTAGATCGGCCGTTCCGGTCCCCAGGCCCGATCGTGCTTCCCGCCGATGGCCCAGGCAATGCCCGTGTAGCCATTCGGATCGCGGCCGTCCAGCTCGTAGCGATCGTTCAGCATCACGGCGGCCGCGAAGGCGTCTTCCGGCGTCGGCGACCATTCGAGGATCTTCTTGGCCCAGTACATCCGCACGTAGCCGTGCATCCAGCCCGTCTCGACCATCTGGATCTGCGCGGCGTTCCACAACGGATCGTGGGTCTCGGCGGCCTCGAGTCCGGCGGCCGTGTACGTCGGGCGTCTCGGGTCGGCCCGGTGCGCGGCGAGCGTCCGCCGTGCCCATGGCTCGCAGCCGTCGAGCGAGTCGTAGCGCGGGTTGAAGCGTACGAAGTTGACGGCCAACTCGCGTCTCACGATGAACTCCTCGAGGAACGCGTCGCGGTCCTCACGCGGCGCGGCGGCGTCCCGGACGGCGCGCGCGACCTCCCGTGGCCCGATGTGGCCGAAGTGGAGGTACGGAGAAAGCTGGCTGGTTCCGTCGAGTTCCGGATGATTGCGGTTCGCCGCATAGCCCGCAAGCCGTTCACGCAGGAAGCGCGTGAGCGCGGCCCTTGCCGCACGTGTGCCTCCGCGTATCGTCGCGACCGGGGATGCCGAGCCATCGACAGCCATTCCGTCGAGGGCGTCAGGCGACGGATCCACGGATGGGAGACGACCGGGGGGAGCCCACGGGATACGGGCGCGCACGTCCGGCACGTCGTCGAGGAAGCGCGGGATCAGCGGTCGAAGGCGTGGGCGGATCGTGCGTGCGGCATACTGCTCTTTGCCGAGAAGGCGTGTCGGTACGACCACGTCGGCGTCGACGGTCCACAGCGGTACGCGCAGCCGGTCGGCCACGATGCGGCGCCAGCGTTCGGGTTCGCGGAGCGGGTTCTCGTCGCCCACCACGAGCGCGGCACGGATTTCCTCGCAGAACGCGTCCAGCGAGTGGTCCGGATAGCGCCGCAGCACGAAGCCGACGCGCCTCTTCCCGAGATCCCCCGCGATGTCAGCCAGACCCTCTGCCAGAAACCGGTAGTGACGGCGGTTGGCGTTGGGATAGAAGGGCACGACGCCGAGGAAGGCAACGATCGGAAGTCCCAGCGCGTTGCCCACCTCGATCGCGACGTCGAGGGCGGGGTTGTCGACACCCCGCTGGGCGCGCTGCATCCAATAGACCACGGCGCGGCCATCCGGGTTCGGGGCGCCGCCACGCCGGATGACGACTCGGGGCTCCTGGGAGACGCGGTCTACGCCAGTCATACCGCACGACCCGTACCGCGTCCGTTCGCCAGCCGCCGCGACCAGTCGTGAAGGTCGTCGAGTTTCGTCATGCGGAGCGTGCTGCCCTTCAGCCTCGCCGCCCCGGTTCCGCCGGTAAGTACGGTCACGCCACGTGGGGCCAGTTTCGTGAGCTGGGCGAGCTGCCGGGAGGCGCGCCTCGCGTCGGCCGCCACGGACAGGCTGATCGCGATCGCGGCTGCGCCGAGCGTCTTCGCCACGTCGGCGACCTGCGCGACCGGCACCTCCGTCCCCAGGTAGCTCACCCGCAATCCCGACACCGCCATGACGAGCGCCGCCATCTGGAGGCCGAGCGCGTGGGACTCGCCCGGCAGCGTCGCGAGTACGACCCTCGGGCCCTCCGCGCGGCTGTCGAAGGCCAGCCGCAGGGAGCGCAGCAGATCGCCGACGCGCTCGGACAGGAAGTGTTCGTGCCGGATCTCCGCCCTGCCGTCAGCCCAGGACGCGCCGACCTCCTCGATGAGAGGAGCGATGCGCGCGGTGAGGAACTCAAGGGGTCCGAGCCGGGCCCATTCCGAGAGCAGGGCCGAGGTGAGACGCTCCGTGTCGAAGGCTGAGACGGCCGCGAGCAGGTCAGCGGTCGTCACCGGCGAGGGAAGCGCGGGCGGAATTGAAGGCTCACGCTGATCGGGACTGGCGGCGAGCAGGGCGTCCAACTCGGCGTTGGTGGCACCGACCACCTGGCCGGCCCGGTGACCGGCCGCAATGGCCTCGGACACGCGCCGGAGCCTTGGAACGATCGTGACGGGATAGACGCGGTGCCCCGAGGGCTTGCGCTCGGCCACGGGAAACCCGTACCGCACTTCCCATGCCCTCAGCGTCTCGATCGAGATACCGGAGACGCGCGAGAGCGCGCCGATGGAGAGCCGCGCCACGTGGTCCTGCGGATCCGGCTCGGCCTGTCTGGCGGGTTCGGCGGAGGTGCTCATGGGCGTCTCATGGGCGGTGCGGCGCGCGGCGGCCCCAAACGACGAGAGGCACGGCCGGCCGGCGGCCGCCCGTGCCCCGAGGGTCATCCTACACGAACTTACTTGGGCAGGATCACGCTGTCGATGACGTGAATGACGCCGTTGGACGCCGCGATGTCCGTCTTCACGACGTTCGCGTTGTCCACCTTCACGCCCTTGGTGGTGTCGATCTTCACCATCTGGCCCTGAACGGTCTTCGCTTCCTTCAGCTTGACCACGTCGGCCGCCATCACCTTGCCCGGCACCACGTGGTAGGTCAGGACCGCGGTCAGCTTGGCCTTGTCCTTGAGCAGGGCCTCGAGGGTCCCGGCCGGCAGCTTCGCGAAGGCCTCGTCGGTCGGGGCGAACACGGTGAAGGGCCCCGCGCCCTTCAGGGTCTCGACCAGGCCGGCGGCCTGGAGCGCCTTCGCGAGCGTGGTGAAGCTGCCTGCGGCGACGGCGGTGTCGACGATGTCCTTGGTCTGCTCGTCGGCGCGCAGGGTGGCGCCGGCGGTGGCGATGACGGCAACGGCGAGAACGGAGGCGATGAACGTGCGCATGGTGCTGTACTCCTTCACTGTCTGTCGAGCCGTCTCTTGCGGCTCATCAACGGCGCCTGTTCGTCAACGTCGCTTCGCTTGTGAAGCGGCCCCGGCCAGCAGGCGCTGGATTCGGCCAAGGCTGAAGACTGCATTCAGACTGACGCGAGCATCATGCCCGTGCGTCCGTCGCTTGTTGTGACGCGCGTGGCACGCGTCACGATCCCGCGCAGCATGCCGGAGAAGATCACCGCGTGAATCGGCAGCAGCGCGTACCAGTAGGCCTGCCCGAAGACGCCCGATGGCTCGAAGCGAGCCGTCTGCACGATGCGCGAGCGGCCCTCGTCGAGCGGTTCGACGTCGAACCGGAGCGACGCCCGTCCAGGCACTTTCATCTCCGCTTCGAGCAGCAGCGTGCGATCCGGCACGAAGGCCTTGACGCGCCAGAAGTCCAGGGCGTCACCGACCTCGCACGTCTCCGGATCGCGCCGGCCGCGGCGCATGCCGATCCCGCCAGCCAGCAGGTCGAGCCACCCGCGGAGTCGCCACAGCGCGTTGCCGCAATACCAGCCGCGTGCGCCGCCAATCCGCCGAATCGGCGCGAACGCCTCGGCCGATCCGGCGCGCACGATCACCTCGCGGCGGTCGATGAGCGGCGCGCGTGCGGGAACCGCATCGGACAAAGTGAGGCCGCCTGACGACAGGGCATCGGACCAGCGGTTCGCACCCGCCGGACTGTCAGTCGCCTCGATCGCGCGCGCGATGGCCGACGCCAGGCCCCGGGGCTGGACGCCGAACGCGGCGGACCGCGTGGAGCGCACGACGGTCGCGTTCTTCAGGCTGTCGATGAGCTTGCGCCCGACGCGGGCATAGAGCGGCGTCACGAGCCCAAGCCAGAGGCTCGACAGGTGCGGCGTCAACAGCGGAACGGGAATCAGCAGCCTGCGCAGACCGCGCTGACGCGCGTACTCGCGCATGATGTCACCGTAGGACACGACGTCGGGCCCGCCGATTTCGTACACCCCGCCCGCATCGGCCGGCAGATCGGCAGCCGCCACCAGGTACGCCATCACATCGTCGATGGCGATCGGCTGCGCGGCGATGTCGACCCAGCGCGGACAGATCATCACGGGCAGCCGCTCCGTCAGCGCGCGGATCATCTCGAACGACAAACTGCCCGATCCGATGATGATCGAGGCCCGCAATTCAATGACGGGTACGCCCGAGTCGCGCAGGATCTCGCCCGTCTCGTGCCGGCTGCGCAGGTGCGGCGACAGGTCGTCGACCGGGTCGCCGAGGCCGCCGAGGTAGACGATCCGATGGACGCCGGCGGCGCGCGCGGCCAGGCCGAAGTTCGCGGCGCCCTGACGGTCGAGGTCGGCGAAGTCCGCGGTCGCGCCCATGGAGTGGACCAGGTAGTACGCCGTCTCGATGCCGGCGAGCGCGCGGCCCAGCGACGCGCGGTCGAGCACGTCGCCTTCGACCACCTCGGTCGAGGGGGCGACCCTCGACCGCAGCGCCGCGGGACGGCGAGCCAGAGCGCGAACCGCGATGCCGCGGCGCTCGAACGCCTCGATGAGCCGCCCGCCGACGTATCCCGTCCCCCCGGTGACCAGAACTCGCGCCGTCATGAATACCAGTCTACGCAGGGGTGTATGTTTTGTCAAGTATTTATATAGATTATTTTCATCTATCCATCTACCCCCGTGCATCGCCCTCATCTGTGATCCTCGCCCAGATCGTCATTCCGGGGCCGCGCCCTTCGACGTTGCTCAGGGCTGCCCCGAGCGAAGCCGAGGTGCGAAGCGGAGCCCGGAATCCAGCTCTGGATTCCCGCTTCCGCGGGAATGACGTTCACGGACCCGCTTCCGCGGGGATGACGCCATGGGATCACATCCATAGGCGATCCCCGGCCCCTGGTCCCCGGTCCCCGATATCCCCTACACTGTCGCGATGACAGGCTCCCTGACGCGACGCCGCGTCGCACTCCCCCTCATCGCGGTCACGGCCGTCTCAGGCGCCATCGCCGCATGGCTGCTCACGCGGGACGCCGGCCAGCCTGCGCGCACGGCCTCTGCCGCGTCCGACAGTACAGGCCCGGCAGAAGCAACGTATGTCGGCGAGCCCGCGTGCACCAAGTGCCACGAGGTGCAGGGACGGGAGTGGCGCCAGTCGGATCACGCCATGGCGATGGCCGCGGCGACCGACGCCACCGTCCTGGGCAACTTCGACGGGGCGACGTTCACCCAGGCCGGTGTGACCTCGACGTTCTTCAAGAGAGACAACCGGTTCTTCGTCCGCACCGACGGGCCCGACGGCCGCGTCGGGGATTACGAAATCACGTACACGTTCGGCGTCGACCCGCTCCAGCAGTACCTGGTCGAGTTCCCCGGCGGCCGCCTGCAGTGTCTGCCCATCGCCTGGGACACGCGCCCCGCTGACCGGGGCGGCCAGCGGTGGTTCCATCTGTATCCTGGCGAGCGCATCACGCACACGGACCCGCTCCACTGGACGGGCCCGAACCAGAACTGGAACTACATGTGCGCCGACTGCCACTCGACGAACCTCCGGCGCAACTACGATCTGACGACCAACACGTACAAGACGACGTGGTCGGAGATCAGTGTGTCGTGCGAAACCTGCCACGGACCGGGCTCGGCTCACGTGGCCTGGGCCGAGGCGAGGGAGAAGCGGGGGCTCAAGGGGCGGGACGACACCGACATGGGGCTCGTGGTTACCGGGCTCCGGGCCGTCGACTACAGCGGCTTCGGCGTCGGCGACGCGACGAGCCTCGCGGCGCGATTGTCGGACCGCGTCCGTCAGGCGGCCGAGATCGACGCGTGCGCGCCCTGCCACGCGCGGCGCGGCCCGATCACGCCTGTTCCCGACGTCGGCCAGACGTTTCTCGACAGCTACCGGCCGGCCCTGCTCGAGGACGGCGTGTACCATGCCGACGGTCAGGTGCTTTCGGAGGACTACGAGTACGGCTCGTTCGTACAGAGCAGGATGTACATGGCTGGCGTGACCTGCTCCGATTGCCACAACGCGCACAGCCTGAAGCAACGGGCCACCGGCAACAACGTCTGCGGGCACTGTCACCTGCCGCTCACCTACGACGTCCCGGCCCACCACCGCCACAAGCCGGGCACCGCGGCCGCTCGCTGCGTCAGTTGCCACATGCCGGAAACGACCTACATGGTGGTGGACCCCCGGCGCGACCACAGCATGCGCGTGCCCCGTCCGGACTACAGCGTCCGGTACGGCACCCCCAACGCCTGCACCCGTCCGTGCCATGAGGACAAGAGCGCAGCCTGGGCCGCCGACGCCGTCATCAAGTGGTACGGCCCGACGCGGACCCGGGGCAACGACTACGTCGAGGCGCTCGACGCCGGCCGCCGTGGCCTCGCCGACGCCGAGACGCGGCTGCGCGCAGCGGTTCTGAACCCCGATTACCCACCCATCGTGCGTGCGACGGCCCTCGTCCTGCTGCGCGACTACCTCACCTCCTCGTCGATCGACGCCCTGCAGGCCGGCCTGTCCGATCCTGCCGCGATCGTCCGCGCAGCAGCGGTGAGAACCCTCGAGGTGCTGCCTGGGCCGGACCGGATGCGCCTGGGCCGGCCGCTGCTCGCGGATCCCGTCCGGCTGGTCCGAGCCTGGACCGCCGCCTCCCTGGCGGGCACGCCCGCGCAGCTGATGACCGGCGCCGATGCCGACGCGCTCGGCCGGGCTGGCCGCGAGTACCTCGCGCTGGAACTGAGCGTGGCGGAGCGGCCGGAAGCGCATTTGAACCTCTCCAGCCACTACGCACGCCAGGGCCAGGTGGCCGAGGCCGAGCGCGCGCTGCAGACGGCTCTGCGCCTCGACCCAGCCAGCGTCCCCGCCCGCGTCAACCTGGCCGACGTGTATCGCGCGAGCGGGCGCGAGGCCGCCGGCGAACGCGTGCTGCGCGAAGCGATTCGCCTCGCACCTGAGGCGGCTGAACCGTACCACGCGCTGGGTCTGCTGCTGGTGAGGACCGCGCGCGCCGGAGACGCGCTCCCCCTGTTGCGCCGCGCGTACGATCTGCAGCCCCAGGGCGGGCGCTTCGGCTACGTGTACGCTGTCGCCATGGACGCGCAGGGCGACACCGCCGGGGCCGTCAGCATCCTCGAGGCCGTCAACCGCGCGCGCCCGGCCGACGCCGACGTGCTCTCCGCACTCGTCGCCTTCGAGGAAAAGCAGGGCCACCGGCGCGCCGCCTTCGGGTGGGCCGAGAAGCTCGTCGCCCTGCGCCCCGCGGATGCCGACGCGCGAGCGATGGCCGCGCGGCTCCGCCCGTGGGGGGACGGGCGGCGCTGACGCCGGTCGTTGCCAGCCGACTCGCGGGTGCGCGGGGCGGGCCCCGCCCGCTGGTCCGGAGCGGGCATTCTGTGAAATGATGCGCGCCCATGGAGTTCCTGAATTATCTCCTCATCTTCGCCGCCGGATTCCTCGTGCTGCGGAAGCCCGAGCGCGAGCGGCTGGCCTTCGGCCTGCTCATCGCCAGCACCATCCTGACCGCCGCGCTGTTCCTCATCGGTACGCGGACGTCGATCCTGCCCGGCCTGAACTACTGACCCCCGAGGCCATCCATGACCCGCGAGACGCCCTATCGCATCCTGACGCTCGCCGTCCTGGCGCTCGTCGTCGGCCCCATCGGCATCGCCGTGTTCGTGCTCGGCTTCGTCCACGGCGACTCGCCGTGCGTGTTGTGCTGGGCCCAGCGGACCGGCATGGTGCTCATCGCCCTGGTCGGGCTGTTCATCCTCAGGTACGGGCCCAGGCCCAGATACGTCGGCCTCGGGATCCTGATCGGGACGATGGGCATCTTCATGGGGCTTCGCCATTCGTCCCTGCACCTGTGGCGCGACATCGGCCAGGGGTTCAGCCTCGAGATCCTCGGCGCGCACACCTACACGTGGTCGCTGTTCATCTTCTGGCTGTGCACCGCGGCCATGGGCGCGCTGCTGATGATGCTGAAGGACGGCGAGGCCGCCGGCGCGACCCGCACGCTCCGGCCGCTCGAACGTGTGACCCTGTGGCTGTTCCTGCTGGCGGCCGCGGGCAACGCCGTTCAGGCGTTCGCCAGCACCGGGCCGCCCCCCTTCATGGGCCAGGGCGATCCGATCCGCTTCTCGTTCAATCCGACGAACTGGGTCTGGTCTCTCGAGGAATGGTCGCCGGCCCCGATCTCCCTGCGCGGCCGCTGGGCGATCGGCAAACCGTCGCTCGACGGGCTCGACGCCGACCCCGCCCGCGGGCCGCTCGGCACGCTGCCCGCGTTGAGGGCCGACAGGCAGCTGCGGATGTCGCTGCCGCTGAACGGCCCGGTGACCGATTTGGCGTACGAAGCCGGCACCGACCGATTTCTCGTCACAACCGAACAGGGCCTCTACATCACCGATGCCGCCTTCAGCCGGGCGGCACGCCACACGATCGTCGATACGGGCTTCTCGGTCGATCTCGCGCGCTTCGGCGGCGCCGCGTTCCTCGGCCGCGACACGGTCCTCGCGGTGTCCGAGAACAAGAGCTGGGTCGCGCTGAAGGAGAACGATCGGGCGGACGCCGCGAAGAACTTCCGGTTCTTCGTCGAGTCGTTCGACCGGTTCGACGAAGTCGGACGCTCGCGCTTCACCACCGTGCGGGCGAAGATGATGTACGTGCTGTCGGCCGCCTTCGACGCCGGAACGGGTTCCATCTACACGCTGACCGTGCCGAACGAGAAAACGAAGCGGCTGGTCGTGTCGCGCTTCGACCGCCGGGACATGACGCTCACCGAGGAGTTCTCACCCGCGCTCGGCGCGGAGTCAGGGCTGGCGTTTTCGCCCGCCGAGCGGTCGCTCGACGAGTACTACGTCACCGGCGCGGCGTTCGAGGACGGCCGGCTCTACGCGCTGAGCGCGGCGTTCAGCACGCTCCTCGTCATCGACCCCGATACGAAGCGGGTCACGGCGGCGTGGACGCTTCCCGGTCTCGAGAAACCCGTGGGTGTCGCGATGCGAGGGGCCGAGGTCTACGTCGCCGGCCGAGACGGCTCGGTCACGGTGTTCCGGGCGGATGGCCTGCGCGGCACCGGGTCTCCGGCGCCGCAGCCGGACCGGTCGCCGCTCCAATCCCCAACCCCCAATCCCCAATCCCCGAAATGACGAGCCTCACTCCACGCGTTCGAACACCAGCCGCAGGAACGCCCGCGCGAGGTACTCCACGCGCAGCGGGATGACGATCGGTGCCGGCCCGGCGGCCGGCGGCGCGGCCAGCTCCGCCCAGATGGAGAAATCCACTTTCCACGTGCGCGCGGTAATGCGGCACTCGAGGCGGCGAACGGCGTCCGGTTGTGCGGCGATCCCTCTTGCGGCCCAGTCACGGCCTCGGGATCGATCGGCGTCGAGGCCGCGAATCTCGACCGCGCGCGGATCGTTGCCGAAGACGAACGTCCGCTTGAGGCCACGTGCCTGCCCGGGGTTCGCGGCGGCTGCCTGCAGCAGCGATTCGAACGCGGCCAGGAACGACGACCCGTCGAGCGGCTGCGCCGCTGACGCCTTCAGCGTCGGCTTGTCCTTGCTCTTCGCCGAGTCGATGGCCGCTCGGACGGTGGAGAAGAATGCGGCGGGGTCGGCGGATCGCCCCTTCAGCGTCACGGTGAACCCCCGCGAGGTCGCGGCCTCCCTCGTCACGAGCCCGTCGATGACGTCGTAGGCGGCCAGGCCCGGGTTCTGCTCGATCGCCTTCTTCGCCTCGTCCAGCGTCTGCTCCTTCGAAACGGTCATGGCGCCGAAATAGGCGGTCCGGCGCGCGGGCCCGTCCGGATCGATCACCGCCTCGCGGAAGAACCCGAGGCGATCCAGGCCTCTGGCTTTCTCCGGCACGGAGGCGGCGTAGAACTCGTAGGCCTGAATGCGCTCGCCCGAATCCAGCGTCACCTCGCGGATCTCGGCGTTCGCGTGGCCGACACCGCTGCGCGAGGCGATGCGGAGCGAGGTCACGAGCAGGGGAAGCAGGATCTGCGCGTCGGCCCGATAGCGGACGCGCGCGGCGGAGCGCGCCGGCCGGCTCGGGTCGAACGCTCCCGGCGCGTGGCGCGCGAGTTCGATGGTGGTCCCGGAGGCCTGGGTGCCGGTGCCCGCCTTCCGGGCGGCGGGAACGCCCGCCGTCCAGCACCCCAACGCGACGGCGACCAGGCTGGCAGCGAGAGGTCGAGTCCGCATGCGCTTCCAGCATAGCAGCCCCGAGCCGCGCCGCTGAAACACGAGCCCCGTCGAAACATCCGCCGACGCCCGACGCCCGCCCCCGTCCCCTGATACAATCCCGGCGTCATGACGCCATCTGCTGCGCTGCGCCCGTTCTCGCTTCTCGCCGCGATCGTCGTCGTCCCAGGGCTGCTGGCTCGGACGCCGGCACCTCAGACCGCGCCGACCGCATCGATCGTTCCGCGCTTCGACCGGGGCGCGAATCCCATCGCCCTCACGGGGCCGGCCCGCCCGCAGCGCTATCTGGAGGCCTCCGGACGCCGCGCGGCCTGGCTGGGCCGCGAGGACGGGGGCTTCGAAGCCTGGGTCTACCCGCTCAAGGTCCTGCACGACGTTCATCTGGCGTTCGGCGTGCCCGCCTACGCGGACCCGATTCCCGCCGCCAGCCTCGCCTCGTGGGTGGACGTGCGTCCCGAGGCGAGCCTGGTCCGCTACGCGCACGATTCGTTCACCGCCGACGCGATCTGGCTGGTGCCGCTGAACGACGCGGGTGGTCTCGTGCTCCTCGACATCAGCACCTCGGTGCCCATCACCGTCCAGGTGAAGTTCCGGGTCGATCTGAAGCCCATGTGGCCTGCGGCGCTCGGCGGGCAGTACAGCTACTGGGACGACGCCCTCAAGGCGTACGTCATTGGCGAAGCCAGCCGGAAGGCCGCCGCGCTCGTCGGGTCTCCCCTGGGACTGACGCCGCCGACGCAGCCGGCCCACAACCTGCCGGATGCGCCGACGCAGTTCTCGATCGCGGTGACGCCGGAGGTCGCGGCCCGAGGGCTCGTGCCGATCGTGATTGCCGCGAGCCCGGACGGACTCGAAGCCGCGAAAGCGACGTACCAGAAACTCCTGGCGTCACCCGAGGCGCTCTATCGGGAGGCCGCGGATCACTACCGGCGCGTGCGTGAGGATCTGACCAGCCTCGACTCGCCGGACGATCGCCTCGATCTCGCGCTGGAGTGGGGCAAGGTGGCGCTCGACAAGGGCCTGGTGTGCAATCCGCACCTGGGCTGCGGCCTCGTCGCCGGGCTGGGCCCGTCCGGCACGAGCGAGCGGCCCGGCTTCGGCTGGTACTTCGGCGGGGATACGTTCATCAACTCGTGGGCGATGACGGCGTACGGCGACTTCGCGACCGTGAAGCAGGCGCTCGTCTTCCTGCGCGAGCGCCAGCGCGCCGACGGCAAGATGATGCACGAGCTGTCCCAGGGCGCGCACTACATCCGCTGGTTCGAGGACTTCCCATACGGGTACTACCATGCCGACACGACGCCGCTCTACATCCTTGCGGTGCGCGACTACGTCAGGGTCAGCGGAGACGAAGCGCTCGGGAAGGACTTCTGGCCGTCTCTGAAGAGAGCCTACGAGTACTGCGCGTCGACAGACGACGACGGCGACGGCCTCATGGACAACACGAAGGCGGGTCTGGCCGCCGTCGAAACCGGTGCGCTGCGCCGGCGCGACGTCCTGACGGATGTGTTTCTGGGCGCGGTCTGGACGGAGGCGGCGGACGCGGCAGCCGAGATGGCGGCACTGGCGGGGGACGACGCGTTTGCGGCGTCGGCGCGCGCGGCCTCCCGGAAGGCGAGCACCTCGCTGAACCGCCGATTCCTGGATGACGAGGGGCGGCGCATCTACTTCGCCGTGATGAAGGACGGCAAGGGGCAGGCGGAAGCGACCGTGTGGCCTGGCTTCGGCCTGTGGCGCGGCGTGTTCGAGCGAGGGCGGCCGGCCGTTGACGGCATGCTCGACGACCTCGCCGGTGCCGGAGTCGGTGCCGACTGGGGGGCGCGGATGCTTTCGATCGACAGTTCGCTGTACGAGCCGCTGAGCTACAACAACGGCGCGTCATGGCCCTTCCTGACGGGGTTTGCCGCCCTGGCCCTCTATTCGCACGGGCGGGCCGACGCCGCCTGGACGTACCTCGACGGCACGGCCGACCTGACGTTCCTCGAATCGCGCGGCTATATGGCCGAGCTGTTCTCCGGCGACCGCCTCCGGTCGGTGGACGCGGCCGTCCCGCACCAGCTCTTCGCAACCACGGGCTTCGTGTCAACCCTGCTCCGTGGCCTTGTGGGACTCGATGCGCTCCCGGCCGAGGACGGCAGCGACGCCAGACTCCCAGCGCGGTTGAAGATTGCCCCGCAGCTTCCAGCCGGATGGCGCTCGCTGCACGCCCGTCAGGTGCGGTGGCGTGGCGTGACGGCCGACGTGGCCGTCTCGAAGGAGCCCGGGGCGTTGTCCATCACGGTGACCCCGCGCGGCGGCACGCTGCCGGTGGAGCTGCACGCGATGCTCCCCCCGGGAGCGCTGCTCGTGACGCGCGACGCCCGGTGGCGCCCCTCGGGTGCCGGCCAGGACCAGTCGCGCGGCCTGCATCTCGTGCAGGCCGCCGAGGTCTCCGTGCCGACGACCTACCGCCTGCGTCATACTCCGGGCGTTGAAGTGCGCCCCCTGCACGACCCGCTGCGCCTCGGGAACGTCTCGTCGCGCCTCCGCGTCATCGACGCCCGCATGGAGGGCGAGACGTACCGCCTCCGCGTCGAGGGGCGTCGGGGGCGAACGTACCGGCTCGAGTTGCTGACGCCGCGCCCGATTGGCACCGTCGAGGGCGCGACTCGCGTGCCGGGGCCGGGCGGACCGGTGGTGCTGGAGGTGTCGTTTCGGGGCGGCGCTTCGTCGCACCCCGGCCGCGTGCGGCGGTGGTATGACTGGGCCACGGCGGATTTTTCGGTCGCGGGGGCGGGACGGTGACACGGCTCCCGGGACCGGGGACCGGGGACCCGTTGTGAACCGCTCCAGTCGCCGCGGGCTGGTGTGCGCCGACGCGCGCCTGCGGGGCCCGGCGCGAAACCTCCGCCCCCGGACGCCCGTAAGTACCGGGTGAGGAGGCGCGCGACCGACGGTGACCAAGTTCCTGCTGTGGGTAATCCTGTTCGTCCTGTGCTGGCCGCTGGCGCTGCTGGCGCTGGTCCTGTATCCGCTCGTCTGGCTGCTGCTCCTGCCCTTCAAGCTGGTGGGCATTGCGGTGGAGGGCGTCTTCGAGTTCCTCCGCGCGGTCGTGCTGCTGCCGGCCAGGGTGCTTGGGGGAGCGAGGGCGCGGTGACGCGCGCGGATGGATGCGCCTCCGCGCGCGGGTAGGAGACGGTAGATAGGCGACCGTAGATAGTAGGCAGTAGATAGTAGGCAGTAG
>CAYZYG010000039.1:0-41800 GCA_964481395.1 uncultured Vicinamibacterales bacterium
TAGGGCCCGGGGCGGGGCTGGCGTGCAGTCGCGCGTGACGAAGAACGCCGGAATGAACCGGTTCGCGTGGACCGTCCAAAGCCGCGACGGCGTGACCGTGCCGCCGGGGTCGTATCAGGTGAAGCTCACCGTGGATGGCGCGTCGCAGACGCAGCCGTTCAAGGTGCTGATCGACCCGAACGTCGCCGCGTCGGGGGTGACAGAGGCGGACCTGGTCGAGCAGTACGGGCACATCCTCGACCTGCGCGCGTTCAGTCAGCAGGTCGGGCAGCTCGTCAGCCGCGTGCGGTCGGCGCGCGAAGCAGCCAAGGCCGGTCCGGCGGACAAGCTCGCGGCCATCGAGCAGCTCTACTCGCAGCTCGTCGCGTGGCCCGAGGGCATCCGCTACAACCGCCCGGGCCTGCAGCAGCACACGTCGTATCTGGCCGGCCTCGGCACGCGCGTCGATCAGAAGGTCGGCCGCGACGCCATCGAGCGCCTGGCCGTGCTCAAGAAGGACTACGCGCGGCTGAAGGCGGAGGCGGACAAGCTGATCGGGCAGTAGGGCCGGCGTCACGACCTGTGCGGGTCCTGTCGCCGGACAGCCCACCGCTGCTCAGGCCCACAAACTTGATCACGGCTGAGTGCTTCGACTCGCCAGTCCCGCAACGCCAGGCCATCGGGCGTCGGTGCCCGCTCGCTCAGACTCAGCCCTGAGGGCGCACGCCGGCAGCGAGCTGTGCGCATCGAAGGGCTGAGGGCCTTCCGCCGCGGCGGGCGCCCGTCCGGCGCCACCCGCACGGTCGTGAGACAGGTGCTGGCCACGCTGGTGACGGGCGCGTCCCGGCAAGTCCCGGGAGGCGTCCGCTTCTTCGTGCGTGTTGTGTCGCCGTCAAAAATCCGATATATTTCACAACGACATGACACTTCTTGGCTACCGGCGCCTGCTCACCCCTCCAACTCAGAGCTTCTTCCTGTTCGGCATGCGAGGCGTCGGCAAGAGCACATGGGCCGCGCAGAGGTTCCCAGACGCGCACCGCGTCGACCTGCTCAATGAGGCCCTGTTCCAGGCCTACCTGGCCGACATCGGACTCCTGGCGCGGGAGCTGTCGGCCGTGCCGCCAGGGGGTTGGGTCGTGCTGGACGAGATCCAGCGCCTGCCTGCTCTTCTCAACGAAGTGCACCGGTTCATCGAGGACCGTCGTCTGCAATTCGTCCTGCTCGGATCGAGTGCCCGCAAGCTGAAGCAGTCCGGCACGAACCTGCTTGCGGGGCGCGCGCTGCGCCGGGTCATGCTGCCCCTCGTGCCGGAAGAGCTCGGCGCGGACTTCGACCTTGACCGGGTCTTGCGGTGGGGCAGCCTGCCGGTCATCTGGCAGTCGGCGGATCCTCAGGACAGCCTGCAGGCGTACGTCCACATGTATCTGAAAGAGGAGATTCAGGCTGAAGCTCTCGTGAGGAACCTGCCGGGATTCGCCAGGTTCCTGCCTGTCGCGGCGCTCTTCCACGGGCAGGTGCTCAATGTCGCGAGCCTCGCCCGCGATGCCGGCGTCGCGCGGTCGACGGTCGCCGGCTACCTGGACATCCTCGCGGACACGCATCTGGCCTGGCTGGTTCCCGGGTTCGAAGCGAAGCTCCGTGTCAAGGAGCGCCAGCACCCCAAGCTCTACTGGGTTGACCCGGGCGTCGTTCGAGCCGTCCGGCGCGACCGCCATGCCCCAACCCCGGTCGAGCGCGGTTCTCTCTTCGAGGGCTGGGTCGCGACGCTGCTGCGCACGTACGGGGACCCTGACGTCGGCCTTGGGGCACGGTACGACGACATCTTCTACTGGGCGCCGTCAGGCCCGGGCGAGGTCGAGGTCGACTTCGTGCTGCGGCGCCGGCACGAGTACATCGCGATCGAGGCGAAAGCGAAGACCAGCCCGCACAGCCGGGACATGAAAGGCTTGCGCGCGATCGGCGACCTTCCAGGCCTCAGGCGTCGCATCATGGTCTTCCTGGGAGAACGGAAGTTCGCGACGGACGATGGGATTGAGGGCATGCCAGTGCGGCACTTCCTGACCGAACTGGAGCGGGGAACCCTGTAGCTTCACAGCCAGCCACTCTTCACCCAATCCTGACAAAGCCGTGGCATAGTGTCGGCCGTGCGGCTACGGATCCGTCTGCGCGGCGTGCCACCGAAGGTCATCGTCGTGACGGCGGTGTCGGCGGCCACGGCGGCAGCCGTGACCGTCGGCTGGCTGGGCTGGCGCCTCACGCGGCAGGACGAGGCCCTGGCCGTGCAGCGGGCGCAGGAGGGACTCGAGGCGGCGGCGGATCTCGCGGTCGCCGCGCTATCCCGAACGCTGCTTGGCGTCGATGCCGATCTGGGCTCGTGGCTGGCGGAGGGCTCCGAATCCGGTGAAGCCAGTCCCCTCGTTTCGGACGTTGAAGCCGACGACAGGGCCGTCCTCGTCCGGGCTGCTGGCGGAACGGTCACTGGGGTCCCGCGCGGCCGGCTGCTCTACGATCCGGTCGTCCCGGCTGACGGTCCCCTCGTGGACCTCCTCGATCGCCATGCCGCGCTTTTCGACCGCGGTGACCGGCTGGAGTTTGTCGACCGCGACTACGCCGCGGCCCTCCGAGTGTTCGCGGGACTCGCGCGCTCGGCTGACCCTGCCATGCGAGCGGCGGCGCTGGTACGCCGCGCCAGGGCTGCGCGCAAAGCCGGGAACGCCGACGAAGCCCTGGCCGCCTACGCCGAGTTGGAGCAACTCGCGGACGTGCTGGTCGAAGGCCGCCCCGTCCCGCTGCTCGGTGCCCACGCATCATGCACGGTGCTCGAACACGAAGGTCGCCGTGAGGAACTGGCGGCGCACGCGGCCCGCTTCCGCGAGGCGCTCTACTCGGGCCGCTGGCTCGTGCCGCGTGCGCTGTTCGATGTGTACGCCGCAGACGCGGAGCGCTGGGCGGCGGGGTCCCGGGATGCCTCAGGTGGTGCGATCGCGGTCGACAGACGCCGGCGGCTGACAGATGCCGTGGCCTGGCTCCTGACAGAACACGTTGCCGGACAGGATCCGAGTTCGTCCGGACGGCTCGCTTTCGGAAACAGCACCGATGCGGTGCTGCTGGTCTGGCGTCAGACCGCAGGGACCGTTGCAGCGCTGGCGGCACTCCCGGACTGGCTTGCAGAACGGTCTCAGGATCTCGCTCCCGCGCTGGCCCGGCCGCGAGCCCGGCTCGTCCTGTCGGACCAGGCGGGCGGGACCATCCTGGGCGATCCGCTTGCGCCAGACATGCCCGTGGCCATCCGCGATGCCGCGCAGACCGATCTGCCGTGGACCGTCCGCGTGGTCCCGTTGGAGCGCCCGGGCACCGGCTCCAACGCGCGACTCCGCCGCCTCGTCGCAGCGGGCGGCATCGGTCTCTTCGGCCTGATTCTGGTCGGAGGAAGCTACCTGGCCGCACGCGCCGTCGTCCGCGAGATGGAGGCGGTGCGCATGCAGTCTGAATTCGTTTCCGCCGTGTCGCATGAGTTCCGCACACCGCTCTCGTCCATCCGCCACGTCAGCGATCTGCTGTCGGAAGGGCGCGTCAGGGACGAGGGCGCTCGCCAGCGGTACTACGGCGCCCTTCAATCCGAGTCCGAGCGTCTGCAGCGGCTCGTGGAAACGCTCCTCGACTTCCGCCGCATGGAGGACGGCGCGCAGGCCTACCGTCTGGAACGCCTGCGCGTGTCCGAGGTGGTTCGGGACGTCGCGACCCGATTCACCGAAGAAGCCTCGCGGCGCGGCTACACACTCGAGACGAACATCCCCGAGAACCTGCCCGATGTGATGGCCGATGCCTCCGCGCTCGCCCTCGCCATCTGGAACCTGCTCGACAACGCTGTGAAGTACTCGCCGTCGAACAAGACCGTCACGCTCACGGTCCGCGCGGAGATGTCCGGCGTCGCCATTGCCGTGTCCGACCGCGGTCTCGGCATCGCGCCCGACGAACAGCAGCGCGTCTTCGCCCGCTTCGCCCGCGGCCGAAGCGCCCAGGTCTCCGGCGCAGGCGGCACCGGCCTCGGCCTCGCCATCGTCCGGCACATCGTCGACGCGCACCGGGGGGAGATCGGGCTTCAGAGCGAACCCGGCTTCGGCTCGACGTTCACCATCCGCCTTCCGGCCCTTCGCGAGGAGGCCGCTTCGTGACCACCATCCTCATCGCGGAAGACGATCGGATTCTGGCAGGCACGTTGAAGGACGACCTCGAGCTCGAGGGGTACAAGGTGGAGGTGGCCGGTGACGGCCAGACCGCCCTGCAGCGGGCGCTCTCCGCGCACTTCGATCTGATCGTGCTCGACATCATGCTGCCCGGCCTCGACGGTTTCGAGGTGTGCCGCCACCTGCGGCGCGCACGGAAGACCGTGCCCGTGATCATGCTGACCGCGCGGGCCCAGGAAGCCGATCGCATCATGGGCCTCGAGCTGGGAGCCGACGACTACGTCACGAAACCGTTCAGCGCCCGCGAGCTGCGGGCCCGCGTGAAGGCCGTGCTGCGGCGGACCAGCGGAGACCCGGCTCCCGTCGAGTGCTTCGGCGACATCGAGCTCGACCTGGTCCGCGGCGAGGTCCGGCGGGCGGGCACGGTCGTCGATCTGACGCCGAGCGAGTTCAAACTGCTCGCCGCGTTCGTTCGACGGCGCGGGCAGGTACTGTCGCGGCAGCGGCTGCTGGACGAGGCTTGGGACTCCGGGACGTTCGTCACCGATCGCGTCATCGACACGCACATCCTGAATCTGCGGAAGAAGATCGAGCCCGACCCCGCGTCGCCCACCTTCGTCGTCAGCGTGCGCGGGCAGGGATATCGGTTCGACGCGTGAGCGTCTTGACCGGATCTGGATACGGATCCGGTTCAGGTTTGACGTCCGGCCGTTACGCTCGGTGCCGGAGGATGGACATGGACCCGAACACCGCCGTTCGCTCGCGGGCCGTCGCACTTGCCGTCGTCGTGCTTGCCGCTGTCGCGGTCGCGGCCGGGAGTGGAGTGCCGGCCGGCATCCCGTCTGCCCAGGCGCAGGCGGGCTCGGCAGAAGCCGCGAAGCTCCTGCAGACGGCGATCAACGCCCAGACCGTCGACGGCAAGCTCGAGGAGGCCATCGCCCTTTACCAGCGGATTGTCTCGACCTACCCGAACGAGCGTGCCATCGCTGCCACGGCGCTGGTCCGCATGGCCCAGTGTCACGAGCAACTCGGCCGCCAGACCGCGCAGGGGCTCTACGAACGCGTCGTGCGCGAGTATCCCGAGCAGCAGGATGCGGCCGCGCAGGCGAGGGCGAGGCTGGCGGCGTTGGGCGCCAACAACACTGGAGCGTCACCAGCTCCAGCCAGCGGGGCTGTGCTCCGGCAACTGTGGTCCGAGGAATTGAACATCGACTACGGGGAGATCTCTCCGGACGGGACCAGGTTCAGCGGCGTCGACGCCGAGACGGGTGACCTCGTCGTGGTCGACGTGGCGACACGGCGGATCACGCGGCTCACGAACACGCCAAAGGAGAAGGCGTGGGATGACTTCGCCGAATTCCCAGTCTGGTCCCCCGACGGCAAACGCCTGGCGTATCTCTGGTACACCGATTCTCGGTCTGCCCGTGCCGTTGGGCTTCGGATCACTGACATCTCGACCGGTTCGACACGGTCTGTGACCCTGCCGTCCGCGCTCAGGCCGTGCTACGTATTCGACTGGAGCCCGGACGGTAGCGAAGTGCTCGCCGCAATCTGCAGGTCTGGCAGGTCTCCGGCATCGGAACTGAATCTCGGCTGGATAGCGGTGGCTGACGGGCAGTTCCGCGAGATCGCCACCGTGAGCTCGGCGGGGCTATTGTCCGCCTTTGCATCCCATAACAGTGGAGACGTCGCGTACTCAAGGGTCGTCCACCCCACGTTCGAGATCGGGTTCGTATCACACGACGGCCGTCAACGCAGCACTATTCTGAAAGGAACGGGAGACTACGAAGTCATCGGGTGGACACCGACAGATGACGGACTCGTTCTGATGGATGGCAGATACGGCTCTGCCCGCCTGTGGATACTACGACACAGGGACGGAGTCGCGGCTGGGGAGCCCGCCTTACTTCGCGAGGTGCCGGGGTGCGGCCCGGCGGGAATGACGAGTGGCGGGTCCCTCTTCCATTCAGTCTCCGCTCGAGGAAGGGCTGACGTCTTCCTCGCTCCGTACGACCCTGAGGGGCATCTGGTCGGGACGGAGCGCAAGAGGTTCAACTCGACATCCGACGGCTGGAATGTCACCGGCCCTGCGTGGTCACCCGATGGGCGACAACTTGCGTGGGTGACACGGTCGATGAGCAGCTCCGTGGGAACTGCCGGCTCGTTGTCTAAGGTCACGGTCAAGTCAGTCGCCACCGGCGCGGACAGGACCATCGCTCTGCCGTTTCAGCCGTACGTAGCTGGTCCTGTCCTCGGTTGGACGGCAGACGGTTCGAGGATCTTCGTCATGTCCGGGGGGAACCAGGGGCTGCATGCCGTAGATGTCGCTTCTGGTGAGGTGAGTGAGGTCGTTCCGTCGTCTCTCACGAGGGCCTTTGAAGCCGGCCAGGATTCGGTCGTGGTCGGGGGCTGGTCCCACGACGGGCGGTCGGCATACATGATGGTCACCGCCAGAAGTGATAGCGCACCCATGCGCATGCGCACCGTGCGACTTGTCGAGCGCGGTATCCTCGACGGCCGCGAACAGGTGCTGTGGACGAACGCCGCCGAGGTGTACGCCTCCTTTCCTCGCCTCTCGCCGGATGGTCGGTGGATTGCCGTTCAACTGTCGCGCCGCGATCGCGAGGGGAATAGGCCGAGCGTGGGCGTGATTCCCGCCGTCGGCGGTTCACTGCGTGAACTGGCAGGGCTGGCGGGCACCAGCGTAAGCCACGCGTGGACCCCGGACAGTAGGGGCCTTCTGGTCAGGTTCATGCCGGCGGGTGGCGGTCCGCGTGAAGCCCTGTTCGTCCCGCTGGACGGAGCGCCTCCTCGGCCTGTCGGGCTCAGTTCGACTGGCCTGCTCGGCTTTGCTGTCTCGCCCGACGGATCGCGAATCGCCTACACCGAAGGTCAGCCCGGACGTTACGAGGGCGTCTGGACTCTCGACAACTTCCTGCCGCCCGCACCCCCGGTCAAGGCGAAGTAGCAACCGCGGGCCGCCGGCCGGCCCGCCTGCGCGGGAATAACGAAGGACGGGCACGACCGTCTCCGCTTCGGCGAGGCAGGCCCGCGCGCGCGGGACGGCATTCGTGTGTTTAATGGACTTGATTATATGTCTATAATAGCCACATGCGTCGGACGAGTATCTCGGAGGCCAAGAACGGCCTGAGCGCGCTCATCGACCGCGTGCGCCAGGGCGAGTCGATCATCATCGAGGACCGGGGCGTGCCCGTCGCGCGACTGGAGTCGGTTGTGGCACCCGGGAAGGGCGCGTCGGTCGGGCGTGCCGCACGCCTCCAGCGCCAGGGCATCCTGAGGCCGGCATCCGGTCCGACGCCGAAGCGCATCCTCGCCAGCCCCCCCCCGGCGCCGACGAAGGGCGCCCGGCTGAGCGATGCGGTCATCGCCGAGCGCCGGGAAGGCCGATGACGTTCTGGGACAGTTCGGCGCTCGTGACGCTCCTGGCGAGCGAGTCGGCTACTGAGACGCTCGCGGCGCTCTACCGCGACGACACGGAGGTCGTCGTCTGGTGGGCCACGCCGACCGAGTGCGCGTCGGCGATCGCGCGCCTCGAACGCGAAGCTGCCCTCACTCCGGCCGCGGCCGCCGAGTCCTTCCTGCGCCTCGACGCGCTCTCCCTCTCCTGGCTCCAGGTCGAGCCTCTCGATGAGATCCGCGAGGTCGCCCGCCGCTTGCTTCGCGTGCATCCGCTCCGAGCCGCCGATGCCCTTCAACTGGCCGCGGCCTACCTCGCCGCCGAACGCCGCCCGCCGACTATGACCTTCGTCACGCTCGACGGGCGCCTCGCCGAGGCCGCCCAGAAGGAAGGGTTCGTCGTTCCTGGATTCCCGCCTTCGCGGGAATGACGAGAGAAGGCTCCCGCTTCGGCGAGGCAGGCCCGCCTGCGCGGGAATGACAAAAGGCCTCACGGCGCGTTCGGCGAACGCGCCCTACCGGGAAGCTACGGATCGGCCACGTTTCGGAGTGCTCGCCTGCGCGGGAACGATAGGCATCCGTACGGTAGGGCGGGCTCGCCGAGCCCGCCAAGGGACCTACAAACCCCGCAGGAATTCGGGCTTGAGCGGGAGATCTCCCTCGATCGCGGCGTCGAGCGCGGCCAGGATGTCGGGCTTCGAGCCGGGCAGGCGCCCCACCAGCGGCACGTAGTTGCTGGCGTGGTTGCACGTGAAGTAGGTCTCGCAGGTGACGCCTCGGACGAACTCGCGAATTTCCCGCAGCGACTCGATCGGCGTCGGCAGGCGGAATTCGCCGCGGGCGACGCGGTCCGCAAGCGGGGAGTTGGGCGTCGGAGTGTAGGTGAGGAGCGCGGTGAACGCGGGCGCCATCGAGTTGATCGCTTCCGCAGACCGCCGCGCATGCTCGAGGCCGCGCTCGGCCCCGGCCAGGCCGACGAGCACCATCACTGAAGCCGACATGCCAGCCGACTGCGCCTTCTGCACCGCCTCGACGATGTCCTGGGCCGTCGCGCCTTTCTCGATGTCCGCCAGCGTGTCCTCGTCGCCGCTCTCCAGCCCCATGTAGACGATCTTCAGGCGCCGCTCGCGCAGCGCCGCGAGTTCCTCGTGGCTCTTGCGCAGGATGTCGCGCGCGTTGGCGTAGATGCCGACGCGCTGCAGTTTCGGGAATGCGACCGAGAGAGAGTCGAGCGTGTCCGATAATCGAGCCGCCGGCAGGCACATCGCATCGCCGTCGGCCAGGAACACGCGGCGCACGCCATCACCGAGGACCGCCCGGGCCTCCTCGATGTCGGCACGCACCTCGTCGCGGCTCTTCACCCGGAACCGCTTTCCGCGGTACATGCTGCAGAACGTGCACTCGTTGTGCGAGCAGCCGATGGTCACCTGCAGGATGAGCGAGTGTGCCTCGCTCGGGGGCCGGAAGACGGGCTGGTCGTACGTCAGGGGCACGGCGATGAGCAGGCCTCGATGTTGGTGACGATGTACTCGTCGACGGGCCCGCGTCGCGAGGCCCTCGAGTTGATGGCCCGGCGCGCCTTCACGCGGTACGCCCGAAGCCCGGCAGCTCTCGCATCGTCGTTCTCGTCATAGAGGTCCCGCACCTGAGGGGCCACGGAGTTGCTCAGCAGCACGTGGCAGCCCTTCCGGGCGAGCCCGATCACCACCGCCTGCAGGCAGATCTGATCGTCGCTCGAGAACTGACCGGCGGTATACGACGTGAAGCGCGAGGTGACGCTCAGCGGCGCGTAGGGCGGATCCAGGTAGACGAAGTCTCCCGGCCTGGCGCGCGCAGCGGCCTGCTCGAACCAGCCTCGCCGGATCTGCGTCCCTCGCTGCGCGAGCGCGTGCGCCACCGCCCTCAATCTCTCCGCATCGCAGATGGTCGGGTTCACGTATCGCCCGGCAGGGACGTTGAAGAGCCCGCCGGCGTTCAGCCGGAACAGACCGTTGAACCCGGTCCGGTTCAGGTAGATCAACATCGCCGCCAGACGCGGCGTGTAGGCGGCCGGGTCGATCTCACCATCCTGGCGCAGCGCCGCGCGGGCGGGGTTGAACCGGCGATCGCGCACGTCGTAGTAGTGGTCGTGCGGATTCTGCTGCCGCTCAGCAGCCAGTTCCGACAGGCGCCGGATCACCGCTCGCGGGTGATCCCGCAACGCCAGGTAACAGCCCACCAGGTCCGCGTTGTTGTCCATCAGGACGACGCGGCGTGTGCGCAGGCGACCGGTCGAGTACAGATCGAAATACACCGCGCCGCTCCCGACGAAGGGCTCGACGTATCCGTTGAACTCCCTCGGGTAGAATCGGCGAAGCTCGGGGAGCAGCTGCCGCTTCCCGCCGGCCCACTTGAGGAACGGCCTGGCTGCCGGCAGGTCGGCCTCCGACGCGCGTCCGGCTGGATGTACGGCCACCGGCTACAGATCGTCGGCAGACGATGGGGCGCCACCCGCGTCGCCGCCTTCCCCGCCTCCGGCCATCTCCTCTTCCATGGCCTGCTCGATGTCCTCGCCGAAGTCCTCGCCCATCTCCTGGCCCATCTTCTTCATGAACTTCGCTACGGAGCGCGGGTCGTTCTCGTCGAGCCCGCCGAGCGCCGACGGGTCGGCCATCGACTCGAGGCGGGCTTCCTCCGACTTGGGCGACGCGAAGCGCGACCACAGGCGCTCGAGATCGGCGGAGCCGCAGTGCTTGCAGCGGACCTCCGACTCGCGCGCGCGGCTCAGCACGAGCGCGGACGTCTTCTTGCGGCACGAACGGCAGGTGTATTCGTAAATGGGCATCTCAAGACACCTCACCACCAACAGGGGCCAGGGACCGGGGACCGGGGATCAGTTATGGATGTCCCCAGTCCCCATTCATCGCCCCCTCGGCCCCCGATCCCTCTTCATAACCGGTCCCTGGTCCCCGATCCCCGGCCCCTGTTCTGGGTCCCCGGTCCCCGATCCCCGGGCCCCGCAGAACGGCCAAGCCACCGGCCTACCTGGCCGTTCTGCTGAGTCCGTGGCCGATCGGGAACAGCCCCGGCAGCGCGATCGGCAGCTTGCCGCCGATCGGAATCTCGCCGGCGATCGCACGCACGGCCGCCCGCTCGGTGGCGTCCGAGAACTCGTACGTCAGCAGCACGGCCGGCAGCTTCGGCACGAATGTCGCCACATACGGGTTGCCGAACAGGACCGCCACGAACGGCTTCTGCTGACCCGCAAATCCTTCGAGCAGCGCCACCTGCGCCGGACTCAGATCCATGCGGCCGCTGTACGACGCGATGCGCACCCACACGCCGGCCACGATCACGTCCGCTTTGCGCGCCAGCGCCCGCACGAGATCGAACTCCGACGCCGTCGTCCGGTCGGTAATTTCGATCGCCGTCGTGTTCGGCCACCGCTGCTTCAGCTCCGGGATGAACGTGCGGCTCGGCACGCTCTCCCGCCATCCGCTCGCGTAGTCGATCACCGACAGGTACAGGACGTTCGCGTCCTTTGGCGCCGCAAGCGGCACCTGGTTGCGCTCGTCCTTCACGAGCGTGATCGCTCGCTCGTTGATCTCCTGCGCCAGCGCCCCATGCGCCCGCGTGCCGAACGACTCGGCAATGGCCGCGACGTCCGTCAGCTTCTTCACGTGCAGGCCGAGCTTCGCCTTGGCCTTCAGGATGCGCTCGACCGACGCGGTGATCTGCGCCTCCGGAATCTCGCCTGATTCGACCGCCGCCTTGATCCCCCGAAACGCGGCATCGTCGTCCGGCGAGTGGAGGACGAAGTCCGCTCCGGCCTTCACCGCCATCGCGGCCGCCTTGTCCGGCGTGAAGGCCTTCGAGATGGCGTTCATCGACATCGAGTCGGTGAAGACGAGCCCCTTGAACTGCAGGTCTCCCCGCAGGAGGCCCGTCAGAATGGGCCGGCTGAGTGTCGCGGGAATCCCGGGCGTCGGATCGAGCGCCGGCAGCGCGATGTGCGACGACATGACGGCGCCGATGCCCTCGTCTATCGCGGCCTTGAACGGGGGCAGTTCCACCGCGTCCAGGCGCGCGCGGGGGTGCTCGATGACCGCCAGCCCGAGATGCGTGTCCACGGCCGTGTCGCCGTGCCCAGGAAAGTGCTTGGCCGTGGCGAGCACGCCACGGCTCTGGATGCCGCGGACGTACGCGCGGGCCATCTCGGAGACGAGCGCTGGCTCCTCGCCGAACGACCGGATGTTGATGATCGGATTCCGCGGGTTGTTGTTCACGTCCACGACCGGGTAGAAGTCCACGGAGATGCCGATCGCCTTCGCTTCCGTGGCTGACACCTCCCCGGCCCTGAAGGCGAGCTGCGGGTCGCGCGTTGCGCCAATCGCCATGGCCCGCGGAAGCCTGGTGGCCCCGTTGAGGATGTACCCCGCGCCGCCCTCGAAGTCCGCCGTCGTGATCAGGGGCACGGCGGACGCCGCCTGGAGGGCGTTCAGGAGCACCGCCGCCGCGTACGGATCGCCCTTGCGCGACGCATTGCCTGATCCCCAGACGGGATTGAGCAGAACCTGCGGAAACGCCTCGCCGCTGCCGAAGACGTGAATCCCGCCCACCTTGAGGTCGCGCACGAGGTGCATCAGGCGCTCGTACTCCGGCGTGTCCGCCGCCAGATAGGCGGCATTGAGCGAGGGAACCAGCAGCTGCCCGACCTTCTCGTCGAGCGTCATCTTCTTGAGGGTCCGCTCGACCCACTGTGCCGCCTCACGCTCGCGCTTCTCGGCGGCCTGCCTCGCGAGCCGCTCCTCGCGCGTCTCCCGCTGCCCCTGCGCACCGGCGTGCGCAGTCAACGCGGCCAGGGCAACCATCAGCGCGATCACCATCGGACGGACAGGTTTCATCAGGAACCTCGGAGGATCAATGGTAGCAAAAAGCTGGGACCGGGGACCGGGGACCAGGGACCGGAAGGCAGGGACCGTGGACCAGGGGCCAGCTACGACGTCCCCACGCTGCGTATCTTGCGTGAGAGCCTGGCACCCAGACATGACGTGGGAGCCGGGGAACATCCAGAACCGATCCCCGGTCCCCGATCCCCGGCCCCCGATCTATGATCTCCCCATGGGCCACATCGAACACAAAGCGCTCTCGCCCGCCGTTGCGCACTGTTACATCCTGACTATCTCGGACACCAGAACCGAGGCGACCGACTCGAGCGGCCGGACGATCTTCGATCTTCTCTTCGCCGGGGGCCACCAAGTGACCGGGCGCAAGATCGTCCGCGACGAACCCGACGAGGTCCGCAAGGCCATCACCGAACAACTGGACAAACCCGACGTCCAGGTCATCCTGACGACCGGCGGGACGGGCATCACCTCCCGCGACACCACCTACGAGGCGATCCTCAGCCTCCTCGACAAGAAGCTGGACGGGTTCGGCGAGCTGTTCCGGTCGATCAGCTACCAGGAGATCGGATCGGCGGCCATGCTGAGCCGCGCGGTCGGCGGACTCGCGCGCGGCAAGGTCATTCTGTCGATGCCGGGCTCCGAGAACGCCGTGCGCCTGGCCATGACGAAGCTCATCCTCCCGGAACTCGGTCACCTCGTGCGCGAAGCCTCGCGGTAGGTCATGCGACTCCCGAATCCCGACTCCCGAATCCCGGCAGGGGGCTGTCCATGACCGACACGCGCATGCGCCCGATCCGGGGAACCATCAGCCTCGATGACGCGCGGGCGTTCGTCGACGGGGGCATCACGCCCCTGGATCGCACCGAGCGCGTCCGCATCGATCTTGCCGACGGGCGCGTCGTCGCCGCCGTCGTGACCGCGGATGCTGACGTCCCCCCGTTCGCCCGCGCCGCGATGGATGGTTATGCGGTCCGTGCGGAGAACACGTTCGGCGCAGGCACCCACGACCCGCGCGTGCTGCGCCTGGTCGAGACGGTCTTCACGGGCCAGGTTCCGACCATGCCCGTCGGTCAGGGCGAGTGCACGGAAATCGCCACGGGCGCGCCGGTTCCGGAAGGCTCCGACGCCGTGGTCATGGTCGAGGACACGGACAAGGACAGCACGGGCACGGTGCGCATCTTCAGCCCGGTCTATCCCGGCCAGAACGTCGCGAAGCAGGGCGCGGACATCAGGCGCGGCCAGGCGCTGCTCGGACCGGGCGACGTGCTCAACCCGAGCCGTATTGGGGCGCTCGCCGCGCTCGGCATCATCGACGTCGAGGTGTACGCGAAGCCTCGGGTGGCCATCCTCTCGACGGGCAACGAGGTCATCGACCCCGGTCGGCCTCTCCCGCCCGGCCACATCTACGACATCAACAAGTTCACGCTGAGCGCGATCATCCGGGAGCACGGCGGCGAGCCGGTGCCCCAGCCGACCGCGCCCGACACGATCCCGGATCTGACGCGCGCGCTCGAGGCCTGCCTCGCGTGCGACCTCATCGTCTTTTCGGGAGGCAGCTCGGTCGGTGAGCGCGATCTGATCCTCGACGTCGTCGAAGAGATGGGCGAGGTGCTGTTCCACGGCATCGCGGTGAAGCCCGGCAAGCCCACGCTCTTCGGGCTGATCCGGGGCACGCCGGTCTTCGGCATGCCGGGCTATCCGACGTCGTGCCTGTCGAACGCCTACATGCTGCTCGTGCCGCCGCTGCGGCGGCTCGCGCGCCTGCCGCCCGCGAGCCTGCGGACGGTCAGGCTCCCGCTCGGCCAGCGCGTGGTTTCGACGACGGGCCGCCACCAGTTCTACACGGTGCGCGTCAAGGACGGCGTTGCCATGCCGGCGTTCAAGGCGTCGGGCGACATCACGAGCATGTCCCAGGCCGACGGCTACATCGAAATCGAGGCCCAGACCGACGTCGTCGAGAAAGGCGAACTGGTCGAGGTCAAGCTCTTCTGAGACGATGATGTCCAAGACAGAGAGCGCCACGCTCCAGATCGGCGACCGGGCACCGGACTTCACGCTGCCCAACCAGAAAGGACAGCCGCGGGCCCTGGCGGATGCGCTCGCGCGGGGCCCGGCGCTGCTCGGCTTCCACCGGGGCACCTGGTGACCGAACTGCAGACGCCGGTTCGGTGAACTGGCCCAGCACTCAGCCGACTACGCGGCCCTTGGCGCCACGGTCATGGCGGTGGTGGCCCAGCGGTCCGAAAAGGTCAAGCGCTACATCGAGGACACGGGCCTGCCCTTCGACATCCTCGTGGACGATGGGCGGGAAGTAGTGAAGGCGTACGGGGTGTGGCAGCGCATCGGCATCGACGCCTGGAACATCGCGAAGCCGTCACTCTTCCTGATCGATCGGGCGGGGATCATCCGCTACGTCTTCGTCGCGGACTGGCAGACGGAGTTCCCGGAGCACGGGGAGATTCTCGGGAAACTCCGTGACATCGGAACTCAGGAGACAGAATACAGAAGACAGGAGACAGAAGGGGGTGAGTCGGCCTGATCGGCCGACCGTCCTTCTTCTGCCCCGGCTCTCTGCACGCGCGGCACGTTGCCGCCGCGCGGCGATCCCAGCGCTGCTGCTGAACTTTCTGTCGTTGCCAGAACGACACGAACAGGGAGTTGGTCGCGCGACCAGCGCGACTCCACCATTCTGTCTCCTGTCTCCTGTCTTCTAGAAACAGGCCTCTGGCCTACCGGGTGTACCGCTTCGCCACCTCGGCCCAGTTCACCACGCTCCACCACGCATCCACGTAGTCGGCGCGCCGGTTCTGGTACTTCAGGTAGTAGGCGTGCTCCCAGACGTCGATCCCCATGACGATCTGCTTGCCTTCCATCAGGGGGCTGTCCTGGTTGGCCGTGCTCTCGATGGCCACCTTGCCGCCGCCGGTGTTGATGAGCCACGCCCAGCCGCTGCCGAAGCGACCCATGGCGGCCCTCTTGAACTCGCCCTTGAACGCCTCGAAGCTGCCGAAGGAACCCTTGATGGCGTCGGCCAGGGGACCCGTCGGCTCGCCGCCGGCCTTGGGGGCCATGATGTTCCAGAACATCGTGTGGTTCGCGTGGCCGCCGCCGTTGTTCCGGACGGCCGTGCGGATGGCCTCGGGCAGGGTGTTGAAGTTGCGGAGCAGGTCCTCGATGCCGTGCTTCTGCAGGTCGGCGTGCGACTCGAGCGCCGCGTTCAGGTTCGTGACGTAGGCGGCGTGGTGCTTTCCGTGGTGAATCTGCATCGTCATCGTGTCGATGAACGGTTCGAGCGCGTCGTGCGCGTACGGCAGGGCCGGCAGTTCGTGGGCCATTCTGAATCCTCCTTACACGGGTTTCGGATGTATCGGGAACCCCCTATGTTACCAGCCGGACGGCCGATCTGCCAGCCGACGGGCGGAGAGTAGGCGGGATTCCCTCTCAATAGGACGCAGATTCGGGCGGATTGGTGACACGCGGACGCCACGGACCGGGGGCGTCACCGAGCAGTCCCTTGAGCCGAGCCGCCTACGCTCGACTGGGCGATGCCGAGCTACGGCGGGCCGAGGCCGAAGGCGGCAGTCTGCAAAACGGCGCGAAGGACGAGGGCATCAGCCGGCGCAGTGGTCCGCGGAGCAGCCGTGCCCGCGCACGGCCGCGACGCGGCAGCCGGCGGCCAGCGGTCCACAACGGGACGGAGAGCCGTTTTGCCGGCGAGCGCGAGCGGGACGGCGAGCGTGACGCCCCCGGCCCGTCTCGGGACGGCTCTGTGACGCCCCAGCCCTTCCTCCGTTCGGGCGAGCCTCAGCTCTGCCCCCCTCGGGCCCAGGTGCCGGGCAGCACCGAATTCCGGGGCCCGAGTCCCAGGTGGAACCGGTCCCCGGCCCCCGGTCCCCGGTCCCTACTTCTTGGTGATTCCCCACACCTGCAGCCGGAGCTGGCGCGGGCGGGGGCCGTCGAGCTCGGCGACGAGGATGCGCTGCCACTGTCCGAGCACGACTTCACCGCCGCTGATCTGGAGGGTGAGGCTGTGCCCGAGCATCATCGCGCGCAGGTGGGAATCGGCGTTCTGGCGGTCGCAGTCGGAGTGCTCCGGATCGTTGTGGAGCCACCCCGCGTCACGCTCCACGAGCTCTTCGAGGAAGCGCTTCATGTCGACGAGCAGCGCCTTCTGGACCTCGTTGATCAGAATGGCGCAGGTCGTGTGCATGGACCAGAGGCTGACCATGCCCTCGCTGACACCGAGGCGGTGGACGAGGCTCATGATCCGGTCGGTGATGTCGACCAGCTCGATCCGCTGTTCGGTTGTGACGGTAATGGACTCGCCGTGGATGCGCAGGCCGCCGTCGGTCTCGGTCGAGACGTCGGTCACCGGCGTCTGGCGCGTGGTGACGATCGAACGCTTGGGCATCGGATCCGGGCTGCTGGCGCGACTGGGGGACGGCGCCGCCGCCGTATCGATTCTGACATGCTATACTCGCGCCTGCAAGAACGTCGGCCCGCCTTCGTCCGCCATCGGCGGGCGGCGGCGGTTCAGGCGACCACAGCCGCTCGCGCAGGGAAGCTGGGTGAGAAGCCCACACGGTCCCGCCACTGTAAGCGGGGAGCGCCCGTATCGATGGTGTCCGGCCCAGGACACCCGTCACTGCGCCGTCAGGCGCGGGAAGGCGAGATAGGGACGCGACGATCCGCAAGTCAGGAGACCTGGCGACTGGCTGTATTACCAACTCCGTTTCCGGGGCCCGCCAACCGGGTCACGGAGACTTGGCCGGCGCGTGGCTACGCCGGCGCGGAGCACGCCAGTGTTTCTAGGACGCATTCCCTCCGATCTTCTGTCGCCCATCTTCTGTCGTCTCTCTCCCGACTCGTCGGGCCCGCACTCGCAGCCCTTGAGAGGATCGGCGGTCGGCCGTTCAGGCCGACGCGTCCCCTTCTGTCTCCTGTCGTCTGTCTTCTGTCTTCTGTTCCTGTCATCGGCCGCAGTGTCTGAGGCGGCCGGCCCCGCGACTCTTCGCGGCCTCGTCATCGACTCCACCGGACAGCCGGTCTCCGAGGCGATCGTCGTCGCGCGCAGCGCGGCTGGCGTCGCACGCGAAACCCGCACCGGCCGTGACGGCCGGTACGAACTGGCCAGACTGGATCCCGGCCGCTACGAAGTCCAGGCATTCCTCGACGGGTTCCGCGGCGACATCGCGCAGGCCGAGATCACGGCGCGGTCGCCCCTCGAGGTCATTCTCACGCTGAGGCCTGCGGCCGTCACCGAAACGCTCGTGGTCTCGGCGTCCTACGTCGAGACCCCGCTCTCCCGCGCGCCGGGAAGCGTCAGTGTGCTATCGGGCCGCGAAATCGAGGCGCGTCAGATCGCGACGATCAACGGCGCGCTGACCTTGTTCCCCGGGGCCGCGACCGCCGCCTCCGGAGGGCCGGGAGCCATCACCTCTCTCTTCTCGAGAGGCGGTGAGTCCGATTTCACGCTCGTCGTCGTCGACGGGGTCAAGCTGAACGCCTTCGGTGGCGGCATCGACCTCGGGCACCTCACGACGGCAGGCCTGGAAACGTTCGAACAACTGCGCGGACCCCAGAGCGCGGTCGTGGGCGCCGACGCCATCGGGGGCGTGATCCAACTGCGGACGGCCCTGGGCGGTCCGCGTGCCGCGTCGGCGTCTTTCGAATCCGGCGGGATGGGCACGAACCGCCTCGTGGCTGGCACGACCGGCACCGCCGGCCGCGTGGCCTGGGGCGCGAACGTCGAGCGCTGGACGAGTGACGGGTGGACAGCCAACGCGCCGGGCACGGCCAACAGGGTGGGCAACGACGACTATGCTGCGACGAACCTCGCCGTGGCCGCGTCGCTGCAGGCGGCTCCGGGCACGTCCGTCCGGTTGGACGCCAGAATCGGCGAAAACGAGCGCGGGTACCCGGGCCCGTTCGGAAGCGACCCGATCGGCGCGTTTCCCGGCATCGACCTGATTTCGCGCGGCAGGAACACCCTGGCTCTCGGATCGCTGACGCTTACGCACGAAATCACGGCCGCGACCGCGATCCGCCTGCAGGGATCCTGGAGCGATCAGCGGGCCGACTTCGCGAGCCCCTGGGGATCCTCCCTGGCCCGGACGCAGCGATGGACCGCGAAGGGCCAGATCGACCGCGCGCTGTCGTCGTCGATCTCCGCATCGGCCGGCATCGACGTTCAGGCGGAGCGCGCCGACAGCACGTACGTTGTCGGGGCAGACGGCGGTCGGATGCCGGTCGAGCGCCGGAACACCGGCTATTTCGGAGAGTTGCGCATCAGGGCTGCCGACCGGCTCTTCGTCACCGGCGGCCTCCGGCTGGAGGACATCCGCCGATCCGCTCTCGAAGCGGACCCGTTCGGCTACCCGCCGCGGCCGGCCCTGGCAGCCGAAGGCGTGCTCTCTGCCAATCCTCGCGTCTCGGGCAGCTACTACGTGCGGACATCGGACGAGGCGCGCGGCAACTGGAGCCGCATCCACGTGAGCGCGGGCACGGGCATCCGGACTCCCGACGCCTTCGAGATCGCGTTCACGGACAATCCGAACCTGAAGCCCGAGCGCAGCCGCAGCCTCGACGCGGGATTCGAGCAGGCGCTCGCAGGCGGCCTCGTCGTCGCGGGCGTCACGGCGTTCGCCAACCGCTTCGACAACCTGATCGTCGCGGTGGGCGGCAGCCTCGGCGGTGTCAGCCGGTACCGCACCGACAACATCGCGAACGCGCGATCGCGGGGCGTCGAGGTCTCGGCGTCACTGCGGCTGCCGCAGGGATTGCAGCTCCGCGCGTCGTACACGCGGCTCGATTCCGAGGTTCTGGCCGTCGACAACACGGATCGCCTGGCCCCGGCTCCCTTCGACGTCGGCGACCCGCTCATCCGTCGCCCGCGCCACCAGGGCGCGCTGGACCTCCTCTGCACGCGCGGTCGTCTGACGACGTTCTTCAGGGCCGGCGGACGCGGCGAGGTCCTGGACGTCGAGCCGAACTGGGGCGCGTACGGCGGGCTCTTCACGGCTCCGGGCTACGTCGTGGCCGACGCGGGCATCGCCTGGCGGCTCGCACGAGCCATCGAGGTGTTCGCGCGCAGCGAGAACCTCTTCGACCGTCAGTACGAAGCGGCGTTCGGGTACCCCGCACCGCGGCGGACCTTCACCACGGGTGTCCGCGTTGCTGCAGGCCGATAACGTCACCTACGTTCACGGCGGCACGCGCCGGCAGACGCCGGACGCGCCGACCACCGGCCGTTCGCCTGGCGTGCACGGGATTTCGCTCCGCGTCCAACCCGGCGACATCGTCGGCATCCTCGGGCCGAACGGATCGGGCAAGACGACCTTGCTTCGCCTGCTCGGCGGGTTCCTCCGTCCCGACGCCGGAGACGTGCGTCTCGAGGGCCGGAGCCTTGCCTCCCTCTCCAGGCGGGCGCTCGCAGCCCGCCTGGCGTTCGTGCCCCAGGAAACGCACCTGACGTTCGACTACTCGGTGCTGGAAGTCGCGCTCATGGGCCGGTATCCCCACCTGGGTCCGTTCGCGCTCGAAGGGCCCGGGGATCTCGCCATCGCCCGCGAAGCCCTCGACGCGACGGGTACGGCGCATCTCGCGTCCCGCGTCTTTGCCACGCTCTCCGGCGGAGAGAAGCAGCGCGCGGTCATCGCGAGCGCCCTCGCACAGCAGGCCGCCATCCTGCTGCTCGATGAACCGACGGCCTCGCTCGATCTGGGCTACCAGATCGACATCGCGGCCCTGCTCACCCGACTCAACCGGGAACGCGGCCTGACGCTGGTCGTCGCCACGCACGATCTGAATTTCGCTGCGGCGCTCTGTCGAACGCTGGTGCTCGTCCGGGACGGGCGAATCCAGGCCGCTGGACCGACGCCATCCACACTGACGACGGCGTCCATCCGCGCGCTGTACGGCGTGGACGCTGAGGTACGGCCGCACGAGCGGCTGGGACGCCTCACGGTCGTTCCACTGGCTCGAAGCGCGGCCAACAGCGACCACGTGACAGCCGAGCCATGACTGTCCTGCGCCGGATCCGCTCGACCGACGTCCGAGTAGGCCGCCGGCTCGCGTTCTGGAGCGTGGCGTTCGGCGTGACGGCGCTCGCGGCCATCCTCGGTGCGCCGCTGGTCGGCAGCACGCGCATCAGTCTCCTGCGGGCGTTCAGCGGGAGCGTGCCGTTCGCGGACAACGTCGATGCGCAGATCTTCTTCATCGCCCGCCTCCCGCGGACGCTGGCGGCGGCACTGGTCGGCTCGGCCCTCGCAGCCGCGGGCGTCGTCCTGCAGGCGCTGCTCCGCAACCCGCTGGCCACGCCCTTCACGCTGGGCGTTTCCGCCGGGGCCGCGCTCGGCTCCATGCTCGCCATCTCGCTCGGGCTGAACGCATCGCTGTTCGGCGTCTCGGCCATCACGGCGGCCAGTTTCGCCGGCTCGCTCTTCGCCGTCGCCATCGTCTACGCGCTGGCGCGGGCGCACCAGCGCCGGTTCTCGACCAACGTGCTGCTGCTGGCCGGCGTCACGCTCAACTCCTTCTTTTCGGCCATCATCCTCTTCATCCAGTACATCGCCAACCCGGGCGAGGCGCTGCGGACGATGAGGTGGCTGATGGGGAACCTGGACGTCGCGGGCTACTCGCCCATCGTCGCGGCACTGCCGCTGTTCGCCGCGGCGTTCGCGGCGTTCGCCTGGCAGCCGCGCGCGCTGAACCTGCTCAGTCTGGACGAGGACGCGGCATCGGCGCGCGGGATCAACGTCCATCGAGCGCAGCAGCTGGCCTTCTTCAGCGCCTCGCTGGCCACGGGCGCGGCGGTCTCACTCGGCGGGCCGATCGGGTTCGTCGGCATCATCGTGCCTCACCTCGTGAGGCTCATCGTCGGGGCGGACCACCGGATCGTGCTGCCCTCGGCCGCGCTGTTCGGGGCCGCGTTCCTCGTGCTCTGCGATCTCGTCGCTCGGACGCTGCTCGCGCCGCTGGAGCTGCCGGTCGGCATCATCACGGCGGTGATTGGAGGACCGTTCTTTCTATGGCTGCTGGTCAGGGCGAAGTAGGCAGGGACCGGGGACCGGGGACCGGGGACCAGTTCAGCCACGCGTGGTCGCGGATCCCCGCTGGTGTCCGACTGCCAGCCCTTGGCATTCTTGCCGGGCTTCTCGCATCGGTCACGATTCTGGGCTCCCCTGGTCTGGCCTTCCAGGGATCCCTACCCCAGCGGATCGTCTCGGTCGTGCCGTCGGTAACGGAGATGCTCTTCGCGATGGGCGCCGGGCCGCGTGTGGTGGCCGTCAGCAGCTACGACACGTTTCCGCCCGAGGTGTCCCGTCTGCCTCGTGTCGGCGCGCTCATCGATCCCGACGTCGAGCGCATCATCGCGCTGCGACCCGATCTGGTCGTCATCTACGCCAGTCAGGACGACCTCAGGACCCAGCTCGACCGCGCGCGGATCCCCACCTTCGTGTACCGGCACGGCGACCTCGCCGCCATTCCGCAGCTCATGCGTGATCTCGGCGCGCGCGTCGGGATGACCGAGGCTGGGGCGCGCCTGGCCAGAACGCTGAACGATGACCTCAAGGCGGTCAGAGACCGTGCGACAGGCCGCGCGCGGCCCCGTGTGCTGCTGGTGATCGGCCGCGAGGCTGGATCGCTGCGCTCGATCCGCGCGAGCGGCGGGTACGGCTTCCTCCACGACCTGCTGGAGTGCGCCGGCGGCGAGAACGTCTTTGCCGACGTGAAGCGCGAGTCTGTCGATGTCACGCTCGAGGCGATTCTCGCGCGGGCCCCGGAGGTCATCATCGAGCTGCACTACCAGGAGAGACCCTCGGAGGCGGCCGTAGCGGCCGAGCGTGCCGTCTGGAAGCCGCTGGCTGGCGTTCCGGCGGTCAGACACGGGAAGGTCGTGCTGCTGTACGGCGGCGAACTCGTCGTCCCGGGACCGCGCATCGCCCGCACGGCCGCCCTCTTCGCCGACGCCATCGGGGCAGCGCAAAGATAGCGCTGCTCGCGCGGTCAGCGCGAGGCTACTACCCTGCCGCCTGTCGGCTATCGCCCGTCGCCTGATTTCTTAGGCTCCGCAACCAGATACGGGTACTTCTTCCTGAGCTCTTCGTTCCGCTTCCGGCGCTCCTCCTCCGCCTTCCGGCGCTTCGCACGGTCGGCTTCCATCTGGATGAGCTTCGCGATGCCCATGATCGCAAGGGAACTGATGGGGACCGTCGGGGACCTGAATGCCTGCGGCGTGACGACGTTCAGGATGTCGGCGTGGGTCGGGGCGCCCCAGGGCACCGGGCCCGTCGTGAGCTCGCCCGGCTGGAAGATCGGAATGGGCGGAGCCAGCGCGAACACCTCGACGTAGAAGTCGAGTTTCAGGCCGTTCTCATCCGGCGTTGCCGGCCGGTCGCCCAGTTCACGCTTGATGCGATCAAGCGAGAGGCCAAGGGCCTCGACGGAGGGCCGGGTCTCGGGCGGCGACTTCTGATCGGGTGGCCGTGGGTTCCCGCCTGACGTCTGGGTCTGCGCGTCCGCGCACACGAGTACCGGCTGGAGGCCGATCGCCAGGGCGAGCAGGACGACCAGTGCCGTGCGCATCGGTGGTTTAGACGCCTCCCCCCGGCGTCGAGCCGGTTTCCCTCAATCACTCCCGGAGTGATTGAGACTCGGCCGAGGCGGGAAATCACTCCGGGCCTGATTATCGCTGACAGAACGGGCCCCCGATCCCCGGTCCCCGGCCCCCAACGTCCGGGCGCTTCCGGTTCAGGCGCCCGTCGCGTCCTTCCACTCCTCGTACCACGCCATCTGGATGGCTTCGAGCTTCGGCTCGTTCGACGCGTGCGGGTCGTCGTCGAACCCGTCGAGATCGAGGACACGCTGGCGCAGGTCGGTGAAGCGAACGGTCAGCGGATCGACGTCCGGGAACCTGTCGAAGAGCGCGATGCCGATGTCTTCCGAGTCGGTCCACTTCACGACGGCACCTCCTCGCTCCGGCGGGCGCGGTCGGCCTTCCCAAGCTGGATGCCTCCCCCCTCCTGAACGTAGTTCCGGGTATACATCGGAATCTCGCACACCACATCGCCCCGAACGACAGCCTGGCAGCCGAGCCGGGAATGAGGCGTCACGTCCCACGCCGTCTCCAGACGGTCGGCCTCGTCGTCTTCCATCGGACTCAACCTCGAGGCGCCCTCTCGGACGATCACGTGGCACGTCGTGCAGGCGCAACTGCCGCCGCAGGCGTGCTCGAGGGGAATGCCATGGTTCTTCGCGATGTCCAGCAGCGATCCCGGCAGCCCATGATGGCTGTGGGGCATGGCGGCCACGTCGATGTCGAGCGTTCGCGCTTCACCGTCGATGATGAAGGTCACCTTCATGCTCACCGTCCCTTGGCCTGCACGTCGACCGCGTCCCGCCCGGCGAGGGCGCGCTGCACGGTCCAGTTCATGACCACCTCGGCCAGGTGCCGCGTGGCCTGGTTGAGCGTGGCCGAACGCCCCGCGATGAGCTCCCGGTCGCCGGAGGCCATGACCGCGCGCACGTCGTCGAGCGCCCCCTGGACGACCGACACCTCTCCCGGCGCGAGCATCTCGCGGGCGATCTCGGCGAAGTCGGGGCGCCTGAGCGTTTTCTCGGTCGCGGCGATGATCGTCTCGGCCTCGTTGCGCACCTCGATGAGCATCCGGGCGTCGACGTCCTCCTGCGCGTGCTCGAACGACTCGAGGAGCATGCGCTCCACTTCCTCGTCCGTCAGGCCGTACGACGGTTTGACCTCGATCGCCTGCGCGATGTCCGTTCTGAGCTCGCGGGCCGACACGCTGAGGATGCCGTTCGCGTCGATCTGGAACCGGACCTGGATGCGCGGCAGCCCCGCAGGCATCGGCGGGATGCCTCTCAGCTTGAACCGGCCGAGCGACCGGTTGTCGGCGACCATCTCGCGCTCGCCCTGCACGATGTGAATGTCGACGGCCGTCTGGTTGTCGACGAAGGTCGTGAACATCTCGCTTCCGCTCGCGGGAATGGTCGAGTTGCGCAGGATGATCTTCGAGGTGATCCCGCCCATGGTCTCGATCCCGAGCGAGAGCGGCGTGACGTCGAGCAGCAGCATCTCGCGCCGCCCGGTCACGAGGATATCAGCCTGCACCGCCGCTCCGAGGGCGACCACTTCGTCCGGGTTCAGATCCGTGTGCGGCGTGCGGCCGAAAAGCGCAGCCACCTCGCGCCGAACCATCGGGATCCGCGTCGATCCGCCGACGAGCACGACCTCGTCGATCTGATCGGTTCGCAGTCCCGCGTCCTCGAGCGCCAGGCGGCAGGGCCGAAGGGTCCTCTCGACAATCGGGGCGATCAGACGCTCGAACTCGTCCCGCGTCACGCGCCGGCGGTAGCCCTCGCTGCGCCCGGGCAGCCGCTCGACGCGGATCTCCGTCTCCTCGAACTCCGAGAGGTCCCACTTCGCCTGGATGGCGGCCTTCCTGACAGCCTGGACGGCCTCGGCCTCCGCCTCAGGATCGAGGCCGAGATCGGCGATGACCCACTCGACGAGCAACCGGTCGATGTCGTCGCCGCCGAGTCGGGTGTCGCCGTTCGTCGAGAGGACCTGGAACACCCCCTCCTCGATCCGCAGGATCGAGATATCGAACGTCCCGCCGCCAAGGTCGTAGACCGCGATCGTCCCCTCGCGCCTGGCGTCGAGGCCGTAGGCCAGACATGCGGCCGTCGGTTCGTTGATAATGCGCAGGACTTCGAGGCCGGCCAGACGCCCCGCGTCGCGCGTCGCCGTGCGCTGGGCGTCGTTGAAGTAGGCCGGCACGGTAATGACCGCCGCCGCCACGTCGGGATCGAAGTCGCCCTCCCGGGCGAAGAACGCCTCGGCCCGGCGCTTCAGCTCGTGGAGTATGAGGCCGGAGATTTCCGGCGGCGTCAGGTCCCGCTCGCCGAGGTGCAGGTGCACCACGCCGCCCGGTTGTCCGCTCACCCTGAAAGGAAACCACCGGGCCTCGTCGGCGACGTCCTCGATACCCCGCCCCATGAACCGCTTGGCCGAGTACGCCGTGCGGGACGGCTCCGTCAGCAGCCGCCGCTGCGCCTCCCGGCCGACGTACACCGTCCCGGCCGCATCGACCGACACGATCGACGGCAGCAGGCGGTCGCCCGACTCGTCGGCGATCACCTCGGGTACGCCGTCGCGCACGCAGGCGACGAGGCTGTTGGTGGTGCCGAGATCGATCCCTACGATCTTGCTCATGGTCCCGCCGGGTCCTCCCCGCCCATCTCCCGCCGGATGGTCGAGAGCAGATTCGTCAGATAGGTGCGCTCGAGGAGCAGCGTCCGCAGGTCGCCGAGCGTCGCGCGTCTGCCCTCGGCGTCCCCGGAGTCGAATTGCGCGTCGTGCCGCTCCCCCAGGTCGGCGAGCTGCCGGTCGTGCGCCTCGAGCTTCGACTCGACCGGCCGGCGCGCCTGCTCCAGGCGGGCGGCAATCACGTCGGCCCCGACGCCTTCGAGACGCATCTCCTGGATCGCTTCGAGCTCCTCGTTCAGCTCGAAGACCTCTTCCAGCAGACCGGCCGGCACGGCCGCTGTCGCCTCGCGCGCTTCCTTCGGCGCGAGCCCCTCGAGCTTGAGCAGGTACTCGAGCCGCGCGATCGGGTCACGCAGCGTCCTGAAGGCGTCGTTCAGGTACGACGATCGCTCGAGGCTGGCCAGGCGCTCGGTCGGGGACGCGTTGTGGAAGTAATCCGGATGGAACTGGCGGCTGAGCGCCCTGAAGCGCTGCTCAAGATCGCGCCCGTCGACCTGCAGCCGGCGAGGGAGCCCGAAAAACCGGAAGTAGTCGCCATGCCGTCCGAGGGTCAGGATCTTCTCGCATCGCGGACAGAAATGCACGCTGACGGGCGCATGGGTCCCGCAGTGCCGGCATGGCTGAACGGGAACCGCCGATGTCTCGCTGCTCATGAACGTGCCCCACCTGGCGGGACGGCCCGCCCCCAGGCCGCTCACGGCCCTGCCGGGGCGACCCCTCATCGGGAAACGGAAACCCCGCCGGTCGCCCGGCGGGGCTTCGACGACGCCGGACCGGTTGGGGGCGTGGAAGCACCCGGCCTGACGTCATGTGGAGGACCGGCGGGCCGGCCCGACCTCACCCCGCTACACGCTGAACGACGACCCGCACCCGCAGCTCGACTTGGCGTTGGGGTTGATGAAGTGCAGGCCCTTCCCCATCAGCGCCGGGTCCATCTCGAGCGTCGTGCCACGCAAGTAGAGCAGGCTCTTCTTGTCGACGAACACGCGCACGCCGCCGGGGCCCTCGACGACTTCGTCGCCGGGCCGGGCTTCCTTCTCCCAACTGAACGTGTAGCTGAGGCCGGAGCAGCCGCCGCCCTTGATGCCGACGCGAAGCCCGCCCTCGGTGATGTTCTGCTTCGCCATCAGCTTTCTGATGTGCGCCGCCGCCGCGTCGGTGATCTGGATGCTCGTGGCAGTCGTGTCCATGGTCCTACTTCGCCTGTTGAACGGGCTCGACGGCGCCGGCCACCGCCGTGCCGTTCTGTTTCCGCCGGAAGTCGGCGATCGCGGCCTTGATCGCGTCCTCGGCCAGCACGGAGCAGTGGATCTTGACTGGCGGCAGGCTCAGTTCGGCCACGATGTCCGTGTTCTTGATCGCCAGCGCCTCGTCGACGGTCTTGCCTCGCAGCCACTCGGTGGCCAGGCTCGAACTCGCAATCGCCGACCCGCAGCCGAACGTCTTGAACTTCGCCTCGTCGATGACGCCGGTCTCGGGGTTCACCTTGACCTGCAGCTTCATCACGTCGCCGCACTCCGGCGCGCCCACCAGCCCGGTGCCGACGGTCGGGTCACTCTTCGGCAGCGATCCCACGTTGCGCGGGTTATTGAAATGGTCAACGACCTTGTCCGAATACGCCATCGTCCCTGCTCCCTATTCCGTCGCCCACTGGACCTTCGACAGGTCCACGCCTTCCTTCACCATCTCGTAGAGCGGCGACATCTCGCGCAGCTTCCTGACCACGCTGACGAGTTTGTCCGCCACGTAGTCCACTTCCTCCTCGGTGTTGAAGCGGCCGAGACCGAAGCGAATCGACGAATGCGCCATTTCGTCACCGGCACCAAGGGCCTTGAGCACGTAGGACGGCTCGAGGCTGGCCGACGTGCAGGCGGACCCGGACGACACGGCCACGTCGTTGATGCCCATCAGCAGTGACTCGCCTTCGACGTAGGCGAAGCTGATGTTGAGGTTCCCGGGCAATCTGTGCTCCATGGACCCGTTCACGTACAGCTCGTCGAGCGAGGCTGTCAGCCTCGCGTAGAGGCGATCCCGCAGCCCCCGCACGTAGGCGGTTTCCGTCGCCATTTCCTGGCGGCAGATCTCACAGGCCCTGCCGAACCCGGCAATCCCCGGCACGTTCAGCGTGCCGGACCGCATGCCCCGCTCGTGGCCGCCACCGTCGATGATCGGCGTCAGCAGGACCCGCGGGTTCCGCCGGCGCACGTACAGCGCCCCGACGCCCTTCGGCCCGTAGATCTTGTGCGCCGTGATCGACGCCATGTCCACGTTCAGCTCGTTCACGTCGAAGGGCACCTTGCCGACGGCCTGCACGGCGTCGGTGTGGAACAGGACCCCCCGCTCACGGGCCAGCGCGCCGATCTCCTTCACCGGCTGAAGCACACCGATCTCGTTGTTCGCAGCCATGATCGAAATGACCGTCGTCCGGTCCGTGATCGCGTCGCGCAACTGATCCAGATCGACGCGACCGTCCTTGCGGACCGGCAGATACGTGACACGGAAGCCCTCCTTCTCGAGGCGCTTGCACGTGTCGATGACGGCCTTGTGCTCGGTGACCACCGTAATGATGTGGTCGCCCTTCTCCCGGTACATGTGGGCCGCGCCTTTCACGGCGAGGTTGTCGGACTCGGTCGCCCCGCTCGTGAAGATGATTTCCTTCGGCGTCGCCCCGACCAGATCCGCGATCTGTTTGCGCGCGTGTTCGACGGCGGCCTCCGCTTCCCACCCGAACTTGTGGTTCCGGCTGGCCGCATTGCCGAACCGCTCCGTGAAGTACGGCAGCATCGTCTCGACCACCCGCGGATCGACCGGCGTGGTGGCGTGGTTGTCGAAGTAGATCGGAAACCTCAGCATGTCTTCCTCGTGGCGCGGCGACCGGCCGCACCGTCCCCCGCGGGCGTTCCCGCGCTCGGTGTCAGCGGCTCTGCAGGGCCAGGAGCCGGACGGGCTCGGCCCGCCCGCCGACCGCGTCGGCCGCCAGCTCGTTCATCGTCGTCTCCGACAGCGCCGAGACGATGACTTCGCGAATCCGCCGCAGCGGGTCTCGCACGTTGCACTTCTCGAACTGCCCGCACCGCGTCGCGTGCGTCGAGCACGCCGTCACGGCGACCGGACCGTCAATCGCCTGAATGACATCGGCCACGGAGATGCTGCCCGCCGCCCGCGCGAGCTGGTATCCGCCTCTCGTGCCCTGCTGCGACACCAGCAGCCCGCGGCGCGTCAGACGCTGCAGGACCTTCGCCATCAGCTCCACCGGGATGTCATAGGCCTCGGCGATTTCGCGAGCAGACGACGACGCACCCGGTTTGACGGCCAGATGCGCCATGGCCATGAGGGCGTAGTCGGTTTTCTTGGACAGTCTCAGCATGGTCGGGCCGTGGCACCCCGGGCGGCCAACTCATCCCGACCCCGCGGGTAGGCATATGCGACCGCTCAAGTCCTATTTTAGGGGACGTGCCGGAGGGGGTCAAGATCCGGAAGTCGGGAGTCGGACTTCGGCAGTCGGATCGGACCAGCCAGGGTCAGATCATCGGGCGGAGGACCGTGTCGTGGGCAGAACCGGTCCCCGGTCCCGGGCCCCCACAAGCATCAGTACGTGGCCATGCCCGGCTCGACCCGCCGCGCCCAGTCGTCGATCCCGCCCCGCAGGCTGCGGGCTTTTCCGTATCCCTCGTGGCGCAGGTAGGCCGCGACTTTGAGGCTTCGCACCCCGTGGTGACAGTAGATGATGAGTTCCTCGTCCGGATCGAGCTCCTGCTGCCTGGCTATCACCTCGCCCATCGGCATGAAGACGGCGCCCGGCAGGTGCACGATCCGCTGCTCGTAATGCTCGCGTACGTCAACAAGTGTGGGGCGCTCTCCGCAGTCGAGGCGCGCTTTCAGTTCATCGACGGCTATCTCCATTGGATACGCGTCGGTCGCGGCCGGGATCGGCTGGGCAGGCTGGCCGCCGCAGAACGCCTCGTAGTCGATGAGCTCCCGGATCGTCGGCGTATCACCGCAGACCGGGCACCGGGGATCGCGCCGGAGGCGCATCTCACGGAACTGCAGGCGCAGCGCGTCGTAGACCAGGAGTCGCCCGGTCAGCGTGTCGCCGATCCCGAGGGCGAGCTTGATGGCCTCAGTCGCCTGAATCGTCCCAATCACGCCCGGCAGCGCGCCGAACACGCCGGCCTCGGCGCAGGACGGTACCAGACCAGGCGGGGGCGGTTCGGGATAGACGCACCGGTAGCACGGCCCGCCCGGCGAGGCGAACACCGACGCCTGGCCGTCGAAACGGAAGATGGCGCCGTAGACATCGGGCTTGCCCAGGATCACGCACGCGTCGTTGATCAGGTAGCGGGCTGGAAAGTTATCGGTTCCGTCGACGACGACGTCGTAGTCACGCAGGATGCGAAGGGCGTTGGCCGACGTGAGTGGCCCGTCGTGCAGCTCGATCTTCACACCGGGATTGATGGCCGCAAGCCGGCCGCGCGCCGACTGCAGCTTGGGCCTGCCCACGTCCGGCGTGCCGTGGACGATCTGCCGCTGGAGGTTGTGAAACTCCACCACGTCGAAGTCGACGAGCCCCAGAGTGCCGATTCCCGCAGCCGCGAGGTACAGGGATGCCGGCGATCCGAGCCCGCCGGTACCCACACATAGCACCCGCGTGGCCTTGAGTCGCCGCTGCCCGGATTCGCCGACCTCCGGCAGGATGATGTGCCGGTGATAGCGGGCCAGCTCTTCCCGGTTCAGCTCCGGGTATTCGCGTCGTTCGGGTATCGTCCACACGTCGGTTCTACTGTCTACCAACAACTGTCCACTGTCTACTGTCTACCGAAGTCACGTCTCCCCACATACCACTCGGAACCCGATGCTGTACGAATACGTGTCGGGCGGCACCGGATGCCGGAACGCGCACCTCAGGTAGTCCACGTCATCGTTCGTCCACGATCCGCCGCGCACGATCCGGAGGACACCGGTCGTCGGGCCCGTCGGGTTCTCGGCCGGGCTCTGCGGATAGTAGTCACTCCGATACCAGTCGGACACCCACTCCCACGCATTGCCGGCCGCGTCGCGCATGCCGTAGCCGTTCGGCGCGAATGCGCCGACAGGCGAGGTTCCCTGACGCGGCTTCGAGGAGGGGTTCGCGAGGAAGTTCGCGCGGGATGCGTCGATGTCGTCGCCCCAGGGGTAGCGGCGGCCGGCGAGCCCGCCGCGCGACGCCTTCTCCCATTCGGCCTCGGTGGGCAGCCTGAAGGGCCGACCGGTCTCCGCCGACAGCCACCGGCAGAAGTCGCGGGCGTCGTCGAACGTCACGAGCACGACCGGGTGGTCGTCACGATGGACCGGCGGATGGCCGTTCAGCCATGCAAGAGGCGCCGCGTACTCCCGGAAGCGAATTTCCTGGAGCGGCCTGACGATGGCCGGAAGTTCGTGGACGCCGGGCGGACGGTGTCCGGTCGACCGCACGAACCTGAGGTACTGGGCGTTGGTCACCGCGGTCGCACCGATCGCATACGCGCCGAGCGTTACCTCGTGCGCAGGCCGCTCGTTGGCGCGGCCATCATCCGCGCCCATGACGAACGGACCGGCGGGGATGCGTACGAGATCGGGAACGAGCGCGGCGGACATGCCGGGGGGCAGTATACCTGACGGCAGGGACCGGGAAGCTGGGACCGGGGATCGGGGACCAGTTGTGGAGTTCCCAGTTCCCATTCGTGGTCCTGACTCAGGCCGAACCAATCCCCGATGCCCAATCCCCGCCTCGAGGCTCACAGACGAGCGGCGTGGAGTACACTTGACGCGCTGTCCGTTGACCGGGGGAAGAACATGAGAGTGCCGTTGTTCGCCATGGAGCGCATGCAGTCCACGTACGAGAACTTGGTGGACTACAACCTGTCCGAAAGCGGCGTGCATCCGATGCGCGTCGAGGAACTCGTGGCAGACCCGGGGGATCGGGCTGCGCTGCTCTCGCAGGAGCTGCTGTACCCGCAGTCGAACGGGACCATTCCCTTGCGGGAGCGCATCGCTGCGATGTACCCCGGCGCCACAGCCGACCACGTCGAGGTGACGAACGGCGGGTCGGAGGCGAACTTCGTCACGCTGTGGCACCTCGTCGAGGCCGGCGACGAAGTCGTCATCATGGTCCCCAACTACGGACAGACCCTCGGCCTGGCCGAGGGCTTCGGCGGCGTGCTCAAGCCCTGGCCGCTGCGCTTCTCGGAATCGGCGAAGCGATGGGTGGCGGATCTCGATCATCTCCGATCGCTGGTGACGAGCCGGACGCGCGTGATCGTGATCTGCAACCCGAACAACCCGACGGGCGCCCGCTACGGCGAGGAGTTCCTGGAGGGCGTCTGCGCCGCCGCCGGCCGCGTCGGCGCATGGGTCGTGGCCGACGAGATCTATCGCGGCGCGGAAGTGGACGGCGTAGAAACGCCCACGATCTGGGGACGCTACGAACGGGTGATCATCACGAGCGGCCTGTCGAAGGCCTACGGCCTCCCCGGGTTGCGGATCGGCTGGATCGTCAGCACGCCTGAACTGGTGGCGTCGACGTGGGCTCACCATGACTACACGTCGATCGGCCCCGGGGCGCTCAGCGACCGCCTGGCCATCACGGCGCTGCAGCCGGCCGTGCGCGAGCGGATTCTCGATCGCACCCGCCGGATCCTCCGGACCAACCTCCCGGTCCTCACGGACTGGCTCGACCGGCACCCCGATCGCTTCAGCTACGTGCCTCCTGACGCCGGCGCCATCGTCTACGCGCGGTACCACGACCCGATCAACTCGACGGAACTCGTCGACCGCCTGCGCCGCGAGAAGGGCGTGCTCATCGTGCCGGGCGATCACTTCGGGATGGACGGCTACCTGCGCATCGGCTTCGGCAGCGAGACGACGTACTTGCGCGACGCGCTCGACCGTGTCGCCGACCTGCTCGGGACCCTGGCGGCAGAGGGCGCCGCCCGGCGGGGCTGATCGTCGCATCGGGCGTCGGTGGCCGTCCCTGGCGCGGGCCGTCCCAGACGTCGGTGCGGTGCAGCACCGAATCCCGGATCCCGGGTCCCGAGCCCCGGCTCCTCGTCTACAATCAATGGCCGTGGTCTACCTCGACCTGCTGCTCATCGGGTTCGGCAACGTCGGGCAGCGGTTCGCCCGGCTGCTCCAGGACAAGTCGGTTCGTCTGCGCGGCGATCACGGCCTGAGCTGGCGCGTGGTCGGCATCGCCACGCGGCAGCACGGCGCGGCCTTCGACGGGCGCGGGCTCGACCTCGAGCACGCGCTGCGCCTGGCGGAACGCGGAGACTCCCTGGCGCCGCTGTCCCAGATCGACGCGGATCGCACGCTCGCGCCGGCGGCCACCGGCGTCGATCTCATCAGGCACGCGACCACCGATCTCCGGCGTCGCCGCCTCCAGCAGCTCGTCGTCGTCGAAACGACGGTGCTCGACATCGAGCGAGGGCAGCCGGCCATCGATCACGTGACGACCGCCCTGCGGGCGGGCGCGCACGTCGTCACGGCCAACAAGGGCCCTGTGGCCTTCGCGTACCGCGAGCTGGCCGCGGTGGCGGAGGCGGCGAAGCGCGAGTTCCTCTTCGAGGGCTCCGTGATGGACGGCTTCCCCGTCTTCAATCTCGTGCGGGAAACGCTGCCCGTCGCCGACATCGCGGGCTTCCGCGGCGTCATCAACAGTACGACCAACTACGTCCTGACCGCGATGGAGCAGGGCCGCGAGTTCGATGAGGCGCTCGCCGAAATGCAGCGCGCCGGCATCGCCGAAGCGGACCCGTCGTTCGACATCGACGGGTGGGACGCGGCCGCGAAGACCGCCGCCCTGATCAACGTGCTGCTCCGCGGCGCCGTGACGCCGCCGGCGATCGCCAGGACCGGGATCCGTGGCATCACCCGCGCCGATGTCGCGAAGGTAGCCGCGCGGGGGCGGCGCCTCCGCCTGGTGGCCACGGGAGAGCGGAGGGATGGCCGGGGATTCGGCCGCGTCGAACCGGTCGAACTCGACGAGCAGGACCCCCTGGCCCGTCTGGGAGGCATGCAGAATCTGCTCGTTCTCAGGACGGACGTGCTCGGCGAGTTGGGCATCTTCCAGATGGACGGCGGGCTCGTGCAGACGGCCTACGCCCTTGTCAGCGACCTGGTGACCATCGCCCGGAGGATCGGGGACTCGTGACCGCACGCCCGCTCGACGGCTGTACGGTGCTCGATTTGACGCGGGTGCTGGCCGGGCCGCACTGCACGATGCAGCTGGCCGACATGGGCGCGCGCGTCATCAAGATCGAGCGCATCGGGCGCGGCGACGACACGCGCGCCTGGGGTCCGCCGTTCGTCGCTGGCGAGAGTTCCTACTTCCTGAGCCTCAACCGGAACAAGGAGAGCCTGGCCCTCGACTTCAAGCACCGGGAAGGCAGGGCCATCCTGGATCGCCTGATCGAGCGGGCCGACGTACTCGTCGAGAACTTCTCCCCGGGCACACTGGAGGTTCTCGGTCTCGGTCATGGCGATCTGGCCGCGCGCTACCCGCGCCTGATCTACTGTTCCATCACGGGGTACGGGCAGAGCGGCCCCGACAAGGACCGGCCCGGCTACGATGCGGTCGCCCAGGCCGAGGGCGGCCTCATGAGCGTCACGGGACCGGCGGATGGCGATCCGTACCGGCTGGGCGTCGCGATCGCCGACATCGCGGCCGGGTTGCTGGCCGTCCAGGGCATCCTCCTGGCGCTGCTCGTCCGCGAACGCACGGGCGTCGGCCAGCGGATCGACGTCAGCCTGCTCGACGCCGTCGCCTCGCTGCTGACGTATCAGGCCGGCATCTACTTCACCACCGGCCATGCGCCCGGGCGCATGGGCAACCGCCATCCGAGCATCGCGCCGTACGACACCTTCGACGCAGCCGACGGCGTCCTCGTCCTGGCCGTCGGCAACGACGGGCAGTGGCGCGCGTTCTGCGCGATGGCCGGTCTCGACCCCCTCGCCGACGACGAACGTTTCGCGACGAACAGGGCTCGCGTCGTCAACTACGCCGCGCTCCGTCCGGAGCTCGAGCGCGTGCTCGCCCGGAGGACGCGACGGGAATGGGTCGAGCGGCTCGTGCCGGCTGGTGTGCCCTGCGCGCCGGTTCGCACGCTGAACGAAGTGTTCGCCGACCCCCACCTGCTGGCGCGGGGCATGGTGGAGCAGGTGCGGCACCCGACCGTGGGCGAACTGCAGCAGCTCGGCGTCCCGGTGAAGCTCTCAGCCACCCCGGGCGCGATCTGCTCGCCGCCGCCGAGGCTTGGCGAACAGACGGCCGCCATCCTCCAGCACACGCTCGGGTTCACGCCCGATGAAATCCAGCGGCTCGAGGCCGCCGGCGTCGTGCAGTGCGCACCGCCGATTCCGCCGGAGAACTGAGACGCTCATGTCACTCGAACCCTCTCACGTCAAGAGGCACGTCCAACAACGGCTCGCCGAACTCAAGCGGACCGCGGCGGCAAAACGCGAACGCTCGGTCCAGGCCGAGCGCGACTACGAACCGTTCCTCTCCGGGATCGCCGTGCCCGTCTTCACGGCAGTCGCCCAGTCACTCTCGGCGGAAGGACATCCCTACCGCGTCCTCACGCCGGGCCGGTCCGTCCGGCTGGCGTCGGATCGTTCCGCTCACACGTGGGCGGAACTCCGTCTCGACACGTCCGGACCGTCACCGGCCGTCGTCCTCGAAATCAACCGCGAACGGGGACACCGGGTCCAGACAGACGAACGCCAGGTGGCCGACGGCAACCGCATCGCCTCTCTGACGGACGAGCAGGTCCTGGCGTTGCTGGTCGAGGCGATCGGGGATTTGGTGGAGCGGTAGGGCTGAGGAGTGATCAGTTGTCAGTCTTCAGTTTTCAGTTCTGAGTGAGGAGTCAGGAGTCAGGGACAACTGATGACCGCCAGCTTCTCCCCGTCCTACGCCAGCCGCTCGACGAACGAGGTGTCGATGCCTTCGCGGCGGAGCTGCTCGAGGAACGCCATCCGGTCGTAGGCTTTCCGGTAGGCCTCGCGGGCATCCACGGCCCCGCTCTGGACGAACGCGAGCAGGGCGTCGTTCATCGGAACCATCCCGTACTTGCGCCCGGACTCGATGGCCGGCTGGAGCTGGCCGATCTTCCCTTCCGCGATCAGCGCGGCCACCGAGGGCGTGTTCAGCAGGACTTCACGGGCCGCCACACGCCCGCCGCCGGACTTGCGGAGCAGCGCCTGCGCGACGACGCCGCGCAGCGTCTCGGCCGCGGCCAGCGCCATCTGCGTCTGCCGATCCGACGGAGACGTTTCGATGAGCCGTGCGACCGCCGCCGAGGCCGTGTGCGCCGTGACGGCCCCGATGACCAGATGCCCGGAGTCGGCCGCCTCGATGGCGGCGGCGATCAGATCCGGCGTGCGCAGGTCGTCGATGACCAGGACGTCCGGGTTCTCCCTGAGCGCGGCCCGGGCCGAGGCGAGCATGCCCTCGGCATCACCACGGACCTCGCGCTGGCTGACCACCGCCTTGCGGTTCTCGTGGATGAACTTGATCTCGGTTTCGAGGGAAATGATGTAATCGGCACGCGTCCGGTTGACCAGGTCGATGAAGGCCGACACCAGCGTGGACTTGCCGCTCATGCGCGGCCCGGCCACCAGGATTAGGCCCTCTCGCTCGCCCACCAGCGCCTGAATGTCCCGCGACAGACCGAGCTGGTCGGCCGAGGCCAGTCGTGACGGGATGAGCCGGAAGACCGCGCCTGGACCGCGTTGATCGCGGAAGCTCACGCAGCGCACGCGACCGACGTCCTGCAGCTCAGACACCCACTCGGCGCTCGTCCCGCCGGCGAGCGCCTCCCGGCTTGCGGGTGGCGCCAGTTCGAGGATGAGCGCCTCGACCTCGGCTGCCCCCAGCGCCGGCTCGTTCTCCAGCGGCAGCACCTCATCGTCGATCCGGATGGATGGCCTGGCGCCGGCCATGAGGTAGAACGACGAGGCGCCGCGGGCCGCGGCCGTACGCAACAGGCGCCCGACGCCGAGATGACGCACGGACGCGCCGGGCGTGAGGCGTGGCGGATCGGTCCGAATCGGGCTGCGGGCCAGGGGCAGGACGACGGCGGCACTGTCCCGGTCCGGTAGGGGTGTGGTCAGACGGGTGGTGGTGGCGTTGACCTGCGGCGATTCCGAGGCCGGGACGCTGGCGACCACACCCGGTGTGGCCAGGACGGCCGGCTCGGACAGCGACGGCGTCGCTCGCGAGACCGGTGTTCTGCGCACAGGTGGATCGACGACGGGGTGTGCCGGAGCCATCCTCGGCCGGTGCCCGGATGGCAGCGAAGGCGCCTCCGCCCTCGTTGCCGGCGATGGCACCCGCTGGCGCCGAATCTCGACCCAGATGTCGTCACCCCCGCGGGCCGCGACCAGGGTGAACCGGCCACCGGCAGGATCGGGAACGGGCAGGGCCCGCTCCACGGCGCCGAGTTCCCGCAAGGCACGCTGCTCGTCGGACGTCAGGAGATCGGACAGGACGTTGGCCATCGCCTCGACGCCGAGCGGCCGATCCGACAGGTTCGAGGGACCTGACGGCGTCAGGACGTACGGACGCTCGCCGACGTGCATGACGAGCCCGTCCCCATTTGACTGCAGGACGGCGGCGATGAGGGATTCGGTCAGCGACACGAAAGTCGGGCCTGTACGGCGCTCCATCGGGTTTTCGGCCGATTCACACCGTTGCAATAGGCTCCTCGCGCGAGCCCACCGGCGGCCTGCGGCCGGAACGGACAGGCCGACGTTGCTCCGTCGTCATTCCCGCGCAAGCGGGCCCGCTCTTCGCCTCCCGGCCTCCGTTCCCCGGTCATGCGTTCCGTGGGGGGTCGGCAGCCACCCCGGGGGCGTCGCCGGCCGCAGCCTCATAGATCCGGACCAGCTCGACCAGCTTGTACCCCTTCGTCTGGTAAGGCGGCACGATCCGTTCGGTCCGAAGGTACTGCAGCATGCCGTCGTCCACGTAGTCCGGGGCCCCGACGCGCTCGTCGAGCGTCAGCACGGCCTCGAGATCAGCCAGCGTCATGGCCCGCTCGCGGACCGTTCGCTCGAGCGGCACGAACAGACGCCTGTAGCGCTCCCGGCGGGTCCGCGTCCCGAATCCCACGTAGATTTCGTTGGCGATGAAACAGTACCCGGCCTCGGCCCGGCTCGACGGGGCGTCTTCGACTCGCAGGAACTCGACGTCGGCGATCCCGGAAATCACATCGAGCAGTACTTTCGTGAACTCGCCTTCGCCGGTCCAGGCGGACGTGTCGGGGGAGAGCATCGGAGAATAGTACCCGGGATTCGGGGGTCGGGAGCCGGGATTCGGGCACGGCTGACCCTCGCTTCCGCGGGGGTGACGAACACCGGGCTTCATTCGGTTCGATGAAGCCCGTCGAAGATGTCTACGATGCGCCGGACGGCACGTGCCGCAGGAGATCGAGCGGGTGGTCGATGATGGTCTCGTCGCCACGAAGCGCGCCGGGCGGAATGCCGGCGAAGCCGAATCCGTATCGGGCCAGACAGATGCGCACGCCGGCCCGACGGGCCGTTTCGAGATCCACGAACGAGTCTCCCACCATGAGCGTGTCGCCCGTCGACACCCCCTGCCGGGCGATCAGCCACTGGAGGCCGGCCGGGTCTGGCTTCCGAGCCAGGTCGCCGTCGCCGAACACACGATGCGGGAGAAATCCCGACAGGCCGCAGTGATCGAGCGTCGCCTCGGCGGGCCGACCGGGTTTGTTCGTCAGCACCGCGAGGTCGTGTGACGCGACAAGGCCCTCGAGGAGCGCGACCACGCCAGGGTACGCGGCGGTGTGGTCGAGCATCACGCGGGCGTAGATCGCGGTGAATCGCTCGAGCGCGCCGGGCGGCGCCTCAGCGTATCCGGCCGTCGCCAGAGCCCGAGCGACCAGCAGCGGGGCACCCTCGCCCACCATGCGTGCCACGCGGGGAGGATCCAGGGGCTGGCCACCGTATTCGACAGCCAGTTGACTGGCCGCGGAGGCCAGATCCTCTAAGGTGTCGATCAGCGTCCCGTCCAGATCGAAGACGATCAGCATGGGAAACTCGAACAGGGACCGGGGACCCGGGACCGGGGATCGGTTGTGAAGGTCCCCAGTCCCCATTCGAAGTCCCCGGTCGGGCGCGGTCGCTTGTCCCGAGCGAAGTCGAGGGACCGGACGCGCCGAGTCAGAACCGGCCCCCGGTCCCCGATCCCTGGTCCCTGGTCCCTGGTCCCTGGTCCCTGTTATTCCTCATACGTAGCGTGCGACGAAGGCGTCTCCCAGACGCGGACGGCCTTGACCGGCAGGTGCTGCGAGACGGCGTAGTCGTAGATCACCTTCGCCAGGTGCTCGACGGTCGGGTTGCTGTCCACCAGGAAGATCGGTTCGCCCAGGTCCTGCAGCGGCTTGACCAGCGGGTCGTCCCGGCGGAGGATCATCTTGTGATCGATGGTCTCGTCGATCCACCCCTTGACGATGCGCTTGAGGTCGCTGAAGTCGCAGACCATACAGCGGGGATCCAGGTCGCCGCTGTGGACCTCGATCTCGGCCACGGCATTGTGTCCGTGAGGGTGTTTGCACACGCCGTCGTAGTCGAGGAGCCGGTGACCGTAGCAGAAGTCGATCCGTCGGGTCACGGAGTACATGGGGCCATTTTATGCCGCAGTCGTCCGAGCCGGTAGCCGTGCTCTGTTCCGGGGGCCTCGACAGCGTCGTGCTCGTCGCGCAGCAGGCGCAGTTGCGCCCCGTGCAGCCCGTCTATGTCAGCGTCGGGCTTGCCTGGGAAGAAGCCGAGCGGTCCATCCTGCGCGATCTCGGCCAGGCGCTCTTCGCCGGCCGCATCCGGCCGCTCGTCTCCCTCGCGGTCACGATGCGCGACGTGTATCGCCAGACGCACTGGGCGGTGCAGGGCACGCCGCCGGCCTACGACACGCCGGACGAGGACGTCTACCTGATCGGCCGCAACGTCGTGCTGCTCTCGAAAGCCGCGGTGTTCTGCGCTACGGCCGGCATCCACGAGATCGCCATCGGGCCGCTCGCGGGCAATCCGTTTCCAGACGCGACGCCGGTGTTCTTCGACGCCATGGGACACGCCCTGTCGCTGGGGCTCGACCACCGCGTAGCCATTCACGCGCCGTTCGCCAGGCTGCACAAGGCCGATGTCGTCAGGTTGGGCGTGGAGCTCGGCGTGCCGCTCGAGCGGTCGCTGTCGTGCATGAACCCGCGGGGCAGCACGCACTGCGGGCTCTGCAGCAAGTGCCGCGAGCGACGCGATGCCTTCGCGGAGGCGGGAGTAGAGGATCGGACGGTGTACGCGGCTCCGGAGCCCAGACAGGGAGGGGGTCAGAGACAGGAATCAGGAGTCAGGAGTCAGGAGTCAGGAGACAGAAGGCAGACGACAGAAGACAGAAGTAGACAGTAGACAGTAGACAGTAGGAAGGAGGAAGGAGGAAGGAGGGGGGCTCGAAACCGCGCGGGGCCAGCAGCGGGCCACGGCCCGGCGGAAGCCGCTGGCTTGGGCAACCTGCTCGAATCACGGGGCATGAAACAGATCAGACGGCTTCGCGATGCACGCAGCGCCTCTGTGTGTTTCCCGGGTCTCCGCGTGCCTATCGCCTCCGGACCGTAATCGTTCCGTCGCCTGACCGCAGCGTCAGCGTCCGGCCGCCGGATCCGAGCGTCAGGCGGGCCGATCGTCGCTGTTCGTGCGACCGCTCGGCGCGTTCCGGGTCCTCGCGCTCGGCCCGCTCCGCCGTTCTGCCAGCCAGGTCGACCACGACACGTCCGTCGCCGCTGCGCGCATCCAGCTCAGCGCTGAACGAGTCGGGTAGCTCGATCCGCATGCTGCCGTCCCCGGTCGTCACGGACCAGTCCGCATCCATCGCACTGCCGTCGCGGAGCCTCACCTGCACCGACCCGTCCTGCGTGTCGAGGCGCAGGCGGCGGAGAATGCCCTCGATTCCCACGCTGCCGTCGCCGGTCTCGACATCAGCCGCCCCTTCGAAATCCTCGGCACGGATCGATCCGTCCCCCGTCCGGGCCGTCACCGTACCCTTCACCTCGTTCATGCGAATGCTGCCGTCGTCCGTCCTCACCTCGATCGTCCCCGCCAACCGCTCCAGCGTGATCGATCCGTCGCCGCTGCGCGCCACGATGGCTGACTCGATGGGAGCCGTCACCACGAGGCTGGCACTGGGCGAGGTGCCCCAGTTGATGGGCTCGCTCATGGCCGGGCGCGGCACATCGATGCGGACCGTGCCGTTTGTCTGGGTCGCGGTCACGGTGATGTGATCCACCATAGCCTGGTCCCGCCCCCGCTTCACGACCTCGACCAGCACTTCTGGGCGGTCCCACCCGCGGACGCGGATCGAGCCGTCGAACGTGCTCAGGTCGAGGGTCGAGGATCCGCTCACGGTGAACCGCTTCTCTTCCTTGACCGTGACTTCGGCGGATCCGATGGTGATGTCGCACGCCGACAGGGTCGCCCCCAGCAGCACGGCGGCTGAGGCGTGAGTGGCGGCCCGGGTGAGGTTGCGGCGCATGGTTCGACCCTCCACGGAAGTTGGACATCGTTGACACCCGGATACAGCGGCTTGATTGCGATTCGCAAAAGCCCCAATTGTTTGATGAGATCGGCAGGATCAATGCCGAATGCTTCCGCAACGGTCGCTTCGTCACTGTTGCTGCCGATGATGAGCGGTACCGGCGCTTGTTTGCCCTTTTCAAAAGTTTCGAGAATCGGTTCCGGCAGCGCGGCATCGCCGACAACAAAGCTGGGCGCAAGCGTCATGTTCTTTTGATTCAACGGCGCGAATTTTTCGGCAGGCACCGCGCGCAATTCCTCTAATGTCGCGTCCGCGCCATTCAAGCCCACCGCGTCGGCAACGTTGATTCCCGCTTCCAACGCTTTCGCGCGCGTGTGGCTTGGAATGCCGTACGAGCTTTCCGCAATGCCCCTGTGAAAGAGTCCTTGCGCGAGTGGCGACGCAAACAACGCGAGGACGCTTTGTCCGCCTGCCGATTCGCCAAAAA
>CAYZYG010000040.1:0-41446 GCA_964481395.1 uncultured Vicinamibacterales bacterium
GGATGCGCCCGCCGAGCTTCTGGAACTTCTGCGGCTCGCGCAGGAACTCGATGATCTCCTGCAGCTCCTCCTTGGCCTCGTCGACGCCGGCGACGTCCTTGAAGGTGACCTTCTTCTGCTGGCTCGCGAGCAGCTTCGCCTTCGACTTGCCGAACGAGAGCGCCTTGTTGCCGCCGCTCTGCATCTGGCGCATGAAGAAGACCCAGAAGCCGATCATCAGCAGGATGGGCGCCCACGAGTACAGGAGGGTGGCCCAGGGGCTGGCGGCCGGTTCCTTCGCCGTGATGGCGACGCTGCGTTCCACGAGCTTGTTGGCGAGGCCCTCGTACTGCGGCGGCGCGTAGGTCCGGAACAGCTCGTTGGCCTTCGTGGTTCCGCTGATCTCGTTGCCGGCGATCGTCACCTCGGCAACCTGCCCCGAATCGACCCAGGACATGAAATCGCTGAACGTGACGGTCTTGTCGCGTGCCTGGAACGTCGTCGAAAAATTCCAGACGAGCACGCCGACGACGACCAGCACCAGCCAGAACAGCAGGCTCCTTGCGGTGGAATTCACACCCAGTCTCCCAGACGGCTAAGTCTTAAGATTACCACGCTTTGCGTGCGATCCGTGACTTTGCCGTGCTCGCTCTGCACGACGCCGGCGACCCAGAGGATCCTGCCGTCGCGATCCACGACGACGGGCAGACGGTCCCGCCAGGCCCGCGGCACCTTCCTGTCGACACAGACGTCCTGCAGTTTCTTCCGGCCGTGCATCCCCAGGGGCACGAACGCGTCACCCGGCCAGCGAGAACGCACGCTCAGACCGTTCGCGGCCGCGGTTGCGTCGATATAGGCGACGAATGGATCACGCGCAAGCCTTTTTAAATCAGTCGGTTGCACGGGCGCTTCCATTTGTCGCGCCTCCAGCGCAAAGCCGTGATCCGCTGCCACCAAACGTCCGGGAACCTGCCAATCGTATCGGAAGGAGGGGGCCGGGGCGACACGACGCCGTTCCCTACTTAGTAAGACAACGCTTTCGCCGTTTCGTTCCACACGGAGCCCCGGAAGATCGGCCGCCGCCGGCGCCGACGCGTCCTCAGCCATCTCGAGCACCGCTTCGATCTGTCTGGTACCGGGCCTGGGCTGGACGCCGAGCGATTCAGTCACGAGGCGCAGCACGCGTCGGGCGAGCGCCCGAGGCAGGCGGCGCAATGCCGCAGACTCGAGCAACCACCGATCCCGCCCGCGACTTTGCACGACCACGGTCAGGGCGTCGGCAGCCTGGGAATCCAGCAGGGCGTCCTCGTCGCGCAGGAGCCGCGCCTGGCGGCTGAGTGTCGCGGTGAGGTTCCGTCCCAGGCGGGAGTCGAGCAGCGGAATCAGATCGTGGCGGATCCAGTTCCTCGGAATCGAACGATCCGCGTTGGTCGAATCCTCGCGGAAGTCGACGGCCCGGTCGGCCAGGAAGGCGCGCAACTCCGCGCGCCCGACGTCGAGCAGGGGGCGGATGAATCGGCCGCGGCGCGGAGGAATGCCAGACAGCCCGCGGCGCCCGGCACCCCTGAAGAGCTGGAGGAGGACGGTTTCGGCCTGATCGTCCCGCGTGTGCCCGGTCGCCACGAGGTCGGCGCCAGTGGCCGCGGCGGCCTGCTCCAGGAACCGGTAGCGGGCGCGGCGCGCGGCGACTTCGATCGAGACGCGCGCGGCGGCAGCATCGCGGCGGACCTCCGCGTGGCCGGCGGCGCACGGCAGACCGAGGAGCGAACCCAGCGCCCGGCAGTACGCCTCGTCCGCGTCGCTCTCGGCCCCTCGCAGATGGTGATTGAGGTGGGCGAGCCCGACGATCTCGAACGACAACGGGAGGGCCAGGTCCCGAAGCGCCAGCAGCAGGGCGACCGAATCGGATCCGCCGGACACGGCCGCCAGCACCCGTGACCCGGGCGGAATGAGGCCGTCGCGTTGGATGGCCCGCCGGACGAGGTCGAGGGTGCCGGGCATGGATCGCGGCTCGCTGAAGCCGTGCCTCGGACGGTGGCGCACGCCCGGACGCGGCCCGGAAGACAAAGAGGGGTCGCACATCGGGACGCGCGACCCCTCTCGAATCTGGTGCCGGTGCAGGGACTTGAACCCCGGACTCCGCGGATATGAGCCGCGTGCTCTAACCAGCTGAGCTACACCGGCAGGACACTCCATTCTAGCAGGGGCGCGGCGAGAGGCGCCAGGCCGCCCAGTCCCGGAAGTCCCGGAGCGCCGTTCCACCAGACATCTCCAATGGGCCTGGTCTTGGTGAATGAAGCACGTCGTTCGTCGCCCCCGCGGAGGCGGGGGTCCAGTCCTGGATTCCCGCGTTCGCGGGAATGACGACGTCGAACGCTGGCCCTTGGCGGTTTGAGGCGAAGCTTCGCTGGGTCTCCCGCGCACGGCATCGCTCCGGTGCGGCCGGACGATCCTGGCCTTCCCCGGGGGCGCCGTCTCAGCTGATCACCAGGGCGTGGCTGGCAAACGTGGGGTCGGCGGTCACGTTGACGCCCAGGCGCCGAAGCCCGGCCTCGTCGCCCGCCGTCGGCAGGTGCGTGGTGTGAAACTCGCAGCCGGTCAACTGGGTGAGGCGGGCCACGGCCGCCTTCGCGGCGGGGTTGGCCGCGGCGCTGATCCCGAGCGCGATGAGCGTCTCGTCGAGATCCAGGCTCACCGCCTTCATCTTCAGCACGTCCTTCTTCATGCCCGCGATCGAGGCCATGACGTCTGGCGTGAGCAGGTGGATCTCGTCGGGAATCCGGGACAGGTGTTTGACGGCGTTGAGCACGGCCGCCGACGCCGCGTGCATGAGCATCGAGTTGCGGCCCGTGACGATCGTGCCGTCCGGCAGCGCGATGGCGGCGCCGCACGACACGCCGTCGTGGCCGAGCCCGCCGGCCTCGGCCCGGGCCGCCGCGGCTCTCGCGGCGCCGACGACGTGGCGGTCCTCGGGCGACAGGCCGAGTTCGTTCATCAGGAGCGCGGCACGGTCCGCGTCTTCACGCTCAACGAGGCCGACGGCGTATTCGCACGCGTAGCGGAAGTAGCGCCGGATCACTTCCTGCCCCGCCGCCGCGCGGACCGCCTCGTCGTCCACGATCGCGAATCCGGCGCGGTTCACGCCCATGTCCGTAGGAGAGCGGTACGAGACCGAGCGCCCGGCGATTCGCTCCATGATGCGGGACACCAGCGGGAACGCCTCGATGTCCCGGTTGTAGTTGACGGCCTGCGCCCCGTACGCCGCCAGGTGGAACGGATCGATCTGGTTGATGTCCTTCAACTCCACGGTCGCCGCCTCGTACGCGACGTTCACGGGATGTTTGAGCGGCAGGTTCCAGATGGGAAACGTCTCGAACTTCGCGTACCCCGCGTGCCGGCCGGCCCGGTGCTCGTGGTAGAGCTGCGACAGGCAGGTGGCCAGTTTTCCGCTGCCGGGCCCCGGTCCGGCGACGACGACGATCGGGCGTTCCGTCTCGATGAATTCGTTCGCGCCGTACCCCTCCGCGCTGACGATCTGGTCCACGTGAGTCGGGTACCCGCGCGTGGCCGCGTGGGTGTAGACCCGGATCCCGCGGCGCTCCAGCCGGGCCTGGAACACGCGGGCGGACGGCTGACCGTCGAACCGCGTGACGACGACGGCCCGCACGAGCAGCCCCCACTCGCGCAGGTCGTCGATGAGCTTCATGGCGTCGACGTCGTAGGGCACGCCGAAGTCGGCGCGGACCTTCTTGCGTTCGATCGCGCCGGCGTAGATGCAAATCAGGATCTCGGCCCGGTCGCGCAGCTTCTGGAGCAGGCGGATCTTGACGTTCGGGTCGTAGCCGGGCAGGACCCGGGCGGCATGGTAGTCGAACGCCATCTTGCCGCCGAACTCGAGGTACAACTTGCCGCCGATCCGTTCGAAGCGATCGACGATGGCCTGCGACTGCTCCTCGAGGTACCGCTCGTTGTCAAAGGCTGCGCGCTGTCCCATCCGGCTCTCCGATGTGCTCAACCCGCGCGGGTCCCGTCGCCGCCCGCTCGGTTGTGGAACGCGCCCTACGGGCGTTTCCTCTCCGCCTTGGGCTCCTCGAGCGTCTCGAGCACGGACGCCCACTCGAACGTCTTCCCGATGCCCCGCACGTAGAAGTCCATCCAGGCCTTCTCGGCCACGGCCTTCACGAGCCGGTTGCGCGGGTCCGGAATGCCGTGGCTCGCGCCCGGATACATGAACAGCTCCGTCGGCACGCCGAGCTTCTTGAGCGCCATGTGCAGCTCGACGGACTGCGGACTCGGCACCCTCGGGTCTCCCTCGACCACGTGGATCATCGTCGGCGTCTTCGCGGCCTTGATGTACTTGAGCGGCGACTGCCCCCAGTAGGCGTCGAAGTCGTCGTACGGCAGTTTGTTGCCGAGGTAGAACTGGCGGTTCCGCTGGACGTCGCTCTGGGCGTACATGGAGATCCAGTTCGACGTGCCGGCACCGGAGCTGATGGCCTTGAACCGATCCGTGTGCGTCAGGATCCAGTTCGACCAGTGGCCGCCCGCGCTCCAGCCGAGCGCGCCCATCTTCGATCCGTCGACCAGCCCCTGCGCGATCAGGTAGTCGACGCCGGTCATGATGTCATCGAATCCCGGCGCGAAGTAGTTGCCGACGATGCCGGTCTTGTGCGCCTCACCATAGTTGGTGGACCCCCTGTAGTTCGGCCGCAGGACCATGTAGCCTGCACCGGCGTACACCTGAGAGCCGTAGCCGCCGTTGAACCCCAGCACGTCGGCCGACGCTGGACCGCCGTGAATCGCGACGATGAGCGGGTAGCGCTGGCCCGGCGTGTAGCCCACCGGCTTCACGAGCACGCCGCCGACCTTCTTGCCGTCCTTCGACGTCCAGGTGATCTCTTCCTGCTCGCCGAGCGCGAAACCGCGGACCTCGGGATTCACGTCCGTCAGCTGCGTCCACGACGCGCGGTCCGCGACCTGGTCGATCGAGGGGGCCGTGTAAAGCGTCGATGGCGTCTTCCCGTCGCTGTAGGTGATGAGCAGCACGCCGCTGTCATCGTCGCGATCCACCGACAGGGACGCCTGTTCGCGGGTGAGCTGCCGCACGGCGTCCTTCCGGACGTCGAGAGCCAGGAACTGGTTCGTGGCCCTGATGCCGTCGTTGAAGTAGATCGTCCCGCCGTCGTCCGACCAGAAACCGACGGAGACGTCTCCGTCGAAGGAGGCCCCGAGCTTGCGCCACGCGGCGCCGGGCTGGTCGACGGCCCGGACGTACACCCGCTGGTTCTTCATGCTGTACTGCGTCAGGTCGTCAGGAGCCGAGAAGGCGATCCACCGGCTGTCCGGCGAGAAGCTCACTCCGCTCTCGCCGACCTCGGCATTGTTCTGCAGCTGTTCGATCCGGCCGGTCCCCACCTCGAGCAGGTACGGGTTGCTGTTGATGTTCTGCTCCGTGACGTTACGCCTGTAGCGGTCGGCCGAGATCCCGCGGAACCCGACCCACTTCCCATCGTCGGACACGGTGAAGTCGGCCACGGTGATGGTCGGGTCCTTCGTCAGTTGCGCGGTCTGCCGGGGGTCGAGGTCCACGGCCCAGAGGCTCGCGAGGGGCGTCTCAGCGTTGCGGATATCGACGGTGAACTTCTTCTCGCGGCGCGCCTTCTCGTCGGCGTCGGCTTTCTCGGGGCCGACGAAGTAGATGCGGGCGCTGCCGGGCGCCCACCGCCAGGCTCCGATACCCGCTGCCTGCTTCGTGAGCTGATCCGGCTTGGCCGAGTCGATGCCCGAGACGGGCAGCAGATAGAGCTGCTCTTCGCCAGACTTGCCGGCCCTGAACGCCAGCCACCGACCGTCCCGGCTGAAGGCGAACGTCGAGACGCCGTCCTTGGCGTCGGTGATGCGCCGCGCCTCGCCGCCGTCGGGCCTCATGAGGTAGAGCTGGTTCTGCGAGCCCGCGCTGGCCGGGGCGTCGCGGTTCGACGCGAACACGAAGAAGCGGCCGCCACGAGACCACTGGGGGGAGGTCTCGTTCTTCTCCCTGGTGAAGGTCATCTGTTTCGTTGACGGCAGGCCCTGCCGCAGCGACACCAGGTGGATGTCGGTCTGCGAGCGGGCCTCCTTCCAGTCCGGCGTCGAGACGGTGTAGAGCAACCAGTGCCCGTCGGGACTCACCGCGGGCGACCCGAAGGACTTCATCAGCTGCATGTCGAGGAACGTCATCGGGCGCGTCGCGGGAGTCTGCGCCCCGATGGTGCCGTGCAGACAGACGGCCACGACCGACGCGAGCAACAGTGTCAGATGCCTGAAGGACTGCCGTGCACGAATCATGCTTCACCTCGTCTGATGGATCTGCTCACGATGCCTCGATCAACGCGGCGGCCAGCAGCGGGATCAGAATCTCGTGGTGGCCGACCAGGCTGTAGCCGCGGCCGCCCGTGCCGGCGGCTGGGCGCGACACGACGTTCGTCTGCGGCCGGTAGAGCCGCACGAAGTCGAGGTTGACCGTCGTCAGCCCGGCGAGCGGAATCCCGCGGTTGCGCGCCAGGGCGACAGCCTTCAGGAAGACCTCGGGCAGTACGACCGCAGAGCCGCAGTTCAGGAAGACCCCGTGGTCGAGGCGCGCCACGTTCGCCACGAAGTACCGGAAGTCGCGCAGGCTCCCCTCGCCGATGGCGCTTCCCGACGCGGCCGGGTGCATGTGAATGATGTCGGTGCCCAGCGCCACGTGCACCGTCAGGGGAATGCCCAGCCGCGCCGCAGCTGCGGTCAGGCTCAGGTCGGCGTGCGGCGGGGCCGAGGCGAGGAGGTAGCGTCCGACCGACTGGCCGATCCCCTGCCCCTGCGCGACGCCGTCGTTGATGGCCTGGTTCAGCAGCCGTCCGGTCTCGTCGGCCATGCCGAAGCGGCCGGGTCCGAGCGCGGCATCGACATCCTCCGACGTCGATCCGCCGAGCGCGATTTCGAAGTCGTGAATGATGCCGGCCCCGTTGGTCGCCAGGGCCGACACGAACCCCCGCTCGGCCAGGTCGATCAGCACCGGCGCCAGGCCCGTCTTGATGACATGAGCGCCGAACGCCCAGATGATGCCGCCCGCGCGAGTCCGTGCCGCCAGGAGGGCCGCCACGACCGCGCGGAAATCGGCGCTCCCCAGGATCCCGGGCAGGCTCTCCACGAGCCGGCCCACGCCCGCGCCCTTTGTGTACGGTGTCGCGAAGTCCTCGCGGTTGGCCTTGCCTGGACGCGACGCCAGCGGGTACGTCCGAACGTCGGAGAGGTCGAACTCGTGGTAGGGGAACTTGGTCACGCGGCTATTCTACGGCCTCCTGCTCTATCGCAGCAGCATGGCATCACCGTAGCTGTAGAAGCGATAGCCCCGGTTGACCGCCTCGGCATACGCGCTCAGCACGCGCTCCCGCCCCCCGAAGGCACTCACGAGCATCAGCAGCGACGAGCCGGGCAGGTGGAAATTCGTGAACAGGGCTCCGGTCGCACCGAAGCGATGCCCTGGAAAGATGAAGAGGTCGGCCTGGTAGTGCCCGGCGTCGACGCGGCCGCCTCCGCGCGCCACCGCCGACTCGAGCGCCCGTGTCGTCGTGGTCCCGACGACCACGAGGCGGCGCCCGGCCTCCAGCGCGGCGTTCAGACGCGCGGCTGCTTCCGGCGCAATCACGTAGTGCTCGGGGTCCACCACGTGGTCCTCGACGTCCGTGACCCGCACCGGTTTGAAGGTGCCGTAGCCGACGTGCAGGGTAATGTCGACGCGGTCGATGCCCGCGGCCGCCAAACGGCGCAGCAGGTCGTCTGTGAAGTGCAGGCCGGCCGTCGGCGCCGCGACCGATCCTGTCTCGCGGGCGAAGACGGTCTGGTAGCGATCTCGGTCGAGGTCCAGGTCCGGCCGTTTGATATAAGGGGGCAGCGGGATGTGCCCGATCGCGCCGATGACGTCCATCACCGGGCGGAGGCCGCCGCTCCACAGGCGCACCAGCCGCCGCCCGTGAAACCGTTCCTCCAGGACCTCGCCGTGCAGCACGTGTTCGCCGCGTTCGAAGCGCATCCGACGCCCGGGGCGGAGACGCTGTCCGGGATGCACCAGCGCCTCCCAGTGCTCGTCGTCCACGCGGGCCGTGAGGAGGCACTCGACCGCCCCGCCGCCGGGTTCGCGGACGCCGATGAGTCGGGCGGGAAACACTCGCGTGTCGTTCAGGACGAGCAGGTCGCCGGGGGTGAGGAAGCGCGGCAGGTCCGCCACGACTCCGTGCGTCACGGCACCCGAGTTCCGGTCGAGGACGAGCAGCCGGGACTCGCCGCGCACGGCGGGCGGGTATTGCGCGATCAACTCGGGAGGGAGGTCGAAGTCGAAGTCAGAGACCCTCATCCCCTGATCCCTGCTCCCTGATCCCTGATCCCCGCTCTTCCCCGGCCGCCTGTCCCCTGTCCCCTGGTCCCTGTTCTACACCGCCCAGCGCAGCAGCACCGATCCGACGGTGAATCCCGCGCCGACGGACGCGAGGACGACGAGGTCTCCCTTCTTCAGACGGCCCTGCTTCACCGCATCCTCGAGGGCCAGCGGGATCGTGGCCGCCGTGGTGTTGCCGTAGTCCTCGATGTTGACCATCACCTTCGACTCCGGGAAGCCGAGGCGGTCGGCGGCGGACTGGATGATCCGGCGGTTCGCCTGGTGGGACACGAACAGGGCCACATCGTCGGCGGTGAATCCGTTCCGCTGCATGACCGTTCGGCTGATCTCCTCGGTCTTCCGCACCGCGAACTTGAACACCGCCTGGCCGTCCTGTTTCACGTAGTGCATCCGCTTGTCGACGGTCTCGTGGGACGCCGGATTCAGGCTTCCCCCGGCCGGCATGTTGAGCGCCGGCCCGCCGCTGCCGTCGATTTCGTGCGCGAAGTCGAGGATCTCCAGGCCCGGCTCGACAGCCGGCTGCACGACCACCGCGCCCGCGCCGTCGCCGAACAGCACGCACGTGGTACGATCGGTATAGTCGATGATGCTCGACATCACGTCAGCGCCGATGACCAGGGCGCAGTCGTGCTTGCCCGTTGCGACCAACTGACTGCCGATGCTCAGGGAGAACGTGAAGCCCGAGCACGCCCCGGCCACGTCGAATCCCCAGCAGTGGCGGGCGCCCATCTTGTGCTGCGTCAGCGCGGCCGTGCTCGGGAAGAACATGTCGGGGGTCGTGGTGCCGACAATGACGACGTCGATGTCGTCCGGGGTCAGGCCCGCCTGCGCGATGGCCTTCAGGCCGGCCTCCTTCGCGAGGTCCGAGGTCGCGACCCCCTTGTCGACGACATGCCGGGTGCGGATGCCGGTGCGCTGGAGGATCCACTCGTCCGTGGTGTCCACCATCTGGCTCAGCGTGTGGTTGTCCAGGATCTTGGGCGGAACGTAGGTCGCGAGTGCGCCGATGCGAGTCCGTCTGAGTGTCGGTCCGTTTACCACAGTCGGGCGTCCTTCCCTGGGGCCTGCAGGCCGAAGTACTTGTATGCCAACGGGGTCGCCATGCGTCCGCGCGGCGTGCGATCGATGAACCCGATCTGGATCAGATAGGGTTCGTAGATGTCTTCGATCGCGTCCTTCTCCTCGGCGATGGCGGCAGCGATCGTGTTCAGTCCGACCGGCCCCCCGCCGAACTTGTCGATGATGGTCCGGAGCAACCGGCGGTCGATTTCGTCGAAGCCGTGCTCGTCCACTTCGAGCATCGCGAGCGCCGCGTTCGTGACCGCGGCGGTGATGTGCCCGTCCGCCCTGACCTGGGCGTAGTCGCGGACCCGCCGCAGGAGACGGTTCGCGATGCGCGGGGTGCCCCGGGCGCGGCGCGCGATCTCACGGGCGGCGTCATCGTCGATCGGCACGCCCAGAATGCGCGCCGACCGCCGGACGATTTCCTCGAGGTCCGCGTCCGTGTAGAAGTCCAGGCGGTGCACGATGCCGAACCGGCTCCGCAACGGCGACGTCAGCAGGCCCGCGCGTGTCGTGCTGCCGACCAGGGTGAACTTCTGCAGCGGCACTTTCACGGACCGCGCCGCCGGCCCCTGCCCGATCACGATGTCCAGTTCGTAGTCCTCGAGGGCCGGATAGAGGATCTCTTCGATGGTCGCCGCCATCCGATGGATCTCGTCGATGAACAGAACCTCGCGTTCCTTCAGATTGGTGAGGATCGCCGCGAGATCGCCTGGCTTCTGGAGGACGGGTCCTGAGGTCGATCGAACGGGCACGCCAAGTTCGTTCGCGATCACGTACGCCAGCGTCGTCTTCCCGAGCCCGGGAGGCCCGTAGATGAGCACGTGATCGAGCGCCTCCTGCCTCTGGCGCGCGGCGGTGATCGACACGTGGAGGTTCTCGCGCACGCGGTCCTGGCCGATGTACTCGTCCAGCGTCCGCGGGCGGAGGCCGACCTCGAACTGCGCGTCGTCATCCGCGCGCGTCGGCGTCACCACGCGTCCTTCGTCGCTCATGCCTCGCTCGCGTGCGGAGAGGGCGTCAGGCGCGCGCCAGCTCGCGCAGCGCCAGCTTGAGCAGGCTCTCCAGCGTCGGCGTGTCGCCCTTCTTCAACGCGGCGTCCACGGCCTTCTCCGCAAGGGGTCGATGATATCCCAGGTTGACCAGGGCCGAGAGGAGGTCGTCACGCAGCGCGGCTCCCTCGAACCCGGCAGTCGGCGGCGGCGCCTCGCCGGAGTCGACGAGCGGGGCCAGCTTGTCGCGGAGTTCCAGGGCGATGCGCTCCGCGGTCTTCTTCCCGACGCCGGGAATCGAGGTCAGCCGCACGATGTTGCCGTCCTGGATCGCCCGCGCGAGTTCGGCCGGCTCGATGCCCGACAGCACCGCCAGCGCGAGGCGCGGACCGATGCCGCTCACGTCAATCAACTTCTCGAAAATCTGCAGCTCGAACGGCGTGCCGAATCCGTACAGCGCCAGGGTGTCCTCGCGGACGTGGGTGTGAATCCGCAACGCGACCACGTCGCCGGGCTCCGGTAACCGGTAGAAGGTCGACAGGGGCACGTGCACGTCGTAGCCGACGCCAGCCACATCCACGACCACCCGGTCCGGGTGCTTCTCGGCCAACCGGCCCCGCAGGAAGGCAATCACGGCCGGTACTCCCGCCAGCTCCGCGGCGCCTTCACGCGGCCCGCCGCCTGCGTCAGCGCCTCACGCACGGCATGCCCGGCGGTGTGCACATGGCACACGGCCACGGCCAGGGCGTCGGCGGCGTCGTGGGGCGTCGGGGGAGCGTCGAGGCCGAGGAGGAGCCTGATCATCTCCTGTACCTGGCCCTTCTCAGCCCGCCCGTACCCCACCACCGCCCGCTTGATCTCCGCCGGCGCGTATTCCACGACCTCGTACCCGTGCTCGACGGCCGCCAGAACGGCCACGCCGCGGGCGTGACCGAGCTTGAGCGCGCTGCGGACGTTCGCGGCATGGAACACACTCTCGATCGCCACGCAGTCCGGACGGTGCCGGGCCAGCAGCGCGGACAGCTCTCGATGAATCGTCAGGAGTTTCTCGGGAAACGAGGCCCGAGGAGACGTGGTCACGGCACCGCAGACGACTAGCCGATGCCGGCTACCGTCCGTCTCGATACAGCCGAACCCCGTCCGCTCGGAACCGGGGTCGATGCCGAAGACCTTCACGCGAAGGCCTCGATCTCCTTCTCGTCGATGTCGGCGTTCGACCAGACGTGCTGCACGTCGTCGTGATCCTCGAGCAGATCCAGCAGCTTGAGCATGCTGTTGGCGTTCTTGCCCTCGAGCGACACGAAGTTCTTCGGGAGCATCGACACCTGAGCCGTCGCCGCCTCGACCTTCAAGCCCTCGACCGCGTCCTTGACCGCCTGGAAGGTCTCGGGTGAGCTCAGCACCTCCCAGTTGTCTCCGTCGTCGCGCAGATCGTCGGCTCCGGCGTCGAGCACCGCCGTCATCAGGTCGTCTTCGGACGCCTTCGACTTTTCGATGACGATGTAGCCCTTCTTCTCGAACATCCAGGAGACCGAGTTGGACTCGCCGAGGTTGCCGCCGTACTTGCCGAGCAGGTGGCGGATCTCGCCGACGGTCCGGTTCTTGTTGTCGGTCATCACCTCGATGAGCATGGCCGCGCCTCCAGGGCCGTACCCTTCGTAGGTGACCTCCTCGTACTGGACGCCCGGCTCCTCGCCCGTCCCGCGCCGGATGGCCCGCTTGATGTTGTCAGCAGGCATGTTCACCGCCTTGGCATCGGCGATGACCGTCCGCAGCCGCGGGTTGGTGTCGGGATCACCGCCGCCGTTCCGGGCGGCCACGGTGAGCTCCTTGATGATGCGGGTGAAGATGCGCCCACGCTTGGCGTCCGCAGCGCCCTTCTTGTGCTTGATCGTGTGCCACTTGGAATGGCCGGACATACCCCTCAACCCCCAGCAAAGATGCGGCGAAAATCGGCAGAAAAGTGCCAGAAGATCCTAGCACATCAGAGCTTGTCCTGGACGCTCCGTACCTTGTCATCGAGACTCTGGGCCCGATCGGTTCGCGTCCCGGCCTTGATGATCGTCGAGATGCGCGGCGCGCCCATCGCGTGCAGCACCTCGTGGCATCGCCGGACGGCCTGGAACACCGCGTCCCACTCGCCCTCGATGTTGGTGCCGTAGGCGTGGAGCCGGGTCGTCAGACCGGCATCGGTGAACACCTTCTCGCAGGCCGCCACGTACGGCGACAGGGACACGCCGACGCCAATTGGCACGATCGACACATCAATCAGCACGTGCACAGGAACCTCCCAGAGTCTGAGCCCGGACCAGCCGCCCCTTCACGCTAGCGAGGCTGCGCCTCAGACCGCCGAGGCCTGGGGGAGCGGCTCCGCCTCGCTAGACCACCGTGTTCCGTTGCCCCGCCGACGGCGGGGCGTAGACGTCGTGAAGGCCGTCGCGAAACTTGACTCATGCGCAACAGATCTGGGCCTTCACGATGGCTAGGAGCGCCCGCTCCTGACCGGTTTCGACGCCAGAATCAGCCAGACCTCCGCGCGCGGATCCCACGGCCCGCCCTGGTAGTCGCCCAGCACCCCGTCGATACGAAACCCGACGCGCTCGAGCCGGGCGGTCATGCCCTCGACCGACACGGTCCGGAACGTCAGCGCGAAACGGTGTGCGCGCGTGTCGCGCCCGCGGCGCTCCACGAACTCCTGCTCGAACATGGTGAGGCCCCGAACCGGATCCTGGCGGACCGACTCGATGAGCGTCAGGTGCGCCCGGCCGCTCCCCGTGGGGCCGCGCAGCTTCCTCCGCCCTTCGTACTCGTGCCATGAAGGCAGGTCCGAGACGAGATCGATGGCGAGACACCCGCCGGGCGCCAGGACTCGGTGGGCGGAGGCCAGCGACGCGTCGAGGGCCTCGTCGTCGAGCAGCGACTGCAGCACGCCGTAGGGCGCCGCGACGAGAGCGAACATCGCGGGCCGGAACGGAAGGTCGCGGATGTCTCCGCGCACCAGCGACAGCGAGCCGGCCAGCTTCGAGCGCCGGGCGCGCTTCCTCGCGCGGTTCAGCATCGACGGCGATCGGTCGATGCCCACGACGCGGACGCCCTGTCGTGCCATCGGCAGCGCCACCCGGCCCGTACCGCATCCCAGCTCGAGCGTGAGCCCGCCCGTCTTCGCGGACAGGCGTTCCCAGAACCTCACATCGCGCCGCCCCATCGTCTGGGCATTCTCCCAGTCGTAGAACGCCGCGTAGTCGTCCCAGCCCTGCCAGCCTTCCATGGGACCCAGTCCCCCGGAACCGTGATTCCTCACATAATCCCCGGGCGGGGCATCCCGCCTCGCGGCGTTGCTCACCGCTCAAACATGGGCCAATATTCTCGCGTCTCGCGCCTTGCGATCCGGGCGCCGCGCTCCGGGACTGACGCAAGGCATCACGGTTCCGGGGGCCTAGAAGACGACGCCGACGGTGACCGGGAAGAACTTGCCCGTGGCCGCCTGTCGGCCGTTCGGGGTCTCAAAGGTGGGACCGCCGGCGTAGTGATACCGGCCCTCGACGAAGAAGCGCCCGACACGCACGCCCGCGCCCACGTTGACGCCGAAGCTCGTGTGGGATCGGCTGCCGACCACCTGCGCCGAGCTGACCTCGCCGGCGGTGCAGACGAACCACCAGGGATCGCAGACGGAGGCGCGGCCGGAACCGAGCCCGGACACCTCGACGGTTCTGAAGTAGACGCCGAGACCTCCCATCACGTAGACGCGCACGCCCGCCGGCGGTCCGGCAAGAACGACGTCCACGGTGGCGAAGTGCGTCCGCAGTTTCGTGTCGAACGCGACCGGCAACGGCGGCTGGGGCCAGTCGCCAGCCCCGCCCAGATGGCCGAAGACCCAGTCACCGCGGATGCTGATCTGCTCAGTGATGGTGAACGAGGCGCCGGCGTCAACGCCGAAGCCGATGCTGAACCGATCGGCCGTCCCGGACAATGGCCCGATCGCCGTCGCCCCGATGAAGATCGAGGCCGGCCGATCCTGGGCGCCCGCCGTCGCCGCCGGGGCGAGGCTCATGAGCGCGAGGCCCGCGGCCGCGCCGACCCTGATTCGCAGATGGCTCCACCCCATGCTGTCCCCCGTGTCATCTGTGATGCATCCCTCGCGGGTCCTGTCGCCGGACAGCCCACCGCTGCTCAGACCCACAAACGAGCCCACGGCTGAGGGTCTTCCGCCGCGGCGGGCGCCCGTCCGGCGCCACCCGCTCGGGATCACACCTGTGTCTACCCCGGCCGCAGGCCGCGGCATGGCTCGTCCGTGATCCTTGCGCCAGGCGTGATGTCCGGCGCGCGAGGGCCGACAGGCGCGCGAGGGCCGCCGATCAGGCGGGCCCGCCTCATGCTGTCTCCTGGCTCCTGTCTCCTGACTCCTGGGTCCGGATCACTATCCTTTCCGCTCCGGCCGCCGGCAGCGGTCCCGCTCGTCTGTGATCCTCATCCCGCCTCGGCGCGTTCGCCCCGGGGACATCCAACGAGGACCGCGGATGGGGGCTGGCCCCCCCCCGAACTGGTCCCCGGTCCCCGGTCCCAACTCGGATCACCGTCCTGTCCACTCCTGCCGCAGGCCGTGCGACCATCCACCTATTTCAGCCCGTCCCGTCCCGCCCGGTCAACCGGCGGCCGCGCCGCTCCTCCCCGTTGGGGTACACTCGGGGGCACCTATGGACGACCTCGCGCGCTGGCGGAGCGAGTTCCCCATCCTCGCCTCCACCACCTACATGATCAGCAACTCCCTGGGAGCCATGCCCAGATCCGCGGCCGACTCGCTCGCCGAATACGCCCGCGCGTGGGCGACACGCGGCGTCCGCGCCTGGGAAGAGCGCTGGTGGGAGCTGGCGACTCAGGTCGGGAACCGCGTCGCCGCCGTCATCGGCGCCCCGGCCGGCACCGTCAGCATGCACGAGAACGTGACGACGGCATCCGCCGTCGCGCTCTCGACGATCAAGCCGGCCGGCGCACGACGGAAGATCCTCTGCACGGCCATGGACTTCCCGTCGATGGTCTACCTGTACCGAGCCCACAGCGACCTGGGGTTCGATCTCGAGGTCACCCCCGCTCTCGACGATCTGTCGGTCCCGGGCGATCGGATTGCGGACGCCATCGACGAGCGCACGGCGGTCGTCGCCTTCTCCCACGTGCTGTTCCGGAGTTCCTACATCGTGGATCCCCGCCCCGTCATCGAGCGGGCCCACGCCGCGGGCGCCGTTGTCGTGCTCGACGGGTACCAGTCCGCCGGGATCATTCCAGTGGACGTCACCGCGCTCGGCGTGGACTTTTTCGTGGGCGGCTGCCTAAAGTGGCTGTGCGGCGGTCCCGGCAACGCGTTTCTCTACACGGCGCCCAACGTGCGAGCACGCCTCCGGCCTCGCCTGACCGGGTGGGTCGCCGATCGCCATCCCTTCGATTTCGACATCGACCGGCACGACCTGCGCGACGACGGGATGGGGATGATGAACGGCACGCCGGCGATCCCGGCGTACTACGCGGCGCTGCCGGGCCTGGACATCATCACCCGCGTCGGCATCGACCGGATTCGCCACGCATCGGTCTCGATGACCAGACGGATCCTGGACCTGGTCGACGCGTACGGATTCCGCACGGTGGCGTCCCGTGATGCCGACCGTCTGGCGGGGACGGTCGCCGTAGACCTTCCCGACGCCGCGGCCGTGTCGCGGGCGCTCAAGGCCCGGGACTTCCTGGTCGACTACCGCCCGGGAGTCGGCATTCGGGTCTCGCCCCATTTCTACAACACGCCAGACGAGGTCGATGCGCTGATGCGGGAGATGGCCCGCATCGCGCGCGAGCGTGACTACGCCACGGTGCCGGGCGGATCGTCCCTGGTGACGTGAATCCGGGATGACGCCTCTCATGCGCGCGCTCTGGCTCGACCCTCACCGCATCGCGCCGTGCGACACCGACATCCCCCGCCGGACCGGGGAAACCCTGGTTCGCGTGACGTTGGCCGGCGTCTGCGGCACCGACCTCCAACTGCTGGCCGGCTATGCAGGGTTCTCCGGCATCCCGGGGCACGAGTTCGTGGGCATCGTCGAGGAGGTGTCTCGGCCGGACGATCGGCACTGGGAGGGTCAGCGGGTCGTCGGCGAGATCAACGTCGGCTGCGGAACCTGCGCCCGCTGCCGGAGCGGAATGAAGGAACATTGCGACACGCGAGAAGTGCTCGGCATTCGTCACCGCCACGGTGCGTTCGCCGAGTTCCTGTCGCTCCCCTCGGCGAACCTGCATCCTGTACCCGACTCGGTGTCCGACGAGGCAGCGGTCTTCGTGGAACCCCTCGCGGCCGCGTGCCGGATCCTCGAACAGGCCGTGGTTGACTCCTCCACGCGCGTCGCCGTGCTCGGTGACGGGCGCATGGGACTGCTGGCGGGACAGGTCATCGCGGCCGCGGGCGCCTGTCCCGTGGTCTTCGGCCGGCACGAGGCCAGACTCGCCCTCGCCCGGTCGCTGGGGCTCGACGCACGACCGTCTCCTGAGGGCCCGCTCCCGTCCGAGAACCGGTTCGATGTCGTCGTCGACGTCACCGGCCGCGCGGACGGTCTCGAACGCGCCCTGGGTTGCGTCGCGCCGCGAGGCGCGGTGGTGATGAAGACGACCGTGCACGACCGGACGCCGCTGGCGACATGGCCCGTCGTGGTCGATGAAGTGACGGTGATCGGATCCAGATGCGGACCCTTCGGTCCCGCCATCGACGTGCTGTCCTCCGGCGCCGTCCGGGTCGCGCCGCTCGTCGATCGCATCCGGACACTCGACGAATGGAAGACCGCGCTGGACGAGGCGTCGCGCGGCATGAAGGTGCTGTTCCGTCTGACGTAGGCCCCAAACCGACAGGAGTGCCACGGGTTGCCTGTTCCGCTGGCGTCCTGCGGACTTTCCGGAAAGTGCCATGCCGACGATTAAGTACACGCTTCCCGAGTTCCCCATGGAGCGGGCGCTTGCGCTGGCGCGCGACACCTTCGGCATCGCCGCCGCGGCGTTTCCGCTCCCAAGCGAGCGCGATCAGAACTTCGGCCTGACCACGCCCGGCGGCGATCGATTCGTGCTGAAGATCGCCAATACCGACGATGATCAGGCGGTGCTGGACCTGCAGCACCGGGCGCTGCGCCATCTCGAATCCACGGCGCCGTTTCTCTCACTGCCGCGCCTCGTGCCCACGAAGTCGGGTGCGTTGTCCGCTGAGGTGATTGACGCGCAGGGCGCCCGTCACATCGTGCGCGTGCTGACATGGGTTCCCGGCGAAGTGCTGGCGCGGGCACACCCGCACACGCGCGAGTTGCTGTGGGACGTCGGACGCCTCCTGGGCTGCATGGACCGCGAACTGGCCACCTTCGACCACCCGGCCGCGGCGCGCGATCTCAAATGGGATCCCCAGCGGACTGCGTGGCTCGTGGACTACCTGGCCCACGTCACCGACGAGGCGAGGCGGACGCGGGTCGCCGCCCTGTACGCGTGGGCGTCGCGCGAAGTCGATCGCCTTCGCCCAGGGCTGCCCGTCTCGATCATCTACAACGACGCCAACGACTACAACGTGCTGGTGGATGGCGAAGACCCGTACGGCACCCGGACGGTATCGGTGATCGACTTCGGAGACATGGTCCGGACGTGGACGGTCAACGAGGCCGCGGTTGCGTGCGCGTATGCGATGCTCGACAAACCCGACCCGATGGCGGCCGCGGCCGCCATCGTCGGCGGCTACCACGAGCAACGCCCGCTGGACGCTGCCGAGGTCGAAGCGCTGTTTCCCCTGATCTGCCTGCGCCTGGTGGTCAGCGTCGTCAACTCGGCCTACCAGACGCACGTCGAGCCGGCCAACGACTACCTCACCATCTCCGAGCGCCCTGCGTGGGCGCTCATCGACCAGCTCGCCAGCATTCATCCTCGGTTCGCCCACTACCGCTTCCGCCACGCGTGCGGACTCGAGCCGTGTCCGGCCACGCCAGGGATTGTCGGCTGGTTGGGTTCCTCCGCGGCGGACATCGGTCCGTTGCTGGGCGACGAGGGCGGGACGGGTGCCGCGGCTGACCCCGTGGTGTTCGACCTGAGCATCTCGGGCACCGAGGCGGGCACCCCGGCGCTCTGGTCCGACGAGCGGGCTTTCAGCCGGCTGCTCTTCAGGCGCCTGGTGGACGCCGGTACCCGCCTTGGCGTGGGACGCTACGACGAGGTCAGGGCCCTCTACACAAGCGATCTCTTTCGCACGCCCGGCAACGACGGGCCCGAGTGGCGGACCGTACACCTCGGGCTGGACCTGTTCGCCCGGGCCGGCGCTCCCGTACTCGCACCGATGGACGGAATCGTCCACAGCGTGGCCGACAACGCGAACCCCCTCGATTACGGCCCGACGATCGTGCTGGAGCACCGCAGCGGTGATGGCGGAGGCTTCTATACGCTCTACGGACACCTGTCGAGAGACGCCATCCGACGGTGGACGCCGGGGAATCGTGTCGCGCGTGGCGATCAACTGGCATCCATCGGCGATGCGTCCGTCAACGGCGGATGGCCGCCGCACCTCCACTTCCAGATCATCGCGGACCTGCTCGATTACCGCGGCGACTTCCCCGGCGTGGCCCGCCCCGGCGATCGTGACGTGTGGCTGAGTCTCTCGCCGGATCCGAATCTCGTCGCGCGGCTCCGGGTACCCACGCGGGCACCGCGTCCGCCGGGACCGGACCAGCTTCTCGACATCCGCCGGCAGCGCCTGGGCCCGTCCCTCAGCGTGTCGTACCGGAAGCCCCTCACCATCGTCCGCGGTTGGATGCAACACCTGTACGACCCGGACGGACGGGCGTACCTCGATGCAGTGAACAACGTTCCGCACGTCGGTCATGCCCACCCCCGGGTGGTCGAGGCCGGACAACGACAGATGGCGCTGCTGAACACCAACACGCGCTACCTGCATCCGCTCATCACCCGCTATGCCGAGCGTCTCGTCGCCACGCTGCCTCAACCGCTGCGCGTGTGCTTCTTCGTGAACTCCGGCAGCGAAGCGACCGAACTGGCCCTGCGTCTCGCGAGGACGTTCACCGGGAGCCGCGAGACCATCGTCGTGGACGCCGGCTACCACGGCAACACGGGTGCTGCCGTCGAGATCAGCCCGTACAAGTTCGATGGCCCGGGGGGAAGCGGCGCGCCGCCCCACGTGCACGTGGTCCCCATGCCCGACACCTATCGCGGCCGATACCGGGCGCCCGGAGCCGATCTGGGGCCCCGCTACGCCGCGCACGTCGCGGAAACGGCGGACCGGCTCGCGGGTGCCGGCCGGGCGGCCGGCGCGTTCATCGCCGAGTCGATCCTCTCCTGCGGCGGGCAGATCGTGCTGCCACCGGGGTACCTTCGCGCCGCCTATGAGGCGGTGAGGCGTCACGGGGGCGTGTGCATCGCCGATGAGGTGCAGGTCGGGCTGGGCCGCGTGGGCACGCACGTCTGGGCGTTCGAGACCCAGGACGTCGTGCCCGACATCGTGACCATCGGGAAGCCCATCGGCAACGGGCACCCGCTCGGAGCCGTCGTCACGACCCCCGAAATCGCCGCCCGGTTCGCCAACGGGATGGAGTACTTCAACACGTTCGGCGGCAACCCCGTCTCCTGCGCCATCGGCCTGGCGGTTCTGGACGTGATTGAGGACGAGCGGCTGCAGGCCCAGGCGGAGCGTGTGGGCGCGTACCTGCTCGGCCGGCTCGGCGAGCTCAAGAGGCGGCATATCGTCATCGGTGATGTCAGGGGACTGGGGCTGTTCGTGGGCGTCGAGTTCGTCCGGGACCGCGACACACGCGAACCCGCCGGCGACGAAGCGGGCGTGGCCGCGAACCGGATGCGCGACCGTGGCGTGCTGGTCAGCACGGACGGTCCACACCACAACGTGATCAAGATCAAACCCCCGATGGTGTTCACCGGGCGCGATGCGGACCAGCTCGCCGACACGCTCGACGCGGTACTCGGAGAGCGGTACTTCGCCGACGGATGAGCGGCTGCCCGGCGGCGACACGGCCCATTGACCGGGCGGCGGCCAGGGTGGTGTACTCCAAGGGACCGGGGATCGGGGACCGGTTCTGACGACGGAATTCGGGATTCGGACTTCGCCTGGCCGGCGGTCGCACGCGCGGCTCCGTGCAGGGTCACAGAGAGCCACGCCGCAGCTTGCGGCCAGGGAAGACAAGGGCGTGATCCGTTGACGTCATTCCCGCGGAGGCGGGAATCCACGGTTGGATTCCGGGCTCCGCTGCGCCCCTCGGCTTCTCCCGGGGCAGCCCTGAGCGACGTCGTCCTTCGGCCAGGCTCGGGACGACCCTGAGTGTGTCGAAGCGTCGAAGGGCGCGGCCCCGGAAGGCCGATCCCGGGGAGGACCACAGATGAGGCTGGAGTGCTGCTCATGAAGACACTCGTGCTGCTGCGTCACGGAGAGAGTACCTGGAACAAGGAGAACCGTTTCACCGGCTGGACCGATGTCGGCCTGAGCGAGAAGGGCGTGGTCGAAGCCCGCTCGGCCGGCCGAGTCCTGCTCGAGAAGGGGTTCGTCTTCGACGTGGCGTACACGTCCGTCCTCAAGCGGGCGATCAAGACGCTCTGGCTCGCGCTCGAGGAGCTCGACCAGATGTGGATCCCCGTCCACAACAGCTGGCGGCTGAACGAACGCCACTACGGCGCGCTCCAGGGTCTCAACAAGGCTGAGACGGCCGAGCGGCACGGCATGGAGTTAACGCACACCTGGCGCCGCAGCTACGACATCCCGCCTCCGGCTCTGACCGAGGACGACAAACGTCACCCCCGTCACGATCCCCGGTACGCGTCCCTGTCACCGGACGACTTGCCCTTGACCGAGTGCCTCAAGGACACCGTCGCCCGTTTTCTGCCGTACTGGCACGACACGATCGCGCCCGCCGTTCGGAACGGGCAACGCGTGCTCATTGCCGCTCACGGCAACAGCCTCCGGGCCCTGGTCAAGTACCTGGACGGCATTCCCGACGACGAGATTGTCGGCCTGAACATCCCGACCGGTATTCCCCTGGTGTACGAACTGACGGATGACCTGATGCCCGTGCGGCACTTCTACCTGGGCGACGAAGAGGCGGTGAAAGCCGCCACGGCGGCCGTGGCATCGCAGCTTAGGGACACCAGGGCGCAGCCGAAAGTCTGACATCAACACACTCATAGGGTACAGACCCTATGTCCGGCGGGTTGCGCAGGTGATAGCGTGACGGACCGCGTCACGACTCATGCGGTTCGCCTGCCCCGTGTGGCTTCGTGCAGCGGTGGCGTACGCGGTGCTGTCCGCCGCGTTCGCGTGGCCGCTGCCTGTGCACCTGAGTGACCGGCTGACCGGTGACATCTCGGGTGATGCAGGTGTGTACGTGTGGAATCTCTGGTCGTTCCAGCGGGAACTGGCCAGCGGCGGATCGCCGTTCTTTTCGACCGCGCTCCTGGCGCCCACCCCGCGCCTCGACCTGAGCCTGCACAACTCCACACCTCTGCTCAACGTCCTGGCGCTGCCGCTGCTGCCGGCCGTCGATCTGGTCGCGGCGTTCAACCTCACCTACCTGCTGGTAACGGCCCTGACGGCGCTCAGCGCCTTCCTGCTCGTCAGACGTCTCGTGCCCGATTCGTCGGTGGCCTGGCTGTCGGGTGCGCTCTTCGCGTTCAGTCCGTTCTTCGTCGCGCGCAGCACTGGGCACTTCAGCCTCGTTGCCGCGATGCCGCTGCCGCTCTTCGCCCTGAGCATGCTGCGGCTCGAGGAGACTCGGCAGGTGCGCTGGGCCGTCGCGGCCGGGGCGCTCCTGACCAGCGCGTTGTACTGTGACCCGTACTACGCCGTGTACTGCCTGCTGCTGGGAACCGTGTCTGCGCTCGCGCGAATTGCGCACGTCTCCTGGCGCCCGTCGGCACTGCAGCCGTGGATCGGCTGGGTCCTCAACGGGGCGGTCGCCGGCGTCGCGGCGCTCAGCCTGAGCATCGCACTGACCGGCGGGTACACGCTGCGCCTGGGTCCGCTGACGGTGGGACTGACGACGCTCTATACGCCAATGCTGGTGCTGGCGGTACTGCTGCTGGCCAGAGCCTGGCTCGCCCTCGGACCGCGCGTGAGGTTCCGCTTCGACGCGACGCAGCTTCTGCGTCCGGGCGTGGCCGTCGGGATGGTTGTGACCGCGGTGGTGCTCGCCTCGCCTTGGCTGTACGCCCTCGGTCACCGTCTGGCTGACGGCGGGACGGTGAGCGAGCGCATCTTCTGGCGGACCAGCCCCCGCGGTCTCGATCTGCTGTCGCTCGTGATCCCCAACCCGATGCACCCGCTCGCGCCCGACGTCGTGGCCGGCTGGTTCGCTCGACAGCCGGGACTCGCCATCGAGAACATCGCGTCGCTCTCGCTGGTCGCCGTTGCCGTAATTGCCGTGGGGTGCTGGCGGTACCGGGCACGAGCACCCGTTGTGTGGTGGGTCGTCGCGGCCGGGTCGCTGCTGCTGTCGCTCGGCCCGTTCATCCACGTCGGCGGCGTCAACAGCTACGTGCCGGGGCCGTGGGCGTTTCTCCGCTACGTGCCTGCGCTGTCGAGCGCACGCATGCCGACACGGTTCGCCGCACTGACCGCCCTGGCCGTCGCCGTGCTGTTCGCCTATGGGCTCCGCCGCCTCACCGAGGCACACCCGCGACGGCGTGCTCTGTTGCTGGGTGCGGTGGGGACGCTGCTGCTCGTCGAGCTGCTGCCGGCCCCGCGCGTCCTGTATTCGGCACAGGTCCCCGCCATCTACGCGACGATTGCGGCCGACGAGCGGGACGTTTCGGTCATGCACCTGCCGCTCGGCATGCGTGATGGCGTGCGGAGCTACGGCAGCTACAATACCGCACGGCAGTTCTACCAGGCGTTCCACGGCAAACGGATGATCGGGGGCTATATCTCGAGGCTGCCGCTGTCGGCGGTCGAACGCCAGCGCCGGTTCCCCGTCGTCAGTACCCTGCTGGACCTGAGCGAGCACCGTCAAGTCACCCCGGTCGCCCCCGAGGCAACCCGGGAACACGGCGTGCGTTTCGTCGAGCGGACCCGCCTCGGCTACGTCGTGGTGGACCGCGCGCGGACGTCGCCTGCGGCCTTCGAGTACGCCAGGGACGCGCTGCGGCTCGAATTCATCGCCGAGAGCGACGGGCTGGCCCTGTACCGCCCAGGGGTCGGCGCATCCGACAGGCCCCCGGACGGCCGCTGACCGGCGGGCCGGCTTGAACGTCCCGTCGAACCGCACGGCCTTCCAGATCGTCTCTACCAGGTGCGGCCCAGCCGTGGCCGCTGAGTCCTTCGGTGCACGTTCGCGGCAATGGTCCTTCGCCCTCGTGACTCGGTGCTGAGCGAGCGGGAACGTCCCGACGCGAGAATGCCCTACGCCGCCGAATGTTGCGAGTCGAAGCACTGAGGTGTCCCCGTGCGATTGCCCCGTCTGCTTTGGCCTTCGGCCATCGTGCTCCTGATCACCATCGTCGTCGCCTTCGTCCCGGCGCTCTTCGCCCAAGCCCCAGCCGACGCCCTGAACGACCTCGACCAGCTCATGGCCGCGGCCCTCAAGAACAGGGACGACTCGTGGCTCCGCCTGCACGACTACGTGCTCGACGAGCGGGAAACCTTCGAAATCATCGGAGGCGATCGTCTTCCGCTTCACGGCCTTCATCGCGAGTACTCGTGGTCCGTTCGCGAGGGGTACCTCGTCCGAAGGCCGATTCGATCCAACGGGGTCGCCATCTCGCGCGAGGAACAGCTCCGCTACGAGGACGAGTGGCTCCGGGAGGAGCAACGCCGTGAAAAGCGGTACCAGGAACGGGAGGCCAAGAAGGCCCGGGATGAGGCCGATGTCCTGGTGACGGTTGACGATGTGGTGCGTCAGGACGCGCGATCGCGCTTCATGTCCGAGGCGTACTTCATGAGGTTCCCGTTCGAGGCCGGCAACTACTACCTCGTCGGGCGGGAGGAGCTCGAAGGTCGGCAGGTGCTGAAGGTCGAGTACTACCCGACGCGCATGTTCGCGGACGACGGAACGAAGCGCCGCGACCGGCAGCCGCCCTCCGAGAAGCCGGCGGCGAAGCGCGAGCGCCAGCGCGAGGAGGAACTCGAAGATCGCATCGAGCGATCGATGAACAAGGTCACGGTCATCACGCTCTGGGTCGATCCCGAGGAGCGGCAGATCGTCCGGTTCCTGTTCGACAACGCGGATTTCGGGTTTCTGCCGTACCGCCAGATTGTCCGTGTCGACGACGTTCAAGCCGAGATGACCATGGGCCGGTACTTCGACGGCGTGTGGCTCCCGAAGCGGATTCGGGGAACCGGCGCCGCGACGCTCGCCACCGGCACGTTCCGCTTCACCTACGCGCGCGAGTTCTTCGACTATCGGATGGGCGAGGTGCGGGCCCGGATCAGAGCCTATGTGCCGAAACAGCCGTAGCGCCGCGACGCTCGCGGCGGTCGTGGTCGGCCTGCTGATGGGTGCGGCGGCAGCAGCGCAGGAGCCGGGGGTCCAGGAGGAGCACCTCGCGTCGATCCGCGTCCACGGGAACTACGCGACGCCGGACGACGTCGTGCTGAGCCTGGCGGGGTTCACGATCGGCCAGACGCTCACGCCGGAATCGATGACCGCGGCCCGGCGCCAGCTCGACGCGAGCGGGCGTTTCCAAGGGGTCGAGATCCGAAAGCGGTACCAGTCGCTGTCGGATCCGACGGCCGTCGCCCTCGTCATCGTCGTGCAGGAGCGGGAAGGCGCGACACCGGAGAATCCCCTGCCCAGCCCGGTGCGTCGGTTCACGGGCCGGCTGATGTTCCTGCCGATCCTGACGTTCGAGGACGGCGACGGCTTCACGTACGGCGGTCGCGTGACCGTGGCCGATGCCATCGGCAAGGGGTTCCGTCTCACCGCTCCCCTGACGTGGGGAGGGATCAAACAGGCGGTTATCGAGGCTGACCGCCCCTTTGCCACGGGCTTCGTCAGCCGCATCCGGTTCGGCGCCGGCGTTCATCAGCGCGAGAACCGGCACTACAGGATCGACGATCAGCGGCGCGAGGCCCGGCTCGAAGTCACGGCCACCCCGATCCGCTTCGTCCAGCTCGCCGCCAGCACGTCGCTGGCATCGGTCCGCTACGGCGACGACGACGACCGGCTCGCCACCGTCGGCGCAAGCCTCGCGCTCGACACCCGCCAGAACGCGGCCTTTCCGCGAAACGCGATCTTCGCTCGCGTGGCCTGGACTGCCCTTCGTGTCGAGGGGCTCGACACCATCAACCGCGTTGAGCCCGACGTCCAGGCGTACCTGGGTCTCATCGGGAGCAGCATCCTCGTGCTCCGGGCTCACGCCAGCGTGGCCGATCGGGCGGTTCCGCCTTACGAACAGCCTCTGCTGGGAGGCACGTCGTCGCTGCGCGGCTTCCGCACCGGGCATCGCGCCTCCGACAACATGTTAGCCGGCACGGTGGAGTTCCGCGTGCCCCTCAACTCGCCCATGCGGTTCGCCAATACGGGCCTTCGCATCTTCGCCGACACGGGCACCACCTGGAACCGTGGCGAGGACCTCGAGCACGCCAGGGCTGATACGGGGGTGGGCGTCGGCTGGTTCGCCATCGCCCCGCTCTTCCAGTTCGGGATCGACGTGGCCCACGGTCTCGACGCCGCCACCCGCGCGCACGTGCAGTTCGGCATCAAGTTCTGAGACGACAAGGGCGCCTGGACGTCTCCAATGGACTCGCCCCTGTCGAATGAGGCAGGTTTCTCGTCACCCCCGCGGAGGCGAGGGTCCAGTCATGGATTCCCGCGTCCGCGGGAATGACGACGGGAACGCCGGTCCTCGGCGGTGTGCGGCGACGCTTCACTGGCAGCCCGTGGTGCAAGTCTGCGGCGGCCGGAGGCGCAGCCTCGCTAGCCGTCTTTCGCACTGGAAAAGGGTCGTGTCCCCTCATACAGTGGAACGATGGACCTTCGCGAAATCCTGACCGGCGCCGTCGTTTTGGGGCCCATGACCAAGGGCTCCAATCTGCCCTACCGCCGCCTCTGCACGGAGCTCGGGGCTCGGGTGACGGTCAGCGAGATGACCGTCGCGCGCCGGCTCAAGCAGAAGCGCCGGTCGGAGTTCGCGCTGATCCGCCGCGCCCCGGAAGAGGTCGTGTTCGGCGTGCAGCTGGCCGGCACCGACGCCGAGGAAATGGGCTGGGCGGCCGCGCTGGTCGAGTCGCGGGGCGCGGACTTCGTCGACGTGAATCTCGGCTGCCCCATCGACCACTTCACGCGCAAGGGCATGGGCACGGCCATGGCCCGGCAGCCCCGGCGCATCGTGCGCGTGGTGGAGACCATGAAGCGCACGGTCTCGCGCGTGCCGGTCACGGTGAAGATCCGCCTGGGATGGAACGACCGGATGCGCAATCATCTGGAGCAGGCCAGGGCCGCCGTCGACGGCGGCGCGGACGCCATCTTCGTGCACGGCCGCACCCGGGACGCCCGCTACAGACAGGCTGCTGACTGGGACGCCATCGGCGAGGTCGCCGCCGCGGTGCCGGTCCCCGTCGTCGGGAACGGCGATCTCCTCTTTCCGCACGAGATCGCCGCGGCGCGCGAGCGCGCTGGGTGTGCCGGCGTCATGGTGGCGCGTGGCGCACTCATCAAGCCCTGGCTCTTCCGCGAGGCGGCTGCCGGCTACTGGGACATCTCCGCGGACGAGCGGCTCGCGATTGTCCGCCGCTACGTCGCGCTCGCGCTCGAGCACTGGGGAGACGATGACCACGGGCGGGCGCGCGCGCGGGACTTCCTGGCCTGGCACCTGGGTTTCTGGTGCCGGTACGCCCCACAACGCGAGGATGGCACCTGGCCGTCGATGCAGACCCGCGAGGCGCAACCTCCGCAGCGCACCCCGCTCGAAGCCCTCCTCTCACGGGGCGACCGGGCCGCGCACGTGTGGCTCGCCGACCGGCTGATGGACGGATTGGACATCGATCCTCAGCTGGCCCCGCCGCCGGAGGGCAACGAGGAGCCCCCGCTCGATTCCAGCGAAGGCTGACGCACCCGCAGCACCTACAATAGTCCGATGGCCGACAGCAGGCTTGGCCTGTCCGCCGGCGCCGATTCCCCGGGCACGCCCCCGCCGCACCGGCACCGAATCCGGAAGTGGGCCGTGCGTGCCCTCGCGCTGGTGGTGTGCCTGGCCGGGCTGATCGTGGTGGCGCACGCGCCGCCGTTCCGTGAATGGCTGCTCGGCCGGGTCGCGTCGTACGTGGGCCATCGGTACGACCTTGTCATCCAGGCATCCGGGCTCGACTACAACCTGCTGACACTGAGCGCATCGCTCGACACGTGCCGTATGGCGACGAGCGGAGATCCCGCGAGGCCGATCGTCGAGGCGTCGGGCGTCACGATGGTCCTCGGTCCGGCCGCGCTCCGGGGCCGGATCGACATTCGCTCCCTGGAAGCAGACAGTCTGGCGGTGTCCATCCGCGAAACCGCGTCATCAGGGTCCTCAGCGCCCTTTTCGATGCCGGCGTTCACAGTCGGACGCCTGGACATTCGCCGCCTTGCCGTGGAGCACGCCGACGGATCGAATCGCCTGGTCGTGCGTGGTGGCTCCCTCCGAATGGACGGACGCGGCCCCGGCCATCTCGAGGGCCCGTTCACGGTCGAGGGGGTCTCGTTCCGGAACGACACCGTCGCCGTCGGCGCCGACCGTGTGAGCGGCGTCGCACGGGTGGACGGCCAGGCCCTGGTGCTGGCCCCGGCGTCGGCCACGGTCGGAGCGACCCGACTCGCGTTCGACGGGCGCATCGCCTTCACGGGTCCTGATGCCGGATACGCCCTCGGTGCAGACGGCGAACTCCCGCTCGATCTGCTTCATGCGTGGCTACCGGCCGTTGCCGGCGGCGAGGGCAGCCTTCGCGTCCGGGCGCGGCTGACCGGGCCGCTGGGCGATCCGCGCGCGATGCTGCGCCTCGAATCGTCAGGGCTGACGTGGGCGGCGTTGGCGTTGCCGGCCGCATCAGCCGATGTCGTCGTCGGGCGCGCGGGGATCGACATCGCGAGGCTGGACGTGGCCTCGGGCGGCTCCCGCGTGGCCGCTTCGGGACAGGTGAGCTTCGAACAGGACGCCGACAGTGCCGTCCGCCTGGAATGGACGGGCGCGACGCCCGCGTTCGTCGCGGGCCTGCTGCGGCAGCGCTGGCCCGTGACCCCTGTGCTTCGCTCCGTGGGAACCGCGCACCTGACGTGGCGCGGGCTCGTGCCCGACGCGTCCACGTTCGGCGGCCGGATCGACACGACGCTGACCGGACGCAGCGCGGACTCTGCCACCGCGAAGACCGGCCGCATGCGCATCACCGCCTCGCCGGCACGCTGGGAAATCGACGCGGAACAGGCCGTCGAGGGCGACTCGCGCATTCTGCTCGACGCCGTCGTCGTTCCATCCGCCGATCGGCTGGCCGAGTCCCCGTTGTCGGGCACGCTGCAACTGGCGGCGGACGACAGCCGACTGGCGCTGAGGCACCTCGAGCGCATGGGAATCCCGGTACCGGACCTCCCAGCCTCGATCGACGCCCTTCCGCTCACGATCGATGCCACGCTCGCTGGCACGATCTCCAGTCCCGTCCTGTCGGGCACGGCCACGTCATCCGGCCTCGCCGTCAGCGGACTCGAGGGCATCGATCTCCAGACCGGATTCTCGGCGACGCTCGACACCCTGACGCTCGACCGGTTTCGCGCGCGCGATCGCTACGGCAACGCGCTCGACGCGGATGCCCGCCTCTCATTCGCGGATCAATCGACGGCCGGCACCGTTTCCGTTCGCGCGGCGAGCCTCGACGAGTTGGCGCAGCTCCTGCCCGAAGGGTGGCGCGCAGCCGGCACGTTCGAGGCCAGCGGCTCCTGGAGCGGAACGATTCGCGCACCGGAGGCGTCGCTGCGTCTGACCAGTCGTGACATCGTCCTGAATCGTTCGGCTCCAGGCTCGCTCGAAGCCACCGCCCGGGTGTCCGGTGGACGGCTTGATGTCGAGGGCGTTCTGCCGGGGCTCTCCGCGCAGGTGGACGGCCGTGTCGCGCTCGCCACACCGTTCCCGTTCGAAGCGTCCGTCGTGCTCGCTGCGGCTGACCTGTCTCGTCTCGCCGCGCTCGCGCCAGGTCAGGCGCGGCTGCCAGAGCTCTCGGGCACGGCCAGCGCACGCATCTCGCTGGCAGGCACGATGGACGACCCGGAAACGCGATCGGCCCGGATACGTCTGGAGGCCATGGACGCGAAGCTGGACGGCCGGCCGATCACCCTGGCTGCCCCGGCCGAGATCACGTGGGCTCCCTCGGCACTCTCGGTGGAGGCGTTGTCGATCAGGAGCGGCGGGGCCGCGGTGACGATCGACGGCCACGTGGACCGTACGGACACGGGTGTACTCAGCGCCACGCTGGATGCCCCCGTCGCCGACCTCCTCGACTGGGCACCCTCCGAGGGTGTGCGGTCGAGGCTGTCCGTCGATGGCCGTTTCCGATTCGAGGTTCGCGCCGCAGGACCGATCGGGTCCGCGTCTCTCGACGGACGGGGAGACGTCGCCGTTGAGACCCTCCACCTGGACGGTCTCGCGCTGGCCGAGAAGATCCGGGCCGCGGTGAATCTCCGTGCCGGGAGGATCGACGTCCCCCGGGTGACCGGATCCGTACTGGGAGGGCCGTTGGACGCTGCCCTTGCCGTTCCCGCGTCCTGGATCACGCAATACCTTCCGGGCGTGTTTGCAGCCCCGACCGAACCCGACCGCGGGGCCAGCTTCCGCGGGACGGTCACCGTCGATGTCGGCGAGGTGCTGGCGCGGCTCCAGCCTGATGAGTCGCGGCGGGCGTCCGGCACGGTGACGGTGTCGGTGAACGCGACGGCCACCGAGCCGGCGCCCGATGCGGTTGAGGCCACGGCTGCGGTGGCCGCCAGCCAACTCGCCGTCGGCGATTCGCCCGTGACGGTATCGACCCCGGTGGTTGCCGAGCTGCGGAAGGGACGCGTGCGGATCGCATCCGCGGAATTGCGGGCCCGGGCCGCGGTGTTCGCGCTCGAGGGGTACGCCGATCTCGTGGCTCCCTACGACACCAATCTCCGGTTGACCGCGTCAGGTCCGCTCGCGTTTCTGTCTTCGGTGCTGCCGGGCCGAGGCTCGGGTCGTTTCTCGGCCGACCTGACGCTCGGGGGACCGGAGGGCTCGCGCGAAGCGTCCGGCACGCTGGCGCTCGAGAACGCGGCGTTGATCATCCCGGCCTTCCGCCTGGCACTGACGGACTGGTCGGGCCGGTTCGATCTCACGCCGGAGGCACTGACGACTGTCGATGTGCGGGGGCAGATCAATGGCGGAACCGCAGAACTGCGAGGCCGCCTTCCCTTCGGCCAGTCTGATGAGGTTCGTTCCACGCTCGCCCTGTCGGTGCGCGACGCGTTTCTCGAAGTCGTCAAAGGCTTCAAGAGCCAGGCGGACGCGGACCTCGACATGCGGCCAGACGCAGGCGGACTGGTCATCGGGGGTTCGGTGACGGTCTCCTCCGGTGCGTACCGTGAGCCGATCACAGCCATGGCCGCGCTGTTCGGGAACGACGGCGCATCCACGGATGCCGCGGAGCGCGAGCCGGGCGCGCTCGATCGGGTGTCGCTGGACGTGCGGCTCCTGGCCCGCTCGCCCGTGGTCGTCGAGAACAGCTTGGGGCGCCTGGACCTCATGCCCGACATGCGACTCGTGGGCACGCTGGCCGAGCCGGCGCTGAGCGGCGCCTTGAACGCCCTCGACGGCGGGCAACTGACGCTTGCCGGACGGCGGTATCGGGTTCTCGAGAGCCAGGCGCTGTTCACGCCGCGCGACGGGTGGCTGCCGCGGGTCAACCTCTCCGCGGAAACGCAGGTCGGCGAGTACACGGTCAATCTGCGCGTTCTCGGACCGGTCGACCAGCTGGAGACGTCCGCGACATCTACGCCTCCGCTCAGCGAGCGGGACCTGCAGTCGCTCATCGTCACCGGCCGGACGGCCGACACCGAGAGTGACGACGATCAGCAGTTCGCGATGGAAGCGGTCTCGTCCGAGATCCTCGGCTTCGCGGGTCAGATGGTCGGCCTCGATTCGCTGCAGCTCGGCCGGGCGGACTTCGACATCGGCGCCAGCGACGTGAATCCGGCTACGCGCCTGACCGTGATGAAGAGCCTGAATCCCCGGCTGCGGATCGTCGTGTCGGAAAACCTCGACAACAACAAGCTGACGTGGATCATCGTCGCCGACTCGCTGCGCGGCTACGAGCTGCGCTTCTCGCAGCGCGACAACAAGGAAGAGGTCTTCGAGTTCCGTCATGAGGTCGAGTTCGGGGCGGGCATGTCCGCCCGCCGGAGGGAGCCAGGGCGGGCACGGCCACCCAGACCGACAGTCTCGTCGGTGGTCTTCTCCGGGGCCTCGGACCTGCCGGCGGCAGCGCTGCAGGATGCCGTCAGAACCAGGGTCGGGCGGCCCTTCGAGATCGAGCAGTGGCAGCGGGACCGCGAACGCCTCGAGGCCCTGTTCCGCGAACGCGGCTTCGCGGTCGCCCGGGTGACGCCGCGCCGCACCGTGGCACAGGATCCCTCAGGCGAACGCGTCGATGTCGAGTACGCGATCGCCCAGGGCCCCCGGACGATTCTCGACCTCTCGGGCTCGCCGGTGCCCGACTGGGTCCGTCGCGATCTGCTCCTGGCCTGGAGCGAGTCGGTGCTGCCAGAGTTTTTCCGGGACGAGGCGGAACGGGTCCTGCGGCAGCACTTCGCCGACCGGAACCGCCTCCAGCCGGAAATCGACATCGCCTTCGACCGGCCCGCCGCCGGCGTCGAACGGACGCGGATACGCCTGGCCGAGGGTCCTGCGGTGCAGTCGAAGCGAGTCGTCTTCGACGGCCATCGCGCGGTGACGGAGGCCGAGATCGGCGCGGCCGCCGAGCGTGAGCGTGCGCTCGCGCGGGCATGGGTGGACGCCTCGGCGCTGGCCGCATCCGTGGCCGGGCTGTACCGCGCGCGCGGTTTCTTTGGAGCGGCTGTCAAGCCCCAGCCCGTGGTCATCGAGCATGGTCAGGCCACGCTGCGCGTGGTCATCGACGAAGGGCCGCTCGCGCGGGTCGGATCCGTGCGCGTCGATGGCGTGGCAGCCGTGCGTCTGGACGAGGTACGCGCCGCGGCCCGCCTTAGGCCGGGGTCGGTCTTCCTGCCCTCCGCGGCTCGCGACGCCGCCGAGCGCGTCAGACGCTGGTACGAGGATCACGGCTACCGATCGGTCAACGTCCGGCCGGCCAGGGACATCGCCGGCGACGGGACGGTGTCGGTGGCCCTGACCGTTGTAGAGGGCCCCCAGTCGGTGGTTGCCGGCGTCCGCGTCGTGGGGGCGGAATCGACACGCCCCGAGACCGTCGCCGACGCGATCACCCTGAAGCCCGGCACACCCGCAGGCGCGGCCGCGGTGGAAGCCACGCGGAACCGGCTCTACGGCCTGGGCGTCTTCCGCAGCGCCGATGTCCATTTCGAACCGGTGGGCGGCCCGGCCGGCACGGCCGACGACCGGACGCCGGTCGAGGCGGTAGTGTCGCTTTCCGAAGTCAAGCGGTTCCAGTTGCGCTACGGCGTGCAACTGTCGAACGCGCACGGTCCCCTGCTCGCGGACTTCAGGTCGGGCATCGGCGTGGCTGCCGACATCCGCGACCGCAACTTCCTCGGCCGGGGCGTGACACTCGGTGCCAGTGGACGGTACGAGCGGGACCTGCAGACGGTCCGGGGCCTGGTCTTCCTCCCTCGCTATCTCGACCAGCGCCTCGAGTCGAACGTCTTTGCGACTTGGCGCAACGAGCGCAGCACCCAGGACGACTTCACCCTGATCGACACGCGACAGGACGTCACCTTCGAACAACGGCTCCACCTGCCGGGCAGCACCGAACTCTCCTGGGGATACTCCTACTACTGGCGGGACTTCGGTCTGTCGTTCGGCCGGACGGCCGAGCGACTGGACATCGGCGGCACCCTCTCCTCGGTTCAGGCGAGCCTGGTCATCGACCGGCGGGACAACGTGTTCGACGCGAGGCGGGGGTGGTTTCATTCGCAGAACCTGCAACTCGGACTCGAGGCTCTGGGGTCGGACACGCCCTACACGCGGTACCTGGTACGGCAGTTCGCGTACGTACCGGTCGGGCCTCTGGTTCTCGCGTCCGGGGTTCGCTGGGGCACGCTGAGTCGCGTCGGCGACACGCCGCCGCTGACGATCCTGGACCTGTTCTTCGACGCCGGCGGGGGACAGACGGTCCGCGGTTACGCCCAAGATTCGCTCTCGGCGCTGTCGCTCTTCGAGATCCCGGTCGGTGGGACCGAACTTCTGATCCTGAACCAGGAAGTCCGGTTTCCGATCTTCAAGTGGTTCTCGGGCGCGGCGTTCATCGACGCGGGCAACACCTTCGGCAGCCTGTCCGATGTGTCGCTCGCCGGACTGGCCGTCGGCGCCGGCTTCGGCATCAGGATCCAGACACCGCTCGCGCCGTTCCGCATCGATCTCGGATTCCCGGTCGGACCGTTCCGGGAGAGCCGCTACCGGTGGCACTTCTCGATCGGGCAGATGTTCTGAGAACAGGGATCAGGCGACAGGCGACGGGCGACAAGGGAAGAGCGGGGAATAGGGATCAGGGGCAGGGGGCGGCGTGTCCAGCCGGGACGCGCGTGCCGTACAGCACACGCACGACGGCAGAGACGCCTGAGGACCCTCTGCAACGACGACTACGAACGACGGGACAGGTCAGCACCATGGCAACGGCACCAACGACGATTGGGCGGTATCAGGTCATCAAGCGGCTCGGGACGGGAGGCATGGGGTCGGTGTTCCTCGCGCGGGATCCCGAACTGGACCGCCAGGTCGCCATCAAACTCGTCAAGGACGATCTCGCCGAAGATGCGGAGCTTCGCGAACGGTTCCTGCGGGAGGCGAGGTCGGCGGCCAGGCTCCGGCACCAGAACATCATCACGGTCTTCGATATCGGCGACCACGACGGACGACCGTTCATCGCCATGGAGTACATCCCGGGCGAGAGCCTCGGCGACGTCGTGAGACGACGGACGCCGATCGACCTCCAGCGCGTCCTGTGCTGGATGGAGAGCCTCTGCAGCGGACTGTCGCACGCGCATCGCGCCGGCATCGTCCACCGCGACATCAAGCCGGCCAACCTGATGGTCGACGCGGACGGGATCCTGAAGATCGTCGATTTCGGCATCGCGCGCCTCGGCGACTCACAGCTCACGCGCGACGGCGTGCTGGTCGGTACGGTCAACTACATGGCCCCGGAGCAGTTGCTCGGGTCGGCAAGCGACTACAGGGCCGACATCTTCGCCGTCGGCGCGGTCTTCTACGAACTGCTCACGTTCAACCGCGCGTTTCCGGGCACGATCGCCGACGGCCTCTTCAACCGGATCTGCTACGAGTCCCCGTTCCCCCTCGCGCAGGCATGCCCCGGCCTGGACGATGAGATCGAGGTCATCGTCAGGCAGGCGCTCGAAAAGGACCCCGCTTCGCGCTACCAGGATCTCGAGCTGATGGCGCAGGACCTGGCCACGGTTCGGGCCCGACTGGCCGCCACCGATCAACTCATGACCGTCGGCACGGCGCTCACACAGGACGCCGTGCTGACGACGCCCGTGCCCACGCCTCGCTCGGGATCCGGCGTCTCCGGATCCGCGCCCGGGCGGCTCACCCCCGGATCGATTCCCCTCCCGGTCCGGTCTTCCACGGGATCGTCCTCTCGGCCTCGAGGGGATGAGAGCGCCTCGCAGCGCACGCGGCGGGCCGAGATGTTCGTAGACGCGGCCGAGATGGCCTTCGAGAAACGCGACTACGCCCAGTGTCTCAAGCTTCTGGACGATGCGGCCCGGTTCGACGGGACGTTGCCGGCGGCCGGCGACCTGCGCGAACGGGCGGAGCGGGCACAGGTAGCCGAGGGTGACGCCCGGCGCCGTCAGGCAGATCTCGATGCCGCGCTGGCTGACGCGAACGCGTGCCTGGGCCGTCGCGACCTCGCCGGAGCGCGCGCCCACCTCCGCCGGGCGCAAGCGGTCGCCCCAGATCACTGGAACGTTCAGGCGCTGGCCTCCCGCCTGGAGCGGACCGAGTCGGCCTCCCGTCAGGAAGTCCCCGGGCGCGAGGCTCGGATCGGGAGCTCCCGCCGGTCAGGCGTGCCGTGGGTATGGATCGTCCTCGGGCTGGGTGTTGCCCTGGTGGTGGGTTTCTTCCTGCTCCAGTAGGGGGCCCCGGTCCGCGTGCGGCGCCGGTGCCCACCGGTCCGGTTTCACTCGACAGACCGCGCCCCGAGGCGTATCTTCGTAGGTACTGCGGCAGCCCCCGGACTTGTCCACACGCCCTGAAGGAGGCACAGGCCATGTCCATCCCGCTCGCGATTCAGGACTATCTGAATCAGGTCGGCCGCCCCTACCGGGCCTTCCATCACCGGCCAGCCTACACGGCTCAAGAGGAAGCGGCGGTCACTCACATTCCAGGAAGCCGCTGGGCCAAGACCGTCGTCTGTCTGGCGGACAGCGAGCCCGTGCTCGCCGTGTTGCCGGCTCACTACCGGCTCGATCTCGATCGGTTGCGCCAACTCGCCGGCGCCTCGATGATCAGGCTCGCGCGGGAGTCCGAGATCGCGAGCCTGTACCCCGAATGCGAAACGGGCGCCATGCCGCCGCTCGGGCCGCTCTTCGGCGAGCGTGTGTTCGTCGAAGAGAGTCTGTCGCGTGCGACCGAGCTCGTGTTCAACGCCGGCACGCATGCCGATGCCGTGCGCATGTCGTTCGCCGACTTCCAGGCCGCGTCGAGCCCGACTATCGGGCGGTTCGGCCGGTCGCCCGCCCGCCCGCGTACGACTCGCTGACGAAGGCTGTCCGGGGCCGCCCGCCGTCGGGCCGCCCCGGCTGCTCCTGCCGCCGCGCCAGCTCAGGCAGGGCGCACCGCCGGAAGCCCTGGCGTGTCCCTTCCCGTGCGTTTCTGCGGAGCGGCACCCGGGTCCCGGATCCCGCCGAGGACCACCGTCCCGTATACTGCGCTGGTGGACGACCTTGCTGCCCCCGTGCTCCGTCTCCTCGACTCCCTGGGCATCGCCTGGACGCGTTACGAACATCCACCCGTGTTCACGGTGGACGAGGCCCTGGAGCAGTGGGCGCACATCGACGCGACGCACTGCAAGAACCTGTTCCTGCGGAACAAGAAGGGCAACCGGCACTATCTGCTGGTGGCCCACCACGCGACGCCCGTCGATCTGCACCGCGTCGCCGCCCTGATCGGCGACGATCGCCTCAGCTTCGGATCCCCGGAGCGCCTGGCCCGGGTACTCGGGCTGACGCCCGGATCGGTGTCGCCGTTCGGGCTCATCAACGATCGCGCCCACGCCGTGCAGGTCGTCGCGGTCGAGGCGGCCCTGCGAACCGCCGCGCGCCTGGGCTTCCATCCGAATACCAACACCGCGACGATCACGATCTCCGGTGCCGATTTCGAGCGCTTTCTGGCCTGGTCCGGGCACGTGGTGCGCTGGATCCCGCTCTCTCCCTGATCGGGCCGTACGGGCCCGCACGATCGGCCCGGCTGGGCACCGCGGCGGGGGGACGCCGGCAGCGTCAGCGGGAGGCGGCCGATCCGAGGCGGAATGGCGCGATCCGCAAAGCGAGCGCCTCGCGCTCCGCATCGTCGCTCCATCCCGATTCGAAGGCGAGGATGTCGCTCACCGCGCGCGCCGCGACTGCCGTCCCCGCATGGTTCCAGTGGGGGTCGTCCTTCGCGTAGAGCGGGAACTCGGTGGCCTGCTCGAAGGCGGGCAGCAACGAGTACACGGGAAACCCGACGCGCCCGGCTGCCTGCTCGAAGTAGCGGAACGGCTCCCGGCTGTAGGGGCCCATCACGGTGTAGAGGTCCTTCTCCCAGTTGTCCGGCGATTCCGCCGGGTTGTGCTGGAAGGCACGGGGAAACACCACCACGACGAACTTCGCCCCGAGCAGGCTGGCGCTTCGATCGATGGTCTTCAGGTTCTCCAGCGTCGTGTCGAGGAACGGGGCGCTCTGCTCGAGGGGCTGTTCGCACGCGAAGTACTTCTGACGCGGCAGGCGGCCGCCCAGAGTCCAGCCGTGCACCCGCCGGAACAGATCTGGCGCGTACTCGCGGAACACGTGAAGCGTCAGGGGGAAGACGTCGTAGAACCGGTAGATGCCCTGCCTCCAGTGCATCAGCTCGTACTTGATGTCGTCGTGAAAGTCGGTCATGTCGAGGCCGAGCACCACGAGCTTCGGATGATAGCGGTGCGCGATGCGCCCGAACTTCCGGTTCTCGACGAACGGCGATGCACTGGTCCAGCCAAAGTTCGCGATCCGGACGTCGGCACCGGGGAGCCGCTCGTTCAGCAGGTCCTCGACGCGGGCGGGCAGCGCCTCGTGCACGCGCACGTTATAGCCGAACACGAACGAGTCGCCGAGAAAGACGATGTTGCGGCCGGCCTCGGGGAAGTCGGCCGCCTCGCGCCGGCTCCGGATGCCATCGGCGTTCGTTGGCCAGCCGGGATCGTTGGGCACGAGGAAGTGGTTCACGTCCTCCACGAAGAACCACTCGCTGTACTTCGGGTCCTGGCGCGTCCTGGATCTCGATGCGGCGTCGAATGCCAGGATGCCCGCGACGGCGAGCAGCACGCCGCCCACGGAGAGCGCCAGGGCGATGAGCGCGTTGCGCAGCCGGCCGGACCCCGCCATCAATCAGCCCCGTACCTGGCCAGGTGCTTCTGCCGGTCGGCTTCGGACCACGGCCGCTGCTCGGCCTTGTCGAACAGCACGTTCTCGACGACCAGAACGTCCATCTCCGTGGTCATGAAGCAGCGGTACGCGTCGGCCGGCGTGCAGACAATCGGCTCGCCCCGGACGTTGAAGCTGGTATTGACGATGATGCCGTAGCCCGTGCGCCGCCTGAACGCGTCGATGAGACGCCAGTAGCGCTCGTGCGTGTCGCGGCTGACGCTCTGAATCCTGGCGGAGTAGTCGATGTGCGTGATCGCGGGCAGGTCGGATCGCTCGAAGTAGAGTCGATCGTAAAGGGGTCTGCCGTAGTACCCATCGGGCAGCGGCCGGCAGCGGTCCGCCTTCACGTTCGCGATGAGCAGCATGTAGGGCGACGGCCGGTCCAGCTCGAAATAGTCGCCGATGCACTCCTCGAGCACCGAGGGCGCGAACGGCCGGAACCCCTCGCGGTACTTGATCTTCAGGTTCATCCGCCGCTGCATCTCGGGGTTGCGCGCATCGCCCAGGATGCTGCGCGCGCCGAGCGCCCGGGGCCCGAACTCCATGCGCCCCTGAAACCAGCCGACGACCTTGCCCTGCTCGATCAGCGCGGCGACATCCTCGCACAGCCGGCCGACATCGTCGTAGCGCGTGTAGGCGGCATCGAACCGTCGCGCCATCCGCAGCACGTCCGCCTCCGAATAGGACGGCCCGAGATACGCGCCCATCATGGCGTCCCGCCCTGGCGTTACCCGGCGCGGATGGTCGAGCGCGAGGTGCCAGGCTGCCAGCGCGGCGCCGACGGCGCCCCCCGCGTCGCCCGCGGCGGGCTGGATCCAGAGATCGCGGAACGGACCGCGCGTCAGGAGCTTGCCGTTCGCCACGCAGTTGAGGGCCACCCCGCCGGCCATCGCGAGACGATCCGAACCGGTCAGCGCGTGAGCCGTATCGGCCATGCGGAAGACGACCTCCTCGGTCACCTGCTGAATGGCCAGAGCGAGGTCCATGTGGTGCTGCTCGGGCTCGTCGTCCGGTCCCCGCGGCGGAAACCCGAACAGCCGCGCCCAGGCTTCGTCGCGGCACATCCGCAGCCCCGTCGCGTAGTCGAAGTACCGCAGGTTCAGCACGAACGACCCGTCGTCTCGCAGGTCGACCAACTCGCGCAGGATGAGGTCGCGCCACTCGCGGACGCGTCCGGACGAGGGGTCTCCGTAGGGCGCCAGGCCCATCAGCTTGTACTCGCCCGAGTTCACCCTGAAGCCGAGGTAGTAGGTGAACGCCGAGTACAGGAGCCCCAGCGAGTGGGGAAAGTCGAGCTGGCGCAGCACGCTGATGTCTCGCCCGCGACCGTGGCAGATGGTGGCCGTCGCCCATTCGCCCACGCCGTCCACCGTGAGGATGGCAGCCTCTTCGAAGGGCGACGGGTAGAACGCGCTGGCGGCATGCGAGAGATGGTGCTCGGGGAACAGCAGTCGCGGACGGCCCAGGCCGAGTTGCCGCAGCTCCCGGCCGAGCATGTCGCGCATGAACAGCTTCTCTTTGATCCAGACCGGAATCGCCGCGAGGAAGCTCCGGAGACCCGAAGGCGCGAACCCGTGGTAGGTCTCGAGCAGCCGTTCGAACTTCAGAAAGGGCTTGTCGTAGAAGGCCACGCGTGCGATGTCGGCCGGCGCGAGCCCGGCTTCGTCGAGCACGTAGCGCGCTGCGTGCGCCGGGAACGAGGCGTCGTGCTTCCGGCGCGTGAACCGCTCCTCGTGGGCCGCGGCGACAAGGTCGCCATCGACAAGGATGGCGGCGGCGCTGTCGTGGTAGAACGCGGAGAGCCCGAGAACGGCTGTGGGCACCGGAGCCGCCTCGGCGTCAGAAGAGCGTGTAGATGAACGGTGCGACGGCCGAGCCGCTCGTCAGCATGACGAGCGCGCCGAACAGCACCAGCGTCAGCAGCATCGGCAGCAGCCAGAACTTCTTGCGGACCCGCAGGAAGCCCCAGACGTCTTTCAGGAAGTCCATTTCAGTTATCAGTTCTCAGTTATCAGTTCTCAGTCATCAGTTATCAGTTTTCAGTGCCCAGTGCTCAGTTACGACTGACGACTGATAACTGATGACTGATGACTGATGACTGAGAACGGATGACTTCAGATCTATCGTCAGTACGGTCTCTCCAGGTCCGCCGCGGTGTACCGGTGGTCACGCACCGCGAACACGGAGTCGCGATCGCGCCCGAACCGGCGGAGCTGCATCGGGTCCGTGCCCATCCATCGCCGGACCACGCCGACCGGCGTCACGAGCACGTAGAAGATCAGCGCCAGCACGATCCGAGACGTGACTGCCCCAATCGCCTCGGCCAGGCCGAACCACAGGACCGCGAACGGCTTGAACAGCGCCGGCCAGACCATGTCGGCCAGGAGCACCGCCGCAGCCGCCCAGAGCAGGCCTCGATAGCCGCCGATGAGGCCGGCCAGCAGGCACAGCAGGCAGAGCGCCATCCCGGCGTCTTTCGCCTGATCCGACGTCACTCGCCGCATCGCGGATCCTCCGTGACCGCTGCGATCAGGCCCCCGGCTGTTTTCGCCACACGATGACCGCCCGTACGTCGCCCTGGACGTTCTTCACGCGGAACGTCAGCGTCGAATCGCTGAACTCGTAGGCCCGCACGCGCGCGGCGGCCAGCTCGGGTGCCAGCCGGGCGAAGTCCCCCTCGGTCTGGCTGACATCCAACAGCCGGAGTTCGCCCCGCTGGCTGTCGATGACCGCCCGGCCTGTGAAATCGAGCACGTTCCCGCCTGAACTCGACAGGGATGCGTCGGCGAACGCCCCCTTCACCTCGAGGTTGCCGTAGGCGTCGTATGTCATCGTGGCCGTCGCCGCCGCCGGGCGCAACTGGCCGTCGGCTCCCGCCATCTGCAGAGACGACAGTGTCCAGGTTCCCTCAAGCTGTTTCCGTACCCACTGGGTGCTGCCGACATCCGTATTCACGGGACCGGCTTCGATCGGCCTAACCCGTGGCCGGGCCTGACAGGCCGTCAGGACCACCAGCACGACGAGCGGAACGAGAACCCAGACGGGTCGGAGTGTGCGTCTCAGCATGGCATTTCTCATGGAATCGGCGACTGGCCGTTCGATCAGCTTAACAAAAGGTCCGGAGGCCGCGCCACCGGCCGCCCCAGACGCTCAGGGCTCGCGGGCGAGCGGGTTCTTCCCGGCGGCGA
>CAYZYG010000041.1:0-40546 GCA_964481395.1 uncultured Vicinamibacterales bacterium
CCCGCTTCGACAGGAATTCTGCGGCCTCGACTCCGGGCAGGTCGGATCCGACGACGACGATGTGCTTGCCACCCGGCAGGAAGATCTTCGTGGCCGTCGATGTCATCCTGGTGCCCAGCCAGCTCAGGGCGGTCGCGGCCTGCCTACGCTGCTCTTCGGTGGTCTGGACCTTGGCGCCCTTCCTGACGGGCAGGTCCGGCTCGACGGCCTCGGCGCCCGGTGCCAGGATGACGACATCCGGCTTCTCGGCTTCGACGGTCTTCGCGGTCACCTTCTTGCCCAGATGGCGCGTGACGCCCTGCCTTTTCAGGGTCCGGTCGAACCACGAGATGAACTCGGTCAGGTGATCGTGCTCCTCGCCCTTGATGAACGCGGCCATCCGGGTCGCGCCGCCCAGTTCCTTGACCTCGTCCCAGATGTGCACGTCGTGGCCGCGCAGAGAGGCCACGCGGGCCGCCTCGAGGCCGGCTGGCCCGGCTCCGACGACCATGACCTTCTTCCTGGTCTTCGCCGGCGTGATCTGCATCGTCGTTTCGTTACCGGCAAAGGGGTTGCAGCGGCACTGCACGGGCTGGTATGTCCACATGATGTGGAGGCAATGCAGGCACCGGGAACAGAGGCGGATCTCGTCTTCGCGCCCGTCCGCGAGCTTGCGGGGGAACTCCGGGTCGGCCATGAACTGACGGCCGAACACCGCCAGGTCCATCTTGCCTTCCTGGATGGCTCTGTCGGCCTCGGCGAAGGACAGGCGTCCGACGCCGGACACGGGAATCCTGACGGCCTTCTTGACGTTCGCCGTCTCGGGGATGAGCGCCCCGCCTTTGTCGATGCGCGCCGCGAATTCCTTGGCTTCGGGCGGAGTATCCGGGTAGGTCACCAGGTCGGGAAAAGCGCAGAATGAGTACGTGTTGTAACCGTAGCCCGATGACTGGATGTAGTCCGCGCCGGCCGCCTCGAACCGCCTTGCGATATCGCAGGCCTCCTCGTTGGTCGTCCCGAGGGGATCGCCCCACTCCTTGTTGCTCAGCCGGACACCGATGACGAAGTCCGGCCCGCACAGCTCGCGCACCCGTTTCACGATAGAGGTGCCGACGCGGGTCCTGTTGTCCATGTTCTGGCACCCGAACTCATCGGTGCGCTTGTTCTGGCGCTTCGAGAGAAAGGCATTGCCCAGGGCGTAGTGGGCCTGATGGATCTCGACGCCATCGAATCCGGCCTTCCGGCAGCGGAGTGCTGCCTGGGCCCACATCTCGATGAGGTCGAGCACCTCCTGGTGTGTCATCTCGCGGGCGATCTCGAACAGGCCGGGCTCCGCCGGCGGATCGATGCTCGAGGGCGCCTTCGGCTGGCCGCCTGCGAGCTTCGAACTGTAGGCAGGGCCGGCGTGGGTAATCTGCACGACGCACGGTACGCCGTGCTTGTGGACCGCCGTGGCGAGGTTCGCCAGGCCCGGGATGAACCGGTCGTCGTCCAGCCTGACGTGGGGCATCCGGCTCGCACCCCAGGGGTATTCACAGATGCTCTCTTCGATGGTGATGAGGCCGGGCCCGTGCTTGGCGAGACCCTCGTACCACCCGATGATCCGCTCGCCGCACGAGCCGTCGGGCTCGGCGTAGAGGAACCACTGGCCGGACTTCACGATCCGGTTCTTGAGCTCCAGCTTGCCCAGCCGGATGGGCTGGAACAAAGCCGTGTACGTGCTTGCCATGACGCCTCCTCGTGGCCGGTCTTGAAGCCGGCCGGGTCGACCGGACTGGATACACCTCCGGCATCAAGGCCCCTTGGGGGCCCTCGGTGCCGGTCCCCGACCCGGTCATGTCAGGGAGCAGGGGCGATCAGCTGGCTGATGCTGATGCGCTGCGCTTCGTTCGTTCCCTCGTAGATGGGGGTCACACGGATGTCGCGGTAGCACTTCTCCGCGACCGAACCCTTGCAGTAGCCAAGTCCCCCGAGCACCTGGACCGCGTCGTTGACCACCGCGACGGCCGTTTCTGAGGCGAAGACCTTGACGGCCCTCGACAGCTTCACATCCATCTGCTCGTGCGTGTCCGAGTAGGCCGCGACCCGGTACATGAACGACCGCGCCGCCTCGAGGCCGATGAACATGTCGGCGAGCTTCGCCTGGATCAACTGGTGCTGGAGCAAGGGACGGCCCAGCACCTGGCGGTCCTTCGCCCAGGCGAGGGCCTCCTCGTACGCGGCCCGTGCGCAGCCGACCGAAATGGCCGCAATGGCCGTGTCGTGGTCGTACGGCGTGCGCCGCTTGCCGCCCGAAATCGCGCGGCCACCGGCGCCGATCCCGTGGTGTTTCGGCACACGCACGTTGTCGAGGGTGAGCGCCCTCGTGCTCGACAGGCGGTGACCCATCTTGTCTTCCTCAGGCCCCGCAGTCAGGCCCGGCGCATCGACCGGTACGACGATCGGCATGGTGGACGGCCACCCGGTCCGATCGTTGACGCGGCAGAAGACCAGGATCCATCGCGAAAAGGGAAGCCCGGCATTGGAGCAGAAGGACTTGGAGCCGTTGATGACCCAGTGGTCGCCATCCAGCACGGCCCTCGTGCGGAACACGAAGCCGGCCGGGTCGATGAGGAGGGCGCTGGTGACGCCGCCGTCTGGCTCGGTCGTCGAGAGGGCCGCCACGCCGCCTCCGTCCCGCATGATGTCGTCGACGAACGGCTGGGCTTGTTCGTCCGACGCCATGTTGAGCAGCACGGTGAGCGACACGTTGTTGACGTGCCACGTGGTGGCGAACCCGGCATCGGCCGCGGCGAGCTCCTCAAGAATGACGATGGTGCTGACGGCGTCCAGGCCCATGCCCCCGAGCTCGATCGGGATCACCTGCTGGTGGAATCCCTGCCGCAGGGCCAGGCCGTACGCGCCGAGCGGCACGCAGGCCTCGGCGTGCGGCCTCCGGTCGTGCTCGATCGCGATCGGCTTCACCTCGTTCGCGACGAACTCCCGCACCATGTCCCGGAACATCACCTGGGTGTCGTTCAGTTCGAAGTCCACGCCTCCCCCGATCCCTGATCCCCGATCCCCGCCTTCCCCTTGCCGCCTAATCCCTGCTCCCTGTTCCCTGCCGGTGGCATCCGAGGCATTCCTCCGGCGCCTTGAAATCGGCCGCGTGCTCGACGCGGGCATGGCAGCTGGCGCAGGGGTTGAACGCGATGGCGTGGGCCTCGTGCGGGGCGCCGTTGTATCCGTGACAGCGGCCGCAGTCGGAAGGTCTGAGCGCCTCCGCGTCCTTGTGGGCCGCGGCCATCGCCGCCTGGTCGTGGCAGTTGAGGCACCCGGTCTGCCGCCAGCCGGAGTGCTGCCTGGTCAGCAGCGTGGGCTGGGCCTGCGGCGCGGGTTTCTGGCTGGCCACCTGCGCGGGCGGTGGAGGCGGGCCTGCGGCCGGTATCACGGTCACGGTCGTGAGCGCGGCCAGCGCCGCGATCGCCATTGCCTGGATTCCCTTCCGCATGTCACGCCCTCCCGCGGCCCGCATCCTTGACCGCCGCCTGCGCCGCCAGACGTCCGAAAACCAGCGCCGCACCGTTCCCGGCGCCGCTCATCAGGCCGTCGCCCATCCACTGAGCCGCGCCCATGACCTCGCCCGCCGCATACAGGCCCGGGACGACCGTCCCGTCCTTGTCGACGGCCTGCAGCCGGTCGTTCGTCTTCACGCCTCCCATCGTCATGAAGATCACCCCGGAGGCGGCGATGGCGTAGTACGGCGGCTGGCGGAAGGCGACGAGGTCCGTTCGGCCGAAATCGAGGTCCTTGCCGGCGGCGACGTACCCGTTGTAGTCGTCGATCGTCTTCACGAGCGCACCGGCAGGCACGCCGATGGCGTCCGCGAGGGCGGCGATGGTGTCGGCCTTCTTCACGACGCGTCCTTCTCCGAGCAGCACGTCGAATCCGAAGAGCGGTGGCTTGTTTGCTTTCAGCATCGCGTCGTCGAACAGCGCGAACACGGCGGCATCGGGGATCGTCCGCAGCGCCCGTTCGCGCTCGTCGGGGCTCCTCGAGTCTTCGTTCATGAAGCGGGTACCAAGCCGGCTGATCCAGACGTCGCCCTTGAAGTTCGGCACGATCCCGCTGATGAGGCTGATCATCAACGTCCGCCCGGACCCCGGGGGGTTTTCGACACCTGCGAAGTACGGCGCCAGCAGGTCCATGTTGACGATGGCGGCACCGGCGGCGTCCGCCATCCGGATGCCGTCGCCCGTGGCGTACTTCGAGGCCACGGTCAGCGCGTTCGCGAAGGCGGGGTTGTACTTCGCGATCATCTCCCGGTTGGATCCGTATCCTCCGCAGGCCAGCAGGACCGCCCGCGCGGCGAGTGTCTCATCGCGCCCGTCGGGGCCGGTCACCGCCAGCCCGGTCACCCGGCCGTTCCGCACGGTGAGGGAGCGGGCGGCCGTCTCGCCGCGCAACTGGACCTTCCCGGCGTCGATGCGCCGCTGCAACTGGGTCATGAGCGCCGCGATGAAGCCCGGGCCCCCGCCGACGGCGTCGCACGTGCGGGCGGTCGTGTACGGTTCGTGCTCGTACGCGATGCGCGGTCCCTTCGGATCGAACTGGACCCCGAGGCCTTCGAGCCAGACCTGCACCGAGGCGGCCTGCTCGGTGTACAGCCTGAGCAGGGCCGGGTCGGCCTTGCCCTTCCCGATGCGGTTGGCGTCCTCGAAGTGCCTGGCCGGGGCATCGTCGATCTGCTTCTCGCGCTGCTGTCTCGATCCGGCGGCGCTGTAGCTGCCCCCGGCGCCCATCGCCGAGCCGCCCGGCTTGTATCGCTTGTCGATGAGCAGAACCGACGCACCCTCGTCTGCGGCGGTGATGGCGGCCGACAGACCTGCGAGGCCGGCGCCGACGATGATGAGGTCGGTTCCGGCAGCGGGAGACGGCTGATCGCGCGTGGCCTCGCCCGCGTGCGCTGTCGCGGCCACCGGCGCCACGGCCAGCGTGGCGGCGGTCCTGCTGATGAAGGTTCTCCTGGTGATGGTCGGCACGGCTGCGGCTCCTGTCGTCGTTGCGGGGGCACGGGGGCAGAAGAGCGTCACCGGTCGTGGCGGACCGTGCGGCCCGTCACCCGATGTAGAACACGCACGGGCGCGTCTGGCGGTCCGGCATCATGGCCCAGCCGCCGTGGTCACGGATCAGCTGGTTCGGCTGCGAGCCAGGGTCCGACAGGTCGCCGAAGACGCGCGCGCTCGTCGGGCACACCTCGGCGCAGGCCGGCACTGTGCCGGCGTCGATGCGGTGGTAGCAGAGATCGCACTTGGTCGCGACCCGGCTCGGAATCGGCTGGTGCACCGGCTTCTCGAACGTCGTCGTCCCGTCAGGGAAGAGCACCCGGTTGTCTCGCACGAAGCTGCGGACGTGGTACGGGCAGTGCTCGATGCAGGCGAGGCAGCCGATGCATTTCTCGTAGGCGATGCAGACGACGCCGTCCGCACGCTTGTACGTCGCCTTCGTCGGACAGACCTCGGCGCAGACCGCCTGATCGCAGTGATTGCAGAGCACCGGCACGAACACCCGGTTCGTGTGGGGGAACCTGCCGATCTCCTTTTCGAGCACCGACGTGAGCAGAATGCCCGTGGGCGTGTTGTGTTCCGACTTGCAGGCCACCACGCAGGCGTTGCACCCGATGCAGCGCTTCAAGTCGACGACCATTCCGTATCTGGCCATGGTGCTTCAGCCCTCGATTCTGTAGACCTTGACGGCGACACACTGGTCGATCTGGCCGCTGAGCGTGTCGATGCGATCCAGGTTCGGCTTCGGCAGCAGCGCGTTGTGCAGGACGCCCTTCCTGTTGGAGACCGGGAGGCCCTTGGCCCAGTGGCCGAAGCTGCCCGAACAGTTGACGGACTGGGGGTGCACGAGTTCCGTCACGCGCAGCCGCCCGACGTACTTGCCGTACTTCGACTCGACGCACACCAGATCGCCGGTCTTGAGCTTCCGGCGCTCGGCCGCCGAGGTGTGCATCATCACGGAGTAGGTGTACGGATTGGCCCGTGCCACCTCGTCGATCCAGATGTTCTCGGTCGTCGTCGAGAACTGGTGCGTCGGCACCTTGTTGTTGGTGGCGATGAGCTCGTCGGGACCGCAGTGTTCGTGCGCCTCGCACGGAAACCACTTCGGAACCGGGCTGTAGGTGTCGAGGTTCCAGGAGAAGCCCAGCCGATCGAGAACGGCCTGCACGTCCTGCCTGTGGTCCAGCAGGTATTCGAGATAGATGGGGACCCTCGAGGGGAGGAACATTCGAGGGTAGGCCTCCTGGACGGTCTTCTCCCGCAGCACGGATGCGGAGGTGTTGATCAGCGCCGACAGGGAAAACGCGTCGCCGAAGATGGTCCGGGCCTGGCGCTCGGCGATCTCGCGGACGGTGTACTTCTTCGACGGATCGAGTTTGTAGTCCGCTCCGAGATTCCACATGTCGTTGCCGAGCCGGTACACGTCGGGCAGGAACCCCATGCGTTCGGCGATCTCCAGGTAGATCTCGGTCCACGGCTTCGCGTCCCCGGGAGGCTCCCCGGCTGGCTGGCGGAACAGGAAGTGCCACGTGCCGGGGCCAGGCGCGATGAAGGCATACGGGTCGTTGGCCGGGAACATGTCCCAGCGCTCGAGGTCGTGGGCGTCGGGCAGGATCACGTCCGCGAACTCGGCTGTCTCGTCGATGAACTGCACGATGGAGAGCTGGAACTTCAGTTTCTTCAGCGTCTCCGCCATGGCCCCGGGGTCATGGCTGTTGAGCATGTGGTTCGTGCGCCCGTGGATCATCGCTTCCGCTTCGTACGGAATGCCGTACTTCTTCGGCTCGTCGATGCCCAGCGGGTACAGCCCTCTCGTGAACAGGGCGACCGGGAACAGCTCCTGCAGGTCGAGCGTCTGGGGGACGGCCGCCTTCCGGCCGGGGTAGGGCTTGTTGTACTTGGCGATGAAGTCCGAGGGAATGATCAGGCCGTCGCTCGAGATGCCGGCGGACCAGTACGGACCCACCGGATTCACCCCGCGCTGGCCGCCGGGCACGTCGACGGCCCCCACCAGCAGATTCAGCATGTGAATCGCGAAACAGCTGTTCATGCCGCCCCGGTGAGCGGCCATGCCCCGCTTGTAGTCGATCCCGACGGGACGGAAGGGCAGCACGTGGCCGTCGACCTCGATCGACGAGCCGATCGAGGCGGTCTCGCAGAACTCGCGCGTCACCCGCCGGATCTGTTCGACGGGAATCGTGCAGATCCGCGACATCTCCTGGACGTCGATCGTGGCCAGATGCTCCTTGAGCACCTGGAAGGCGGGTTTGACGGCTTCGCCGTTCACGGTCACGCCCCCGTCGATGGACGGGTCGGCCAGATCCGCGGCGTCGAACGTCTTCGCCCGCCCGTCGGCGAGGTCCCAGACGAGCGGCTTCCCGCTCGCGGCGTCGCGCAGATAATGGCCGTCCGCCTTGACGAGGTAGCAGCCGTTGGTCTGGTGCTTGAGGAAGGGCACATCGACCATGCCCAGTTCGTTGACCATCACGTGGAGCATGGCGAGGGCGAGCGCGCCGTCAGTGCCGGGCTTCACCGGGAGCCACTCGTCGGCCTTCGACGCGGCGTTCGAGCAGAAGGGATCGACGACCACCAGCTTGTGGCCTTTCCTCCTGCCGTGCGCCAGCTCGGATCCGGCCGTGAGCGAGATCGTGTTCACCATGTGGCCGAGCTGCGTGCCCCAGAGCACGACGTACCGGCACCGGGAGAAATCGACTTCGCTGTTGAGCGTGCCGTTGGTGATCAGCCAGGCCGGGTGCGAGGCCGACCCGCAGTAGTCGGCGCGGTTCCAGTGCATGTTCACCGTGCCGAAAGCCCGGCCGAACGCGCCGCTGAGCCGATATCCCGCGATGTCGAAGTGCGACAGAATCAGCCCGCGCGGGTCCTTTTCGCGGACCTTTCGCAGCTCGCGGACCGTGATCGTCATGGCCTCGTCCCACGAGATCTCCTGCCAGCCGGGATCGACGCCGATGCCCTTCGCCGGGTTGGTCCGCTTGAGCGGCTTCTTCACCCGCGCCGGGTGATGAATGTCGACGGCGCGGACGATGCCCTTGGCGCAGATGTACCCCTTCGAATTCGGGGCTTCGGGATCGCCCTTGACCTCGACGATCCGGTCGTCCACGCGATGGACGAGCACGCCGCAGCAGTTGTAGCAGCCCGCACACACGGACGGCACCCACACGTCGCGGCCCTGAATGATGTGTTCCCGATCTGAAACCATGCGGCTCTCTCCGCTATCCCCTTACCGGCCGGCTGCCCAGGTCCTGCGGAGACTTCTCTCCGAGGTAGGCCAGCATGGGCTCGTACGTTTCCGTGGCGCCGATCCGCTCGAGGCGCCTGACCTTCACCGGGCAGCCGTCGTGGCACGCGCCGCCGTGGCTGCAGCCGTCGAGTTCGATGGCCTGTCGCGTGAGCGCGACGGCCGCAGGCTGGGCTGGCCCGCTCACCTCCGCCACCACGACGCTGACCGGCGTGCTGAAGATGTGGAACATCTTGCCGAACGCGAGGTAGGCGAGCCCCGCGCAGCAGGCCAGCACGTGGATCCACCACAGCCCGCGCACGCCGCCCGCCCGATCGAGCGCGGCGGCCGCCGGCGTCAGCGCGCGCGACACGGCGTACGAGACGAAGGCGGTCTGCGGTGCGGCGTGGCACGACTGGCAGTAGCTCTCGTCCAGGTCCCGCCCCTGCGACGCGAGCGCCGGGTCGTGGGAGGCCACGAGGCCGTAGTGTTCGACCCAGTACGACTTCAGCGCCGCAGCCTCGGCGTCCGGCAGCCCGCCGACGTAGTCGGTCACCATCCGGTCGAATTCGCGTTCCGAGGTCACCTGCAGGCCCTGCAGCAGGAAGCCCGACAGCGCAATCACGCCGAGCACGGCGAGGGCCGTCACGTCGCCGGCCGCGGTGCGAATCTCGCGCTTCCGCACGATCCGTCTGACAACGGCCAGCACAAGACCCGTGACGAGCGCCAGGCCCGCGACATCCCGCAGCCAGAGATACGGGGCGACGGTCGACTGATACGCGGGCCCGATGAGCGGCCCGGCGTACGTGCCGAGGGCATGAAACAGGAGGAGCAGCACGAAGCCCCAGAAGAGGCACGCGTGCAGGACCCACGCCAGCCGATCTCCGGCATCGCGCAGGATGCGTCCCTGGAAGAGCACGTCCACGACGAGTGCCTTCAGCAGGCCGACGACCCGGCCCGAGAACAGCGTGGACGCGATGCCCGCCAGTCCCGCGGCGGCGCGCCGTCCCGGAGGAACGCTCCGATCCCCCGTCCCGACGCTCCTCAGGAACCAGGCATCGATTCGGTGGATGATCCCGATGCCGAGCAGCACCAGGCCGACCCACAACGCGATGTCGTACACCATGACTCAGGCTCCTTGCCCGTCCGTGCCTGCGGCCGCCGGGGAGCCCGGCGGCCGCCGTCGATCAGAGTGGCGCGCCATCCGGGGCGCAGCCCCGCCGGGCGCAGTACGTGGATTCGCTGCTCACGTGGAGCCGCCGCTCGGCCGGTGCCTCGATCTTCCCGAGGGCCCACAGGACCTTCTCGGGCTTCAGCGGCACCTCGGTGAAACGGATGCCGATGGCGTCGTACACCGCGTTCAGGATGGCCGGGATCACCGGGCCGACGGGGCCCTCACCGACCTCCTTGTTGCCGAAGGCCGACGTCGGGTCGTAGCTCTTCACGATCTCGAGGTCGAGGTCCGGCATGTCCAGGGCGGTCGGCATCTTGTAGTCGTGGAAGTTCGGGTTGAGCATCCTGCCCTTCCCGTCGACGACCATCTCCTCGAAGAATGCCGCGCCGAGGCCCATGGAAATCGCGCCTTCGACCTGGCCGTGCACCGACTGCGGGTTGATTGGATTGCCGCAGTCGCCGGCCTCCCAGTACCCAACGACCTTGACCTGACCGGTCTCGGGGTCGACTTCGACTTCAGCGACCTGGGCGGTGAACCCGAAAGCCGGCGACGGGCCGATGAGCTTGCCCTCGTAGTCGCCCTTTGGTTGAGGCGGCGTGTACTCGCCGACGCCGACGAGCGCGCCGACCGAGCTGAGGTGCTGGTACACCGCCTTCCTGAACGGCACCTTCCGGGTCGGCTCGTAGATCGAGAAGATCTCGCCGTTGGCGCAGGCGAGGTGCCCCTTGGACACCCCGAGCATGGTCGAGGCGACGTCGAACAGCTTGTCGCGCACCTGCTCGGCGGCCTGCTTGATGGCATGGCCGGATCCGTAGGTCAGCCGGCTGTCGTACGTGCCGTTGTCCATCGGCGCCAGCATCGTGTCCTGACAGACGATGTGGACGTCCCGGTAGTCGACGCCGAGCATCTCGGCCGTCATCTGCGCCATGACGGTCATCGCACCCTGGCCGATGGCGGTCGCGCCGATGTAGAGCGTGACCCCGGCCTCGGTGTCCACGCGGATCTGCGCGGTCGAGTGCGGGCGGTAGCTGGGATACAGCAGGAACGCGCCGCCCGTGCTGTAGTGGCCGCCGGCAATGCCGATGCCACGGCCGTACGGCAGTTTGCCGTGCTTCTCGGCGAACCCGGATCGGCGTGAGACCGATTCGAGGCACTGCTTGAACTCCGAGTGGCGGAGTTCGATGACGGTCGGCCCCTTGTACCCGGTCTCGGCCGCATTGAGGAGGCGGATGTCGACGGGGTTGAGGCCGACCTGCTCGGCGCCCATGTCCAGCATGCCTTCCACCGCGATGCGGACCTGCACGCCGCCGAGGCAGCGCTGCGCCCCCGGGGTGGGCTTGTTGGTATACACCCGCTTGCCGCGGTAGCGGATGACCGGGATCTTGTACGGCAGATGAGCGAGCGCCGCGATGAACCACATCACGACGAAGCCCCAGCTGCTGTGGCCGCCGCCGTCGAGCAGGCAGTCGAAGTCCACAGCGGTGATCCGGCCCTCGCGGTCGAATCCCATTCGCATCTTCATGTGGGCGGGGTGGCGCCCCTTGTTCTGGTAGAAGGCCTCCGCGCGGGTGTAGGTGATCTTCACCGGACGGCCGATCTTCCGGCTCACCAGGCAGGCCGTGAGGCAGGCGGGCGTGGCCTCGGTCTTGCCGCCGAACGCGCCGCCCACGGTCGGGATCACGATCCGGATCTTCTCCATCGGGTGGTCGATGGTGCGGGCGATGGTCTGCTGCAGGTAGTGCGGCAGCTGGTTGCACGTGTAGACGGTGAGCTGACCCGTGCCCGAATTGTAGTCCGCCACGGTGGACTGGGGTTCGAGGAAGCCGCAGTGCGTGTACGACGAGTAGAAGCTGTTCTCGACGACGATCGGAGACTGCTCGAGCGTGTCGTCGACGTCGCCGAACTGCTGCAGACCCTCGTAGCCGACGTTGTGCTCGGCCCAGTCGTGAATGCGGACGTCGTCGCGTTCTAGAGCCTCGCGCGGGTCGAGGAGGACCGGCAGTTCCTCGTATTCGACCTCGATGAGATCCGCGGCCCGGTCGGCCGTTGCTTCGTCGATGGCCGCGACGGCGGCAATGCCCTCGCCGTAGTAGACGACCTTGCCCTTGGCGAGCGGCCACTCGCTCGGCTTGTAGTTGTTGACCGAATAGGGCTTGGCGCAGTCTTCGCCGGTCAGCACGGCGAGCACGCCCGGGACGGCCAGCGCCTTCGACACGTCCACGCGGACGATCCGCGCGTGGGCGACGTCCGAGTTCCGGATCTTCGCGTGCACCATGCCCGGGAGCTTGATGTCGTCCGTGAAGATGGCCTTGCCGCGGACCTTGTCCGGGCCGTCCACCCGCGGGACGCTCTTGCCGACAACGTTGAACTGGCTGTTCTGGTCGGACATCGTTAGGCCCCCTTCCCGGCGGTGTCCGCCTGCAGGACGCCCGCGGCCTCGCGCACGGCGTCGACGATTTTCACGTAGCCGGTGCAGCGGCAGAGATTCCCCGAGATCCCGTGTTTGATCTCGTGATCCGTCGGCGCCGGCTTCTCGTCGAGCAGGGCCTTGGCCGACATGACCATCCCCGGCGTGCAGAAGCCGCACTGGATGGCGCCCCGGTCGATGAACGCCTGCTGGATGGGATGGAGCACTCCGTGCTGTTCCATGCCTTCGATGGTCTGAATCGCCCGTCCCTGGCACGCGATGGCGAGCGTGAGGCAGGCGAGCGCCCGGCGGCCGTCGATGATGACGGTGCAGGTGCCGCAGTCGCCCTGGCCGCAGCCTTTCTTCGTGCCGGTCAGGTCGAGCTTCTCGCGCAGCACGTCGATCAGCAGGTCCTCCGGGCTGATCATCACGTCGTGGTCGATGCCGTTGATGCGGAGCTGAATGACGCGTTTCATGTCGATATCCCCGTCGGTGGCGCCGTCAGGCGATGGCGTCCAGGGCCTCGCGTAGCAGCCGCCGCGCGAAGACGGTGATGATGTGCCGGCGGAACGGGGCCGAGGCACGCAGATCGTCGATGGGCCTGCACTCGCGGCCGCAGCTCGCCGCCGCCTGCCCGATGAGTCCGTCGGACGGGATCTCGCCCTCGAGCAGGGACTCCGCCTGCGTCGCGCGCATGGCGAACGGAGCGACGGCACCCAGGGCGATGCGCGCCTTCGCGATTGTGCCCGTCGTCGGGTCGACGGCGATGTTGACGGCCACGCTGGCGATGTCGATCTCCTGCGCGGCCCGGAGCCCGAAGGGCAGGAAGCGGCTGGCCGAATTCGGCCACCGCGCTGGCACCTTCACGCACTCCAGATACTCATCCGCGGCGATCGTCGTCTGGCGGTTGCCGGTGATGAATGCCTCGAGGGGAATTTCCCTCGCGCCGCGCGCGCTCCTGAGCACGACCGTCGCCTCGAGCGTAACGAGGGGGGGCGGCATGTCCGCGCAGGGGGAGGCGTTGCAGCAGTTGCCGCCGATGGTGGCCATCGCCCGGATCTGCGGCGAACCGATCTGGCTGGCGGCGAACGCGAGCGCCGGATAGAGATCCTGGATGACCGGGGACCGTTCGATCGTCTCGATCTTCGTGGCCCCGCCTATCGTCAGGCCTCCACCGGCGTCTCGCACGATGCCCGAGAGGTGCGGCAGGTTGCGGAGGTCGATCACGAGCGCAGGCCGGTAGATCTTCTCGGCCATCCAGTTGATGAGGTCGGTCCCGCCGGCCAGGATCTTCGCCTTGGCGCCGTGGGCGGCAAGCAGGCCGGCGAGTTCCTCGCCGGTGGTGGGGGCCGCATATTCGAATGGAGGTAGGCTCATCGTTCGGTTCCTACTGATAGCAGTCGCGTCCGTAGATCCGCTTGAAGTCGTCGCGAAGCTGGTCGCGGAAGGCCGGCGCCGCGATCTCGATGAGCAGCCGCGCCCGATCCTTGACGGTCTTGCCCCGCAGGCGCGCCGCCCCGTATTCGGTCACGACGTAATCGATGTCGTTCCGCGGAGTCGCGACGGCCTGCCCCGGCTCGAGCGCCGCGACGAGCCGGGAGCGCTTACCGTCGGACGAGGTCGAGGCCAGCGCCAGGATGCTCTTGCCGTTCTTCGAGAGCCGGCAGCCGCGGACGAAGTCGGTCTGGCCGCCGATGCCGGAGTACTGCCGGGCCCCCATCATGTCCGCTGCCGCCTGACCCAGCAGGTCGACGGTGAGCGCGGAGTTGATGGAGACCATGTTGTCGTTCATCCCGATGACCTTCGGGTCGTTCGTGAAGTTCACGGGATGCATCTCGACCATGGGGTTCATGTGCATCCACTCGTAGAACCGCTTGCTGCCCATCGCCACCGTGATGACGATCTTGCGGTTCTTGAACGTCTTGCGGGCGCACGTGATCACGCCGTGTTCCACCAGGTGCATCACTCCGTCCGAGATCATCTCGGAGTGGATGCCGAGGTCGTTCTTCTCCCCCATGAACGAGAGCACCGCTTCGGGCAGCGCGCCGTACCCGAGCTGGAGGCACGCCCCGTCGTCGATGAGGGATGCGCAGTGGGCGGCGATCTGCCGTTCCGTCTCGCCGATCTCCGGCTGGGGCAACTCGACGATCGGGCGATCGGTCCGGACGAACCGGTCGATCTCGGAGACGTGCAGCGTCGACTCGCCCAGCGTGAACGGCATGTTGGGGTTCACTTCGGCGATGACGAGCTTTGCCGCCTTGGCCGCCCCGTAGTCGTAGCTGACGGACACCCCCATGCTGCAGTTGCCAGTCTTGTCCGGCGGCGTCACCGTGATGACGGCGACATCGCACGGCAGCGTGCCATCGAGCAGGATGGCGGGGAAGTCGCCGAAATTGCACGGCGAGTAGTCCGCCCGGTCCTCGTCCACGGCTTTGCGCGTGCTCGGCGCCACGAAGAACGAGTTGTGGCGGAACGACGCGGCGTACTCCGGCTTGGCGTAGGTGCCCCGACCCGCCGATACCATGGCCACGAGCTCGATGCCGGTCAGCTCGCCGTTTCGCTTCAGCAGGGCGTCGATCAGGTCCTCGGGCGTCCCGCAGGCGGAGCCCAGGATCACGCGATCGCCGGACTTGACGAGCGTGACCGCCTCGTCGGCGGCCACCAGCCTGCTGTTGTAGATGGTTTCCCAGTGCATGCGCGCTCACCCCTGAATGGCGGCCGGCCCGTGTCGACGGGCCAGCCGTGGTCGTGCTGGAACCGCGGGCGCTACCGGCGCCGGCGGGCACGCGCCCGCCGCGGAGCCGTGCGGCGCGACGCGGGGCGCGAGTCGGGATACGTGTTCGGATCGATGAACTCGGCCTCGCCGGGCACCATGAGCAGGTACTCGCGCATCGCCAGGTCCAGTTCGTGGCCCGTGGTACCCTCGTAGCCGGCAGGATCCCGCAGGAACTCGAGCACGGCCGTCGCATATTCCTGCGGATAGTCGAGCCACCCCATGATGCCGGCGCCGTAGATCACCTTGAACTTCTTGATGTCCGACTTCATGTAGGACGCGGCCTGCACGATTGGCTCGAAGAGCGGCTTCTTGACGACGTCCCGGCTGCCGATCAGGTGCAAGGAGGGTCGCGTGCAGAACCGCAGCGCCCGCTTCAGGTCGAAGGCCAGCAGGACCGTCAGTGCGTCGGCGCCGCCCTTGTCGTAGTGCAGCAGGTTGGCCATCGCCGCGCGCTGGATGTACTCCAGCTTCGAATCGGGGTTCTCCCGCACCTGCTCGGTCCAGTACTCGATCATGTGCGAGCCGTCGGCCTTGCGCTGGAGCAGAGCCCCCTCGTACCCGATCACATCGCCCGGCTGCAGGACCTTCACGTACGGCGCCTGGTTCTGTCCGATCATCCGGCGGTACGCGTACTTCTTCTTGCGCAGCGCCTCGTCGTAGATGGCCAGGCCGCCGTAGGCCATGCAGTCGCACCGGTCCTTGTGGCGCGCGTCGAGGTCGGCCATCAGGAGGGCGCCGGTATGCATGCCTCCGAAGTGCGCCTTCTCGATACCGAGGAAGTCCATGGCCTTCACGACGGCGTCGGTGAAATCGGTGAACTCCCACGCTTCCGGCGCTGGCGGCGAGAACCCGAACCCGAGGGTGTCGAACGCGATGACCTGGTACTCCTTCGCCAGCAGCGGAATGACGCCTTCGAACTCGAACGAATTCCACCACGACTGGTGGAGCAGGATGAGCGGGTACCCCTCTCCCATGCTCTCGTAGTACATCTGCAGGCCGCCGCCGATGTCGGCGTATCCCCTGCGGACTCCCCTCAGATTCGTCGCCATGCCTGTTTCTCCTTCCAGCGTTTCGCGACCGACGCCCGCGCCGCTGCGGCTGGCGGGCGGACCAGTCCCGTCGTTCGAACGGGGGGCGCTACCGGACGGCCGGGCCACGAGGCCCGGAGCGTCGTCAGTGATCGGGCGGCGTTACGCCGCCGCCCGCGGGGGCGAGTCGATGCGCAGCGTTGTCGAGCCGATCAGCGTGAGCAGCGTCAGCCCGCTGATCAGGAGGAACGGCACCTGGTAGCTGCCTGTCGCATCGAACAAATAGCCGGTGACCCACGGACCGAGTCCGCCCCCCAAAGCGTCGACCACCGTCCGCGTGCCGAGGACGCGTCCGGCCGCCTTCAACCCGAACGCGTCGATGGTGAGCAACTGGAGCAGCGTGTAGATGCCGCCCCACCCGAGGCCGAAGAGGATCACGAACGGCCAGAACGCAGCCGTCTTCATCGAGGCCAGGGCGACGCTGCCTGCAAACATGATCGCCAAGTTGGCCACCAGCACCTTCTTGTGATCGAACAGATCGGCCAGATAGCCGAACAGGAACTTGCCCGTCAGTCCCATCAGGAACAACCACGACAGGCCGCGCGCCGCCGCCTGGAATTCGATGTCCTGGCCGCGGAGGTGCAAGAAGAGGTGCGACGAGACCCCCAGGATCGCGTAGAACGTCATGGCGCCGGCCGCGGCGATCAGCCAGAACGTACGCGTGCGGAGGGCGTCCCGGTACTCCATGCCTTCCACCGCCCGCGGGACCCCGGCCGGGGCAGCCTCGGCGCCGAGCGGCTGCAGCCCCATGTCCGACGGTTTCTCGCGCAGGAACACCAGCAGCACGACGAGCAGCACCGCCGGGAACAGCGCCAGCAGGAGGAAGCTCGTCCGCCAGTCGTACGCCGCGACGAAGGCCGCTCCCAACGTGGGGAAGAGCGCGCCCCCCATGCTCGTCCCGACCATGGCAATCCCGGTGGCGGTGCCGCGCCTCTTTACGAACCACCGCGACACCAGAATGACCGCCATCACGATCCCGCACGTGGCCAGCACGACCGCGAACAGGATGTGGATGCCGTACATGTGCGCCGCGGATCCGATCCGGCTGTAGATCAGCAACGCGCCGGTGAGCAGCGTGGCGCCGAACACCATGAGCCACTTCACGCCGAACCTGTCGGCGATCGCACCCGCGAACGGCGACAGCACGCCGGCGAGCGCCATCGTCAGCAGATCCCGGAACTTCAGCGTGCCCCGGCTCCAGCCGAACTCGCGCAGGAGCGACTCGTCGAAGACCGTGATCCCCGCGAAGGTGAGGCCGTTGCTGACCATGAGCGCCAGAAAGGCGCAGACCGCGATGACCCAGCCGTAGAAGATCCGCATCGGAGGAGCCTCGTCAGGTCCGCCGGATGAACTCGCCCCGGGGCGCGCCCACGGGGGCGTCGTCCTTGAACACGACCCGGCCGCGCAGCAGCGTCATGACCGGCCAGCCCACGAAACGCTGACCTTCGAACGGCGTGAAGTCCTGGGCCGAGTGCAGCGCCTTCACGGTCACCGTCTTCGGCGTGTCCATGTCGATGATGGCCAGATCCGCATCACTGCCGACGGCGATGGCGCCCTTGCGAGGGTAGAGGCCGAACAGCTTCGCCGAGTTCGTCGAGACCAGATCGACAGCCCGTTCGATGGGCAGGCCGCGCTTCTTCACGCCCTCGCCGAGGAGGACCGGGTAGAGCAGGCTCGTGCCGCCGAAGCCCGGCCACGCCGCCCAGAAGTCGCCGGCCTTCTTGTCGGCCGTCAGACAGGCATGGTCGCTGACGACGGTGCCGACGTGCCCGTCGAGCAGGGCCTGCCAGAGTACCTCCTGGTCCTCAGGCGTGCGGATGGGAGGGTTGACCTTTCCCAGGTGGCCGCCGGCATTGTTCCAGTTGAGCATGAGGTGGTGGAGCGTGGCCTCGAGGTGGATGTCGTCGTCCGGGTAGCGGCGTTTCACCTCGATGCCCTTGCGCACGGCCGCGCCGCTCGAGAGGTGCAGCAGGTTGACCGGGCAGCCGGCCGCGTGCGACAGCGCGACCGCTTCTTCGATCGCCAGTTCCTCGCTGACCGTCGGGCGGGCCTTGCTGTACGCTTCGAGACCCGTCAGCCCGGCGGCCTTGACGCGCGCGATGAAGGCACGGATGACTTCGGGATTCTCGCAGTGCAGGCTCAGCGAGATGCGGCGCTTCCGCTTCCGCGTCTCATCGGCGGCACGCTCCATGATTTCGTAGAGATATCCGAGGTCATAGTCGTCGGACATGGCGTATTCCTTGCCCTTGGTGGAGTCCGACGACAGCGTCAGCGACTTGTAGAACATGTAGAGCTTGAAGGAGCCGACCCCCTGATCGGCGAGCCAGCCGATTTCGTCCAGGTGGCCGTTGGTCATGGGGGCGACGTGGTACGAGTAATCCGTGCGGAAATGACCCGCCGAAAGCCCCAGGACCTCGGGGAAGATGTCCTTGTACGACCCGGTCTTGTTGAGGTAGTGCGTGCCCGTCCGGAAGTAGCTGATCAACGTCGTCACGCCCCCCGAGACCGCGGATGTGGACTCGGAGAGCGCGTCGTCGCTGAACGGCCGGTAGATCCCGATGTGGCAGTGGGAATCAACCGCGCCCGGCATCACGTAGCGGCCCTTCGCATCGATGACCTCGGCGCCGTCCGAGGCGGCGATACCAGTCGAGAGGCCGGCAATCTTGCCGTCCGTGATGCCCAGGTTCATCATCTGGGCGCCGAGGCCGGGCAGCACAGCGGTGCCGTTCAGGATCACGAGGTCGAAGCGGGTCATGCGGATCCTCCTTCCGGGAGGCCGTCCGGCGGGTTCGCCGGTGAGAAGGCCTTCAGGCAGCCTTCCGCAGGCACGGGCCAGACGGACTCAACGGGTTTTTCGCGCCGCGAACTTCCAGCTCACGTCCGCGTGCTCGCGGCTCAGATGCACCTTCAGCGAGTAGATGTCGCTGCGATAGTGAACGCGCGTATGGGCGACAATCCGACCGTTGTCCGTCCGGACGAGGCGCTCGACGGCCAACAGCGGCGCTCCCACTTTCGTATTCAGCAGTCGGGCGAGCGTCGCGTCCGCCAGCGAGGCCCGAACCGTCTGCTCCGCGTCGCGAAGCGGGATCTCCAGCTTCTCTTCGATGACCCGCAACGCGACGCTCTTCCAGTCGGCCTTGGTGAACCGCCGACCGATGTCGGCCGGCAGGTCGCTCACGATGTGGCTGTAGGGTTCGCCGTTGTGGATGCGGATGCGTACACCGCGGATGATGGGGGCCCCAACCTCGAGCCCCATCTTGATCGCATCGTCTGCTGAGGCTTTGACCGTCTTGATCTCGACGACCTTGACGGCCGTCAGCCCCAGCGAAATCACGTCCTCCAGCGATCCTTCGAGCTTCAAGGCCCCGGTGAACGGCCGGTACTCGTTCACGAACGTGCCGCGACCGACCTCGCGGCGAATCAGCCCCTCTTCCTCCAGCAGCCGGAGGGCCTGGCGAACCGTGATCCGGCTGATGCCGTACTCCTCCACCAGTTCGACCTCGGTCGGCAGCCGGTCCCCAGTGCCCAACTCGCGAGACACGATCTTCTCGGTGAGCACGTTGGCGAGCTGGTAGTACAAAGGCACGCTGCGGTCGTGGAACGCGACCGGCTTCCGGGTTCCCGCGACGTCCGCTGAGTTCTGTCGCTTCTGTGCCACGCCACGCCTCCTCGGGAACCCAGCCCCACGGGCATGAGGTGTGGGTCCCAAGCTCCCGGGGACGCCGTCAGGGCTCCCGGGTCAGGTCACTTGGAGCGGCCCGCCACCTTTGGCGCGCCGCTGCCCGTCGGCACATTGTTCCGCAGCCGCCGGCCCCCGTCTACGGCGATATCCGGCCCGTCCCGGCCGCGCCGCGTCCCAATCAGGCGGCCAGCCGCCCCCCGTCGTCGCTTCCCGTGTCACGCCCTCGCCGCGCTCGCACCGACTCCGGCCCGCAAGTCCCGGGCGGCCGGGTCCAGGATGTCCGCGATCGGCCGATCCTCCAGAGCCAGGATGCGATCGGCCAGGCGTCGCGCCTCGACGTCGTCGAGCCCCCGCAACGCGTTCGACATGAACTTGACGGTCAGTTCCTCAACCGAAAGGGGACGCTCCGGTCCTCCGCGGTTCGCCAGGACCTTGGCCTCGTGAACCCGCCCGTCCCGCGTCCGGATGCGCACGATGCCGGGGAACTGGTTCGGAAAGATCCGATCGCACTCCGGATCCGCGTAGCACCGGACCTTCGCCGCGAGATCCAGGTAACGGGGATCCCGGACGTGTGCGTCCGTGAAGTCGTCGAGCGCCAGCCCGAGTCCGCCGCCACCGAGGAGCGCCGCCGCGACGGTGAACGGACCGCTGAACTGCGCGTGATACCCGGACTGGGGCCGCGCCTTCAGATCCCGCGGCTCGCCGATGGTCCGCATGGTCGGTGTCGGGATGCCAAGCTCGATCTCGGTGATGTCCTGGAGCTGCACCTCGCTCCGGAGGCGCAGCGCGGCATCGATGCCCGCGTGGGTGAAGTGGTTCGCCGGGTACGGCTTGTAGAAGATGCCCGGCAGGCACCATTCGGTGCCGAGGTCCCGCGTCAGCTCTTCGACGTGGAACTGCCCCCCGCAGAACGCCTGGTAGAACCCGAACCGCCCCTCGAGGGCCGACGGCGGGCCCGTGAAGCCGGCCCGCGCCATCTGTGCGGCGACGATGCCCGCATGCGCGGCCCAGCCGCAGTGCATCCGCTTGACGGATCCTCCCGCCCGGTTGCCTTCGATGATGCCGGAGCCCATCGACGCGGCGATGCCCATGGCGTGGCCGATGCCGTCCGCCCCGAGGCCGTAGAGCCTCGCCGCCATCACGGCGACAGCCAGCGTGCCGCAGATCGAGGTGGCATGCCAGCCGCGCTCGAAGAAGACGGAATTGCCCAGCGCGCGATCGTAGCCGGCCATCCCGGTCCGGATGCAGACCTCGTACGCGGCGGCCGCGGCGGCAATCACGTCGCGGGCGGGCGCGTTCACCGCTTCTCCGACGGCGAGCGCGGCCGGGACGATAGAGGCGCTCGGATGCAGGACCGATGGCAGGTGGGTGTCGTCGTAGTCGAGGGAGTGCGCCAGCACGCCGTTGACGAAGCCTGCAGCTGCGGCGGGCAGCCGGTCGGCCGACCCGATGACCCTCGCTTCGCCCGGGCCGCCCCACGCCGAGGCGACGTGCCTCACCATGTCGCTCGTGTCCAGGGCCGATGCCGCCACGCAGATGCCGACGGTGTCGAGGACGCGGTGGACGAAGCTCTCCACGACCGGGCGGGGCAGCCGGTCGCGGTCGACGGCGGCCGCGAAAGCGGCCAGTTCCTGAAGGGGCGTACGGGAGGTCGTGTTCATTCGACCAGCGCCACGGGCCGCACCGGCACGCCGGTCGCGCCCACGATCTTGAGGGGCGTCACCACGAACAGGAACTCGCTGACGCCGTCGCGGGCCAGCTCGCTCAGGTTCAGCACCTCGATGATGTTGATGCCATGTTCGACCAGGAGCATCCGGTGGACCGGGAGGAGCGCATGGCCGACTTCCGGGTAGATGCACTCGTAGGCGATCGTCTCCGCTCCGGTGAGCCGGACCTTGCGCTCGGCCAGCCACGCCGCAGCACTCTCGTCCGGTCCGGGAACGCCGTGGTGATGGCCGACGAACGTCTCCGGATCCTTCCAATGGACCGGCCAACCGCAGCGGATGAGAACGGCGTCGCCCGCACGCACGGTGACCTGCTGCCGCGCGGCCGCCCGTTCGAGGTCGTCAGCGGTGATCGGGGTCCCGGCCGGCAGAACCGGCACGCCCTTCAACCCCGCGATGTCCAGCATGACGCCGCGGCAGAAGGTCAACGGGATCGTCTCGACGCCGAGAACCTTGAACCGCCCGCCCGTCTGGGCCGCGGCTGCGTCTTCGCCTCCGAACAGCTTGCCCCGGTGCGACACGTGACAGAGCGCGTCGATGTGGGTGCCCGTGTGGCCGCCGAACAGCACCATTTCGTTGGCCGCGGAACCGCCGTCGGCGCGCACCATGTCCCCGTGGCGCCGCTGGAGCGCCATCTTGTAGCCCGGGTGATTCGGAGACACCGGCATGCCGTGTTCGAGCGGCTGGGCCAGATCGTAGAGGCGCGCGGCTGCGCACCGGGCCCACAGCGAGGGTTCAGGCTGCGCCATCAGCGGGTCCTTTCTGGAGGGCATCCGACAGAGCCACGACCTGGCGGGCGCGACGCGCGACCGCCTCGTCCACGAACTGACCGTCGGGCATGGTGAACGCGGCCACGCCCCGTTCCACGGATCCGGTCCACGCATCGACGATGGCGCGCGCCCGGGCGACGGCTTCCGGCCGCGGCGTGAAGACCGCGTGGACGACCGGAATCTGGGTCGGATGGATGCACGACCGGCCGAAGAAGCCGATGGCCCGTGCCTCCTCGGTGGACCGGCGCAGGCCGTCGAGGTCCTTGACCTGCGTGTGGACCGACGCGATGGGCGCGGCGAGTCCGGCGGCGCGCGCGACGATGACCAGGTGCTGGCGGGCGTGCAGCGTGGCCAGATCGGCCAGCGCAGGATCGGCTCCGATGTCGCGCACGAAGTCGGTGGCGCCGAACGCGAACCCCAGCACCCGCGGCTGACGCGCCAGGTCTGCCGCGGACGCGACGCCCAGGGCACTCTCGATCGTCGCCACCACGCCGACCGACCCCGGAGCGATCCCGCGGTCGCGTTCCAGAGCGTCCAGCGCCGCACCGACCTCTCGAACCTGCTCGGCCGACTCCGCCTTGGGGATGCGGACGACGTGGAGGCCCACGACCGCGACAGCGGCCAGATCGTCCCGCCACCATGGGGAGTCGAGGCCGTTGATGCGCACAGCCACCCGGGGGTGGGGGTGCGACGCGCGACCGGCCACAGCGGCGGCGACGAGGAGACGTGCCGAGGCCTTGGCCTCCGGCGCGACAGCGTCCTCGAGATCGAGGACGACGGCATCCGCACCGGCGTCGAAGACCTTCGCCAGCAGCTTCTCGCTGCTGCCGGGGGCGAAGAGGTGGGACCGGATCAGGCCGGGCTCCGGCACCGGCATCAGATGACTCCGCGGGCTTTCAGCTCGTCGAGCCGGGCTTGGTCGAAGCCCAGCAGTTCGCCGTAGACCTCGGCGTTGTTCTCCCCTGGCTTGCGGCCTGGCCAGCGGATCCGTCCCGGGGTTTCCGACATCCGCCACATCACGTTCTGCATCCGGATCGGTCCGAGTTCGGGATCGTCCACCGGCGTGATCGTCTGCAGCGCCTGGAACTGCGGATCCGCCATGATGTGCCGGATGTCGTAGATCGGCGCGACGGCGGCCTCGGCCGTCTCGAATTCCCGGATCACGTCGTCCAGCGGGTGCTGGGCGATCCAGCCGCCGACCATCGCGTCGAGTTCGTCGGCGTGTTTGGCCCGTTCGACGCCCGACTTGAACCACGGCTCGTCGATGACCTCGGGGTGGCCTACCAGACGCATGACGCGCTCGGCGATGCTCTGGGCCGAAGTGGAGATCGCAACCCACCGGCCATCGGACGTGCGATAGGTGTTGCGCGGCGCGTTGTTGACCGAGCGGTTGCCGTGGCGGGGCTGCACGATGCCGAGCTGGTCGAACCAGAGGGGCTGCGGGCCGAGAATGGTCAGGATCGGTTCGATGATGGCCATGTCGACCACCTGTCCCTTGCCGATCCGGTCGCGAGCCCGCAACGCGATCATCGTCGCGGCGGCCGTCGTGAGCGCAGTGATGCCGTCAGCCAGGCCGAAAGGCGGAAGCGTCGGCGGTCCGTCCGGCTCCCCGGTCATGGCCGCGAAGCCGCTCATGGCCTCGGCCAGCGTGCCGAAGCCGGGGCGGCTGCTGTAGGGGCCGAACTGGCCGAACCCGGTCACACGGGTGATCACCAGTCGCGGATTCACGTCGTGCAGCACGTCCGGGCCGAGGTTCCATCGCTCCAGCGTGCCGGGACGAAAGCTCTCGATGAGGACGTCCGCCTGACGGACGAGATCCCGCATCAGGGCCTGGCCGTCCGGCGATCCCAGGTGCAGCGTGATCGTGCGCTTGTTGCGCCCGATCATCTTCCACCACAGGGACGCGCCGCCTTTCTGGTGGCCGTGGTACCGCACCGGATCGTTCGTCTTCGGGTGCTCGATCTTGATGACGTCGGCGCCGAAATCCGCGAGGATCGTGGCCGCGAGGGGCCCCGCGAACAGCGTCGCCGCCTCGATGACCCGCAGTCCGGCGAGCGGGCTGTGACTCCGCTCCGTCTCGTCCATGGTCGCCTCCCGCGCCACGGGACCCCGGCGGCCCCGCGCCAGCCAGGGTATAATGTCATAATCCTAATACAAATACAAGGCGCGCGGCCGCGCCGGCGTGGTCAGGCCGACATCGTCCCGATGACCTCGTCGGCGACGCGCTCGGCCGACTCGATGGCTCCCTCCATGCCGGGTTCGGCCACGGCGGTGTGCTCGCCGGCGAAGTAGAGCCGGTGCCAGGGCTTCGCCATCACGGGCCGCAGCCGGCTGACCTGTCCGGGCAGGAAGTTCGCGTATGCCCCCCTCGCATACGGATCGCGCGCCCACGACACGACGCGCGCCACCTCGACGTTGCCCGCCGTGGACGGCCGGATGCGCGCCAGTTCGCCGGTGACGAACGCGATCTGATCCGCGTCGGGCATGGCGTCGAGCTTCTGCGCGTTCTCGCCGTCGATCCAGCAGACCAGGCTCAGGAGCTTGCCGTCGGCATCCCGCTGCGGGAAGATACGCTCGATGGGCGTGTCAGTCCACATCAGCGGCGGAAGCCGATCGTCGTCCCAGTACGCGCGTTTCGGGACCATGAAGAACTGGGTGATGGGCGTGTAGGGAATCTGCTCCACGGCCTCCTTCTGCAGGCCTTCGAAAGGGGGATCGACAGTGAGCGTCCGCAGCACCGAGAACGGGAGTGTGACGACGCAGTAGTCACCCGAATAGGACGCGCCACTCGCGCACGTCACCTCGACGCCACTGGCATGGGACCGGATGCCGGTGACCGGGCTACCTCGGTGAATCGGGCCCTTCAGATAGCCTGACATGGCCTCGGCCACGCGCGAGTTGCCGCCGGGGATTTCCATCATGCCGCGCGCCTTCGCGTCGCGCCGGCGCTGTGCGTCGCGCAAGGCCCAGAGCGCGGAGGTCGTCGACAGGTGGGTCGTGTTGGGCGCGATGCTGGCCAGCCGGAGCGCCTCTTCCGACGCGCCCTGACGGCGCAGGTATTCGTCGAGCGGGATGTCGAGATTGGCGTGCTTCGCCGCGAACCAGGCCGCGCCGTCCTCGAGCGGGAGGTTCTTGCTGGTGAAGAAGCCCATGAGGAGGCCCGGCAGCACTTCCCGCTCGGCCCCGACGGTCTTGTTCGCCGGGGAGTTCGGCCAATCGGTGCTGAGGACGTTCTGGCCGTTGATGTACTCGAGTTCGCCGGTTTCGAAGTACTTCGCGGGCTGCATCTGTACGCCGGCAGCCTGGCCCAGCTTGATGAGGCGCGCGTAGCCGGCGCCGACGACGGGCCCCCCCGCGTCGGGCCGTCCCGGCACATCGTCGAGCGTCATGACGCGGCCGCCGACGCGGTCACGGGCCTCGACGAGAATGGTGGAGATGCCTCGTTCCTCCAGCAGCATGGCCGTAGCGATACCGGAGAGGCCGGCGCCGACGATGACGACGGTTCCGCCGATCGACGACGGGCCGCCGCAGGAGATCCAGGGAAGTGCGAGCGCGGACCCGCCGACCACCTTGAGGAACGAGCGCCGGTCTATGCATGCGTGTGCCATGGGCTGCTGTCTCCTGCCGGCGTCGGGCCGCAAGGCTGTCACTGACGGGCGCCCGGCCGGAGCGGGATGCCCCGGACCGGCCCACGCGGCGGTGGACATTGTAATAAGATTATGATAAATAGACAATAGTCTGATCCGGCCGCCCATGCCTCGCGTTCCGCCTCCCGTTCATCGGATGCGCCCGGTCCTCGTCGGGGTGTTCGTCGCCCTGCTGGCGGCCTGCGGCGGGGTCCGGCCGGACGAGCCGCCCGCCGTGCGTCCGTGCGAAGACCTCACCGCCGACCTGCCCGAGGGCACGCCGCACCACCTTCGCCTGGAACGGCGGCTGATGGGCACCTCCTTCGCCATCCGCGCCGTTGTCAGCGACGCGGTCGCCGGCTGCGCGGCGATGGACGCCGCCCTCGACGAAGTGGCCCGGCAGGAGACGCTCTTCAGCGAGTACCGAGAGTCGAGCGAGATCAGCGCCATCAACCGCGCCGCGGGCCGCTCGGCCGTCGAGGTGGACCCCGAGGTCTTCGGCCTGATCAACCGCTCCCGAGCCCTGTCGGCTGCCACCGGCGGGGCGTTCGACATCACCTTCGCCGCCTGCGGTGGCCTCTGGTCGATCCGGGAGCGCCGGGTGCCCGACGCTGGCAGTCTGGCGGCTTGCCTGCCCGATGTCGGGTACGAGGAGATCCGGCTCGACAGCCCTCGCGCCAGTGTGTTCCTGCCAAGGCCCGGGATGCGCATCGGTGTCGGAGCCGTGGCCAAGGGCTACGGCGTGGACCGGGCGGCGGACGTGCTGGCCGCGCGGGGCGTGACGCGGTTCGTCGTCGATGGCGGAGGTGATCTGCGGGTCGAGGGGCGCGACGTCGACGGACCCTGGACGGTAAGGATCGCGCACCCGCGCGACACGGACCGGGTGCTGCGTACCATTTCCCTGGACCGCGGGGCCATCGTGACCTCGGGTGACTATCTGCGCTACTTCGAACGTGACGGAATCCGGTACCATCACATCCTCGACCCGTCGACCGGGCAGCCCGCGCGGCGATCCGTGGCCGTGACCGTGGTGGCGCCGACGGCGATGGAGGCCGATGCCCTGGCCACGGGCCTGTTCGTCATGGGACCCGACCGCGGGCTGGCCGCGCTCAGCCGCCTGCCGGGCGTCGAGGCGCTCTTCGTGGGTCCGGATCTCGACGTGCGCGTCTCGGCCGGGTTCCCCGGCGAGGCGGGATTCCGTGTGCGGGCCGCGGCCCACTGACAGGACAGACAGCATGACTCAACAGCCGGCTGCGCGGGCGGTGACCACGATGGCCTCGCCGATGATCGTTCCGAAGGACGCGCCCTTCGCAGACAAACTCGCCTTCGCCGTCGTGGCGCTGGTCATCGGCATTGCCTGTTTCGTCGCACTGCTCGCGCTGCTGAGCGTCGTCATGCCTCGCACGGCCGACCGCTGCAAGGCTGCGGTGGCGCGCTGGCCCGTCCAGGCGCTCCTGGTCGGGCTGCTGGCCTGGGGCATTGGCGGATCCGCCGCCTGGTTCTTCCTTGCCCGCGGATACGTTCCGCGCCTGCTGCGCGTGGAGATCGTGCCGGGCATGCTGGCTGCCGGACTCACGCTGGTGACCGCGCTGCTCGCCTTGACGGCGGTGGGGGCGACGGGGGTCGTCCGGTTCATCGGGGACCGCCTGACCAGCGTGCCGGATCGGGCGATCGCCCCGATCAAGCCGATCGTCGTCGGTACGCTTGCGGCCGTGCTGGCCGCGTTCTTCCCGATCGTCGGGTGGGTGGTCGTCCTGCCGGGGCTGCTGTTCGTGGCTCCGGGAGCGCTGCTGCTCGCCTGGATCCGGCGGGTTCCGCACGACCGGCCGTAGCGGTCGGCAACAGGTCCTGCGTCAAACGCTGCGGCGTCCCGTCCGGAGCACCGACGGCGCTGCACCGGGAGTGAGGCATGAGCCAGACCATCTGCGGGTACACCGGCCGGTTGCTGCGGGTCGATCTCACCCGGCAGACGTGGGCCGTCGAGTCGATTCCGGACGCCGAGCCCCGGGCGTACCTGGGCGGGCGCGGCTTCACGGCGAAGCGCTGCTACGACGAGATCCCGCCCGGTACCGACCCCATCGGCCCCGCCAACAAACTGATTTTCGCGATTGGCCCGCTGACCGGGACGCGTATGCCGTCATCCGGACGCTACGCGGTCGGCTGCCGGTCCCCGCACACCGGCGCGATCATCCGCTCGATCAGCGGCGGCGGATGGGGCGCCCAGCTGAAGGCGGCCGGCTACGACATGCTGATCCTGGAGGGGATCGCGCCGGACTGGGTGTACCTCTCCGTCACGGAGCAGGGCGTCGGGTTCCATGACGCGCGTCACCTGCTCGGCCTCCTCGCGGAAGACACGGAAGCCGCCATCGCGCGGGAACTCGGCGCGAAGGTCAAGTCGGTGGTCATCGGGCCCTCGGGAGAGAAACTCGTCTCCTTCGCGTGCATCCAGACCGAGCGCCGATCGGCGGCACGCGGCGGTGTCGGCTGCGTGATGGGTTCGAAACGGGTCAAGGGCATCGCGGCCCACGGGACGCGCAAGGTCCACCTCTACGACCAGCCGGCGTTCGACGAACTGATGAAGGCCCACGTCAAGCGGAACTTCGGCGGCGAGTACTACAAACGGTTCCACCATCTCGGCACGACGGCCGGCATTCCCCACAAGCACGCGATTGGCATCCACCCGGTCAAGAACTTCCAGCGCGGCTTCTTCGAAGGCATCGCCGCCCTGCTGCCGGCCGGCATCGACGCCACGGGGTACAAGGTCAAGGAGTCCGGCTGCTGGAACTGCTACATGCAGTGCGGCTCGGTGTTCGACGTGAACGAGGGCGAGTTCAAGGGAAAGGGGTACGAGAACCCCGAGTACGAGACCATGTGGTCGTTCGGCGCCAACTGCCTGAACGCGGACTTCGCGGGGCTGCTGGCGGCCAACAAGGTGTGCGACGACTACGGCGTCGACAGCATCACCGCCGGCAATGCGGTCGGGTTCCTGATGGAGTGCTTCGATCGCGGCTACATCACGAAGGCCGATCTGAACGGCGTCGAGCTGAGGTGGGGGGACGCCGAGGCGATGGTCGAGGTGACGAAGCAGATCGTCACGCGCAGCAGCCCGGCCGGGGAGTGGATCGCCAGCGGCGGCGTGCGGCACGCCGCGCAGGTGATCGGGAGGAACTCGGCGGACTTCGCCATGCACATCAAGGGGCTCGAGTTCGCCGCGTACGACCCGCGCGGGCTCCAGGCCTTCGGCGTCGGCATGGCCACGAGCAACATGGGCGCCCATCACCAGATCGCGTATCCGATCCAGGAACTGTTCGGGTTTCCCGAGCAGGTCGATCGGTTCTCGGCCGAGGACCGCGGCCGCCACGCCGTCTGGTCGAACCGCTACATCATGATGTTCGACTGTGCCGTGGCCTGCGGGTTCCCGAATGCCTTCACCGAATCGCGGCTGGATTTCGAGACGTTTCCGGCGTGGCTGCACGCCGCGACCGGAGTGGAGGAGTTCTCGACCGCGGCACGGCTCGACGTGATCTACGACCGCATCTGGACCGTCGAGCGCGCCTTCAACATGCGCAACGGCTTCACTGCCGACGATGACACGATGCCGAGGCGGATGCTGGAGGAGGCCATGCCCGACGGGAAGTCGTCCGGGCACGTGTGGCACCGGGACCCCGCGCTGCGCGATTACTACCGCGTCCGGCGCTGGGACGAGGAGTCGGGCGTGCCCACGCCGGCGCTGCTCCACGACCTCGGGCTGGAAGACATCGAGCGGGATCTCCGCCGGGACGGCATCCTGCGGGCATAAGCCCTTCGATGCGCGAGCATGGCGACGTGATGGCGCTCTCAGGACCGTGTGCCGAGGCAGGCCCCGACGCCCGGATGCATTACGGCGCCGAACGGGCGGGTCGAAGCACTGAGCTGGAGGATTTGATGACGAACCGATACCGCCTGCTGGCGATCGCGACGCTGCTGGTCGCCTCGGCCGCCGCGGGAGCCCAGGTGAAACCCCAGCCCCGCGATCCGCTCGCGCCGACGTCGAGCGCCGAGTCCGCGACGATCGCCCCTCTGCACACGGCCACCATCTGCACGAACGACCTGGCGTCGTCGCTTCGGTTGTACCGGGACGCGCTCGGGATGCGCGTGGCCGGACCGATCGCGCTGGATTCGACGGGCCGCGCGACACTCGCTCGGCTGTGGGGCCTGCCCACGGCCGAAGCCTGGTCGCTCTACGTGGTCAATCGGCCCGACGTTGAGGGCGAGGTGCAGATCCGTCTCGTCGTCTTTGAGACGCCGGGGCCCGCGATCCGCTCCACCTGGAACCCCGCGGAGCCAGGGCCCTTTACGCTCGGGTTCCCGACCACCGACCTCCCGGCGCTGGACGTCGAGATGCGGAAGCTGGGCTTCGCGTCGCTCGCCCCCATCGAGCGGTCCGAGATGAAGCGGCCGGACGGCACGACCTACGGCCTCCAGGAGGCGATCTACCGGGGACCGGACAAAGTCCACATCGTAGGCGTGTCTCGCCTGGACGGCATGCCGCAACTCGGCCCGGTGAACGCGGCGGGGCACGGCGGACCGGCGTACTCGGCGCAGGTCGTGTCCGGAGCCGAACCGCTGCTCAGGTTTTACGTCGACGCGCTCGGGTTCGAGGTGCGCAGCGACCGCGAATGGACCAGCGGCCCGACGACGGCGCTCGGCATGCCTGGCGCGACGTTCCGTTTCCTGATCCTGTACGCGCCGGGCGCCACCACCGGCCAGTTGCTCGTCATGGACTTCCGCGACACCGCCGCCGCGCCGAGCGGCGTAGCGCCGCGTCCGCCCGCCCGCGGCCTGGGCATGTACAGTTTTCCCGTAAGGAGCCTTGACGCCACACTCGCCAGGGTCCGTGCCGGCGGGTATACGATCGTCAGCGAGCCGGTGACGTGCGAGCTCCCCGGCATCGGCAAGGCCAGCGCGGCGAGCGTGATCGCGCCGAACGGCGTGCTGGTCGAACTGTTCGAGCAGCGCTGACCGAGGAGCCAGGTTCCTGCCCGACCGCGCCGGAGACAGCCCGCGGCCGTGTGCCGTGCGGGCAAGGAGAGCCGCCGTGCCGGATGACACCACCGCACCAGCCTACCGCGCCGTCGCGCTTCAGACGGCCTGTCACGCCATCAATGCCTGCGCCTCGCGCGCGGAGAGCGGGCCGCAGATCGAAGCGGCCATCGATCGCATCGGCCGGCAGATCCGGGCTTCGGCGGGCTTCTACGGTCCCGCGACGAAGCTGATCGTACTGCCCGAGTACATCCTCACCGGCTTCCCGATGGGCGAGTCCGTCGACACATGGATCGACAAAGCCTGCATCCGCGTTCCGGGGCCAGAGCTCGATCGGGTGGGGAAGTGGGCGAGCGATCTGAACGTCTGGATCAGCGGCAACAGCTACGAGTTCGATCCTGACTGGCCGAAGCGGTACTTCCAGGCGAGCTGGCTCGTCGGGCCTGACGCGAAGGTGCACCTGAAGTACCGCCGCCTCAACAGCCTGTTCACACCGTCGCCCCACGATTTTTGGACCGAGTACCGGACCCGCTACTCGATGCGCGACGTGTTCCCGGTTGCGGAGACGCCACTCGGCCGCCTGGCCGCCATCGCGTCAGAAGAGATCCTGTTTCCCGAGGTGGCTCGCTGCCTGATGATGCACGGGGCGGAGGTGTTCCTCCACTCGACCTCCGACATCGGCGGGCACCCGCGCAACCCGAAGGAAGTGACCAAGCTCGCCCGTGCGATCGAAAACGTGGCGTACGTGGTCTCTGCCAACACCGCGGGCATCCACGGGACCGCCATGCCGGCCCAGTCGGCCGACGGGCGCTCGAAGGTCGTCGACTACACGGGAACGGTGCTCGCCGAAGCGGAGCAGGGTGAGACGATGACAGCGTCCGCGATGATCGACCTGGGCGCCCTGCGGCAGGCCCGCCGGCGCACGGGTATGCCGAACCTGGTTTCGCGACAGCGGTTCGAGTTGTACGCGCCGATGTACCGGGAGCACTCGTTCGTGCCGCCCGACCAGGCGACGGCGCCGATCGCGAACCGGACCGAGTTGCTCGCCCTGCAGCAGCGGACCATCGACACGCTGGTCGATCGAGGTACCATCCGGTAGCCGGGAGAGGCCGGCCTCGCTGCCGGCCCCCTGCGACGAGAGATCCACGATGTCAGACGCCCCGCGCCGTGCCGTTCCCGTCGACGCCTGGCGCCCCGACCGCGGGAACTATCCCGACAAGGTCGCGGCCGAGGAGCCGCTCGAGATCCGCGTCGACGGCGTGCCCATCGGACTCACCCTGCGGACGCCCGGCGATGACGCGGATCTGGCAGCCGGGTTCGTGGTCAGCGAGGGGCTCGTGTCGGATCCCTCCGACATCGATCGGGTGGTCGTCGTCGAGGACGTGCCGCCGGCCGCGCGCGGCAATGTGGTGGACGTGCGCCTCACCCCGGGCGCCTCGGCCGACATCCCGGCGCTGAAGCGACTGGCCAGGCGCCCCAGTTTCGTGACGGCGGCGTGCGGGGTCTGCGGACGCGGCACGCTCGAGTCGCTCTCGCGGCGCCTGCCTCCCATCCCCGAGGACGGCACGGTGGACGGGATGCTGCTGTCAAAGCTGCCGTCGCGGCTGCGCGAGGCGCAGGCGGTGTTCGCCGAGACCGGCGGCCTCCACGCTGCGGGTCTCTTCGACTTCGACGGCCGCCTCATCGTCGCCCGTGAGGACGTCGGCCGTCACAATGCCGTGGACAAGGTCGTCGGGTTCGGGGTCCTGGCACGCCGCCTGCCGTTTGCGGGGACCGTGTTGATGGTGAGCGGGCGTACGGGATTCGAGATCGTCCTCAAGGCCTGGGTGGCCGGCATTCCCGTCCTCGCGTCCGTATCCGCGCCGTCCCAGCTGGCCGTCGGTCTCGCCGAAGAGGCGAACATGGGGCTGGCGGGCTTCGTGCGTGATCCCGGCTACGCGATCTATGCCGGGCGCCACCGCATCCGATCGGGTGAGTAGACTCAACGCCCGTACACGATCTCGCCGTGCTTGATGACGGCCCGGATCGCGGGAACTCCCACCTTCAGCAGATCTACCGCGTCGCCGTGGACGACGACGGCGTCGAACGCTTTGCCGGGCTCGACGCTGCCGACGCGATCGTGCCGGTCGAGGGAGTACGCGGCGTTGAGCGTCGACGCGACGAGTGCCTCCTCGAACGTCAGCCCCATCGCGAAGCAGGCGAGCGACATCGCAAACGGCATGGACGGGGAGAATCCGCCGCCTGGGTTCAGGTCCGTCGCCAGCGCGACCGGCACGCCCTCGTCGATGAACGATCGCGCGGGCGCGAAGCGTCCGAGCTTGAGGTAGTAGGCGGCGATCGGCAGGAGCGTGGCGACCACGCCGGCCGTGCGCAGGGCCGCCCGACTCTCGGGCCCGGCAAAGAGCAGGTGATCCGCGGATCGGGCACCCACGGCAGCGGCCACGCGAGAGCCCCCGCTCTCGGCCAGCTCGTCGGCGTGGATTCTGGCCTTCAAGCCGTGCCGCAGCCCCGCTTCGAGGATCTCCTGCGACTCGTCCGGCGTGTAGACGCCGCTCTCGCAGAAGACGTCGCACCATTCGGCGAGGCCATCGCCCGCGATGGCCGGGATCATCTGCCGGATCACTTCGTCGATGTAGAAGCGCCGGTTGTGGCGATGCTCGATCGGGATCTCATGGGCACCCATGAACGTGGCCACGAGGTCGATCGGATGCGAGGCGTTGAGGCGACGCACCACCCGCAGCATCCGCATTTCCGCATCGGTTCTCAGGCCGTACCCGCTCTTGGCCTCCGCGGTGGTGGTCCCGCAGCGCAGCATGTCGTCGAGGCGCGCGCGTGTCGCGTTGGCCAGGTCGTCCTCGCTCGCCGCCCTCGTCGCCCGCACGGTCGACACGATGCCGCCGCCCCCTTCGGCAATCTGGGCGTACGTGTCGCCTGCGAGCCGGCGTCGCAACTCGGCGCGGCGGTCTCCGGCGAAGACGACGTGCGTGTGGGAATCGACGAAGCCGGGCACGACCGAGCAACCGGTGGCGTCCAGCACGTCGCAATCGTCCGCGGGCAGACGGTTCACGGCGTCGGCCGCGCCGACGAAGGTGATCACGCCGGACTGTCCGGCGACGGTGGCGTTGTGGAGCGGCCTCGCGTCGGCCTGGTCCGGACCGCGTTTCGGTGCGGCTCCCGCACAGGTCCAGACGGTGGTGGCGTTACGGATGACGAGCGATCCGGGCACGATGGGATCCCCCCGCCCGCGATCGTAGTCCGTGCGACGGTAGGTGTCGAGCGACGGATGGATGATTCTCGTCGGGACCCGGGGACCCGGGGCCCGGTCCAGCAACGCACACGCGCCTGGATCAGGCGACGGCAGGTCCGAGACGGGCGGGAGCGGTTAATCTGCTGTGTCGTAGCCCCGACGGGCGAAGACGGGCCGAACGCGACGTGACGCCCAGGCCGAACCAATCCCCAATCCCCGACTCGAGGATCACGGACGCCGGTCGGTCGCGACCAGCTTCAGATCGTCGTCATCGTCGTCGCGCTGGTCAGCGGCCCAGCCGGCATCGCGCAGCACATGGCGCGGGCGGTGCACGACGATCCGGTCTTCCCGGTCGCGGGCGTCCTGCTCCCGGATGAAGTCGAGCGTGGACTTCAGGGTGGTGATGATGGCCTCGACGGCCGTTTCGGATTCGCGGCGTTTCATCCGCATGCCGTCGATCTCGCGCTGGATGTCCTCCAGGCGAGCCTGGGCCTTGTCCAGGACGAGATGGGCCCTCGTCTCTCCGTCTTTCACGATGGCGGCTGCCTGCTTGTGGGCGTTGTCGCGGATGTCGTCCGAGAGGCGCTGGGCCGTGAGCAGCGTGTTGCGCAGGTCGCGCTCGTGCTCCTTGTGTTCCGCGATGACGCCCTCGAGGCGCGACACCTCCTGGCGAAGGCGCTCCGCATCCTGCAGGGCCTGCTCGTAGTCGTCGGCGACTTCGGCGAGAAAGGCGATGACCTCGTCCCGGTCGAATCCGCGCATGACCGTGCGGAACTGCTGCTGGCGGAGATCGAGTGGTGTGACCTTCATCGCGTTCGCCTCCTGCGCATCCGTCGTGCCGCCGGGCACCACAAGGGACGCGGCGGGAGCAAGGCTCCCGGTCCGCCGTCCGCGCCCGTGACGGATACGTCCGACCGTTACCCCCGCGAACCGAAGATGGCGGATCCGACGCGCACCAGCGTCGCGCCTTCTTCGACCGCGACCTCGAAATCGTGGCTCATGCCCATCGACAGCTCTCGGAGCATGGACGGGGCGACACCACGTCCCGCCAGTTCATCCCGGATGTCCCGCAGCCGCCTGAAGTACGGGCGGACGTCGTCGGGATTCGGAAGGAACGGCGGCAGCAGCATCAGCCCGGCGATCCTGGCAGCCTGGCAGGCCCGGCCCGCTTCGAAGATGGGCCCGAGCTCGCCCGGCAGGGCGCCGTGCTTGGTCGGCTCCTCTCCCACATCGACCTGGACGAGCACGTCCAGCGTGCGGAACACGGCCGCCGCGGCCTCATTGACGCGGCGGAGCAGGTCCACACTGTCGATCGAGTGAATGCAGGCGAAGGACGCGCCGGCCTTTCGCGCTTTGTTCGACTGCAGGTGGCCGATCAGATGCCACTCGATTGGGGTATCGGACGTCAGGGCGATCTTCTCCAGCCCTTCCTGAACCCGGTTCTCGCCGAAGATACGCTGGCCGGCCGCGACGGCGGCCCGAACGTACTCGATGGGGAAGGTCTTGGAGACGGCGACGAGGCGGATGGAGGAAGGGTCCCGGCCGGCGCGCGTCGCCGCCTGCGCCAGCCGGGTCCGAACGTCAGCCAGGTTCGACGCGATGGTGTCCTGGAGAGGCGAGGACCCCATCACGCGGGCCTACTTCTTGATCTGGGGCAGCATGGCCTTGACCTGCGCCGCGTACTGCCCCTCCGGGGCCAGCTGCAGGTACTTCTCGAACATCGTGGCGGCCTCGGCCATGTTCCCTTCGTTGATCCACGCCATCCCGACCTGGTAGTGGGCGTCGGCATGGTCGGGCTTCAACTTGATGACCTCCAGGAAGTGCCCCTTGGCCTCGGCGATCTTCCCGGCATTCCACTCGACGACGCCCTGGTTGTACAGCGAATCGACGCTCGCGGATCCGTCCGGACTGGCCGCGGCGGCGAGTTCGACCGCCTTCGCGCTCGCTTCGGAGGCCTTGTCGAACTTCTTCTGGGCGTTGTAGACCGTCGCGAGACCGTTGTAGGCGTCGACGTAGTCGGGCTTGAACTCGATCGCCTTCAGAAACGCGGCCTCGGCCTCGTCGTACGCCTTCTTCTGCGACTGCGCGTAGCCGATGTTGTAGTAGCAGTCGTAGCAGTTGGGCACCATGCCTGACGCCTCGTTGAACTTGGCGATGGCCCCGTCGAAGTCACCGGCACGGCTGAGCGCGACGCCCTCCTCGAAGGTCTGCTTCAGGAGCGCGGCCTTCGCCGCCTCTTCCTTGCTCGCCCCGGCGCCGGCGCCCAGGGCGAAGTTGACCTCGGCCGTTTCACCGAGGCGCACACGGACCGAGAAGCTCTGCGCGCCCAGCTTCTCGTGCGTGGCCGTCGCCTGGTAGTTGCCGGGCGGGAGTCCGATCTGGATGAACTCGCCCTTCTTGTTGGTCTTGACCTCGTACTTGCGCGTGATGCCGTCCTTGAACTCGATCGTCACGACGACCTTGTCCAGGGGCTTGCCGGCAGCGTCGAGGACCTTGCCCTTCAACATGCCCGTCTGGGCGTCGGCGGGCGTGGCCGCGAATGCCAGGGCACAGGCGGCTGCGAACAGGACCGGCAGGAAACGGCCGGGAGTCAGGCGAAGCATGATGAAACTCCTCCGTGGAGATGAAGACGCACTGCCCGAATGACACGAGCGCGGCCGGGGACGATCACCCGTAGTTTACACCAAACGAGGACAGTCACATGGCCTCCTGCTCCGATCGATGCACAACCCGTACCCGAAACGGTGCCGGAGTTCCGGCGCCGGCTACGCGGCCAGGAATCTGGCCACGTCTGCGAGATCCCCGGTGATCGGCGCCGGGGGCAGCGACGCCAGGAAACGCTGGCCGTACGCCATGGTCCGGATGCGCGGGTCCAGAATCGCCAGCACGCCCCGATCCCGGCGGTGGCGGATCAGCCGGCCCAGCCCCTGGAGCAGCGTCAGCACCGCCAGGGGAACCTGCAGTTCGGCGAACCCGTCGCCGCCCCGTTCGGCGATCGCGTCGAGCCGGGCGGCGATGATGGGATCCGTCGGGCTGGCGAAGGGCAGCCGATCCACGATGACGCAGCTCAGCGCCTCTCCGACGACGTCCACCCCCTGCCAGAAGCTCGAGGTGGCGAGCAGCACGGCGTGCGGCGTCGTTCGGAACTGCCGCAGCAGCGCGGAACGAGGCGCCGTTCCCTGCACGAGGATGGGAAAGTCGAGTGCGGCGGACACGACGGGCTTGACCGCGCGCAGCATGGCGTAGCTCGTGAAGAGGACGAACGCGCGGCCGTGGGTCCGCTTGAGGATGGCGATGATTTCCCGCGCCGCCGCCGCGGAAAACGCCGGCTGCTTTGGTGAGGGCATGTGTGGCGGGAGGTACAGCACGCTCTGCGTCCTGAAGTCGAACTCCGAAGCCAGGCGCACCTCCGACGCGGCCGTCACGCCGAGGCGCCCGCGCACGTACGCGAAGGACCCGTCCACCGCCAGCGTCGCCGAGGTCAGGACGACGGACGCGAACCGATCCAGGAATACCCGTCGGACGATGGACGCTACTTCGATCGGCGCTGCCCGAAGGAAGAGCCCCCGCCCACGCCATTCGAGGAAGTACACGTAGTCGGCATCCGACATCCTCAGCAGGAACCGCAGATCGTCGCGCAGGGCTGCCGCCCGGAGACCCAGCGCCCTGGCATCTTCGGGTGGCTCCTCGATCCCGCCCAGAACGGCCACGCTGTCATCGAAAGCCTGAACGAGGTCTCCCCCGGGCTCCACGGCTGGATCCAGCATGCCCCCCCTGACGCGGACTCGATCGTCCGAGCCGCCAGACGCGAGCGCCTGCGCGAGTGGCTGGTGCTCCATGCGCGCCACCGCGAGGGCCGAGAAGAACAGGCGGGCCCGATCTTCGACGGCGTTGACGGCCCGCCCGAGCTCACCCTCCTCGTCCGGCACGGTGCCGCCGGCGAGCAGCCGCTCGGCGTCCCGTACGAAGTCCTCGACTCGGAAGGTGCTGACCGACACGCCGAAATACTGAGTGACCACGTCCTCGAGCTGGTGCGCTTCGTCGACCACCGCGCAGGCGCAGTCCGGGATGACCTCGCCGTACTCGCCCTGGCGGACGGCGGCGTCGGCGCACAGCAGGTGGTGGTTCACCACGATGACGTCCGACTCGGCCGCGCGGCGCCGCATGCGCGTCACGAAACAGTCGTCGTACTCGGGGCAGGCGGTGCCGAGGCACTCCTCGGCCGTGGCGGAGATGCGGGCCCAGAAGGACACGTCCTCAGGCAGATCCTCGAGCTCGGCGCGATCGCCGGTGGCGGTCTCGAGCGCCCACTCATCGACCATCCGCAGGTACAGACGGTCGGCCGGGGTGCCCAGGTCCGGATCGTCACGGAACTCCGCGAAGCGGTGCAGGCACAGGAAGTTGCCGCGCCCTTTCATGTATGTCGAGGTGAAGGCGACGCCGAGAGCCTCCTGCAGCAGCGGCAGGTCCTTGTAGAAGATCTGCTCCTGAAGGTTCTTGGTTCCCGTCGAGACGAGGACCTTCTGCCCGCTCAGCACGGCGGGCACCAGATACGCGAGTGTCTTGCCCGTGCCCGTGCCGGCCTCCGCCAGCAGCACGGTCCCTCCGGCCAGGGCCCGGGCGACGGCATCGGCCATCCGGCGCTGGCCCGGCCGCGGTTCGAACTCGGGTACGACCCGGCCCAGCGGGCCGTCTTCCTCGAAGACGCGCGCGACGGCGGCGGCGAGCGACGCGGGATCGGTCGCTGACATCCGGATGGCCTTCAGCGCGCGGACGCGCGGACCGCTTGCCGCATCGACGGATCAGGCAAGCTTGTCCGGATAGAGCGGGAACCGGGCGCACAGGGCCTCGACCTCGGCCCGCACCGTGGCGTGCACCTGTTCGTCGGTCGGGGCGGCGAGCACCCGGGCAATGAGCTCGCCGATCTGGTCCATCTCGGCCTCGCCCATGCCGCGGGTCGTCACGGCCGGCGTACCGATACGGATGCCGCTCGCCTTGAGCGGCGGGTTCTGGTCGAACGGGATGGTGTTCTGGTTCACCGTGATGCCGGCCTTGCCGAGCGCCGTCGTCGCGTCCTTGCCCGTGAGCCCTTTCGAGAAGACGTCGACCAGCATGAGGTGGTTGTCGGTGCCGCCCGACACCAGGCGGAACCCCTGGGCGGAGATCGCAGCGGCGAGTCGCGCCGCGTTGGCCACGACCTGGCGCTGGTAGGCTGCAAACCCCGGCTCGAGCGCCTCCTTGAAGCACACGGCCTTCGCGGCGATGACGTGTACGAGGGGGCCCCCCTGAATGCCGGGGAAGACGTTGCGGTCGAGGTCCTTGGCGCGGTCGGCCGTGCACAGCACGAGACCTGCGCGCGGGCCGCGCAGCGTCTTGTGCGTGGTCGTGGTGACGTAGTGCGAGTGGGGGACCGGGCTCGGATGCACGCCGCCGGCGACCAGGCCCGCGATGTGCGCCATGTCGGTCACCATCACGGCGCTCACGGCGTCGGCGATGGCGCGGATCCTGGGGAAGTCGATGACGCGCGGGTAGGCGCTCGCGCCCACCATGATCAGCTTCGGCTTGTGCTCCTGGGCCAGACGTTCGAGTTCCTCGTAGTCGAGGCGTTCGTCGTCCTGACGGACCCCGTAGGCGATGAAGTGATAGAGACGCCCGGACGAGTTGAGCGGGTGGCCATGCGTCAGGTGGCCGCCGTGCGACAGGTTCATGCCCAGGACCGTGTCACCCGGGTTGAGCGTGGTGAGATACACGGCCATGTTCGCCTGCGCGCCCGAGTGCGGCTGCACGTTGGCGTGCTCGGCCTTGAACAGTTCCTTGGCCCGCTCGATCGCCAGCCGCTCGACGACGTCGACGAACTCACACCCGCCGTAGTAACGGCGGCCCGGATAGCCTTCGGCGTACTTGTTCGTGAACACCGAGCCGGCGGCGTCGAGCACGGCGTTGCTGACGAAGTTCTCGGAGGCGATGAGCTCCAGGCCGGTCGCTTGCCTGCGGATCTCGTTGCGGATGGCCTCGGCGATGTCGGGGTCGGTGTCGCGAATCGAGCGGAGGTGAGCGCTGTTGGTCATGATGAAGTCCTGTGTTCCAGTGCGGCGATCTTGGCGAGGCGGCGATCGTGCCGCCCGCCTTCGTAGACGGTGTCGAGAAACGCGCGCAGGATCGCGTCTGCCTCAGCCGCCGGCGTGGTGCGTCCGCCGATGGCCATGACGTTGGCGTCGTTGTGCGCGCGGCTCAGACGCGCGCTCTCCTCGTTCCAGACGACCGCGGCCCTGATGCCTGGCACTTTGTTGGCGGCCATCGCCATGCCGATGCCCGTTCCGCAGACGAGAATGCCGCGGTCGGCTCGGCCGTCGGCCACGCGACGGGCCACGTCGGCGGCGAAGTCGGGGTAGTCCACCGAGTCGGGCGACGCCGTGCCCACGTCGTCGAACGGAATGCCCTGGTTCCTCAGCAGCGAGGAGAGACGCTCCTTGAACTCGAATCCGGCGTGGTCGGAACCGATGGCGACGCGCACGGGGGAATTGTACTGCAGGGGCCGGGGATCGGGGACCGGGGATCCGTTCTACCGCCTGGGGTCGGGATTCGGGAGTCGGGAGCCTCGGCCCGCGGCCGGAGTGGACGAGGGTGTGATCCCATGGCGTCATGCCCGCGGAAGCGGGTCCGTTACCGTCAATCCCGCCAAAGCGGGAATTCAGGCGGGATTCCGGCTTCCGCTCCGCCCCCCGGCTGAACTCGGGGCGCCCTGAGCCATGTCGAAGGGCGCGGCCCCGG
>CAYZYG010000042.1:0-36550 GCA_964481395.1 uncultured Vicinamibacterales bacterium
GGTTCGACTCCCAGGCGCTTCCGCCATCGCCCAAAGCGTTCGAATCGCCCGTTCCAGCGGATCCGCTGATTTCAATTCGCGACCTACGAGATGTGCCCTGTCGGCGGCGCCACCGCACAAGATCGTGGGACGCGGGTGGGGCGCCAGCCCGCTTCCCCCAGCTCATGGCTCGGAACTTGTCTTCTCTGCCCAGGCATCTGCCAACATCTCCGCGATGGACGTCATCACCACACGCGTCATCCTGGTCGTCACCACGATCGTCGTCGGCCGGACGACGACGATCATCGTCATGCCGACCGGATGACCACCGTGATTCGATAACGCCCGCCGACAGCGTCGGGGCCGAGCCAGATGTCCCGACGCGCGTTCTCAAGCCAACCCGTCAAGCGCTGCGTCCAGTTGCTCGCACAGGGTCCGGTGGCGACTTGGTTGTTCGCGCGTTCAGGGGCAGCCGCCGGGCCGATGCGATTCGATACCTCCTCGTCGCGAACGGGGTGCTCAGCAGGGTCGGGGCCGCGTGCACGGCGATATTCGATCGCTGGGTGTTCTCGACATCCGGCATGGTGTCGTTCGGCGTGTGGAACGCGCTGATCCCGGCGTGTTACCTGCTCATCGCCCTGACACGCGGAGGCGGCCTCGAAGAACCGGTCGAGAATACAGGCCGACGCGTCCCGTGAGCGACCGTGTAGCCAGGCCGACACGTGCTGAGAGAGGGACAGATGACAGCAAGGCGGTCGATTCCTCACGGCATCCTTGACGCATTTGGCGGTCTGCCACTCTTCCTCACCGCACCGCTGTACCGGCACTGGCACCTGCGTTGGGGCGCGACCGAAGACGAAGTCCGTGGCCCCATGCCTGGCGACGAAGTGGTACCGAAGGCACCTTTCACAGCGACACGCGCCATCACCATTGGCGCACCCCCATCGGCGGTGTGGCCGTGGATCGTGCAGATGGGCTACCGACGCGCTGGGTTCTACACGTACGACCTGCTCGACAACGCCGGCTTCGAGAGCGCCGATGTCGTCCTTGAGGAATACCAGAATCCGCAAGTCGGCGATTGGATGCCGATGGCCAGCACGGTGAACGAGACGACCGCCTTCAGGGTGAGGGCGTTCGAGTCCGACCGGTGGCTTCTGTGGGAGAAGCCGGACAGTACGTGGGCATGGAGGCTTGACGCCTTGCCCAACGGCAGCACGCGCCTGATCACCCGTCTGAAGCAGCGGTACCAATGGGAGTCTCCCGCACTCGCGCTCTTCACACTGGTCCTCCTCGAGTTCGGGGATTTCCCGATGATGCGCAGGGTCCTCAGCGGCATCAAGTCGCGGGCCGAGCGGGCCAGTTCGGCTGAGGGCGAAGCCGACAGGGGCCGCACACCACGTCGATAAGACTGACACCCATGGTGGCGCCAATCATGGTTTGGCGGATGTGTGGCGATTCCCGCATGAAGAACCTGTTCGACCAGGGCACGCCCGATCCCTGGCGCCATGCGTTCCCTGACCACGCCGTCTCGACTGCCGATGAGATGGTCTGGGCGTCCGCGGCCGGCAGAAATCGAATCACGCTCGCGGAGACTCCCCATCGGTCAAGGCGCGGAATCGGCTGGGAGCGAGGCCGGACCAGCGTTTGAACGCGCGGAAGAACGGTGCCGGTTCTGCGTACCCGAGCAAGAACGCGATCTCCGAGCAGCTCAGCCGGCGGTCGCCGACCAGGATCATCGCCCGTTCGCGGCGCGCCTCGTCGAGCAGGGCGGCGTAAGTCGTCCCCTCGGCCTCGAGGCGGCGGCGCAGCGTGCGATCCGACACGCCAAAGTGCCGGGCCACGTCCCGCAGCCGAGGCTCGCCCCGAACCAGCCGCGCGCCGACTTCACGTCGCACCCTGGATGCGAACGGTTCGTCGCCCGGCAGAGCTGCCCGCAGTGCTTCGGCGCGCTTCGCGAGGTAGCCGAACAGGTGCGGATCCGCACGTTGAATCGGGCGATCGAGCATCGCTGCGCCGAACTCCACCTCGATCGCGGGCTGCCCCCAACACACCGGGCAGTGGAAGAACCGCTCGTGTCTCCGCGCGTCCGGAGGGGTAGGCAGCGGAAACGCCACCCGTACCGGGCGCTCGGGGCGGCCCGAGAGCGCCGAGAGCGACGTCACCAGCGAGGCGGCGTACGCATAGAGCGATTCCGTCAGCCGGAGAAAGGGCGGCGGCACGGCATGCACGAAGGTCACCGTGCGGCCCTCGGGGCGCTGGCGGACGACCATCTGTGCCACGACCTCGGGGTGGACCACGGCGTGAAATCGGCGGAGCCATTCGAGCGACTCGCCCACCGTCGCCCCGTGCCGCATTGCGTATCCGACCACGCCCAGGCCCTCCAGCCCAAGGCGGGCACCGATCTCCAGGCCGACGGGTTGCCGTGAGAGCACCTCCCACAAGCGGATGTCGAGGGCAAGCGGCACACGGCCGTCGGGATCCTCGAGCGCCGACGGGTCGATGCCGGCCTCGGCCGCGAGGGTCCCGGCGTCGAGGCCGACGGCCGCCGCCGCATCCAGCACGGCCTTGACCAGGCTGGCGAGAATCGTGACATCTCCCACGTGCCGGTCAGCATAACGAGACGCCCCGGCAGGCGTCCAGCGTCATAAGCGTGGCCGACTCGGTCATAGCCCCCGGGAGAGGGCTGACCGTCTCATGAAGCAGACCCGGCACGAACCGAGGAGGACCGATGAGACATTACGCCCCCGCCCGCCCGACGATCCTGGACCGACTCCTGCAAGCCGCCTACGTCATCGGCCCCGTCCTGATGCTGGCGTCGGCCGTCACGTTCTCCCTGGGCATCGGTCTGATCCCACCCGGCATCACGAGTTGGGTCGAGGGAATCATCGGCTCGTACGGGATCGTGCTGTTCGTTGTCATCTACCTCGACCTGGCGCACAGGCTGTCGGTGACGCATCCGCGGCTCGGTGCCCTCACCGCCGTGACAGGACTCCCGGGCGCGACGGCCGGGTTCAGCATGGAGTTTCTCCGGCCGCTCGAGTACTCGCTGCGGCAGCGCGGCGCGGGCGACGCTGTGTGGCTGGCCTTCACCGCGAACCCGGGTCCCGAGGTTCTGTCGGTGGCGTGGCTCGGGCCGCTCTTCCCGATCACGTCGGTGCTGCTCGGCCTGGGGTTCTGGCGGGCGCGAACGCTGCCACGCTGGGTCGCCGGCTGTCTGGTGGCCGCGGGCGTCGGGTTCCCGCTCGCTCAGGTCGGCGGGTTCGACTGGGCCCTCCACATCACCTACCCGGGAGCGTGCCTGTTGTGGTGCATCGGGCTGAGCTGGGTGGGACTGCGGGCTGCGCGGTGAGTGCCGCTACGTGTGAGGGACCTCGACAGGGCGGAAACGGTCGCCATACTCCTGGTCGAAGGGGCTCCTCCGCCCCATCTCTCGCAGCTCCAGCGTGGCGCGCCGCAACTGCCGGCGCTCGCGATCGACTTCGGCAAGGGGGCGGTCGAGCTCCCAACGATCCATCACCACGGTCAGGGAATGCCGTGTCCCCGAATCGGGGGAGCCGTGGCTACCACGTCAGGGCATCCCGGAGCGCGCTCATCGCTTCCGGCGTGTACGATCCCCTGTGCAGCCACCGCACCCGGCCATCAGGATCGATCAGAGCCAGATACGCGGCGTGTTCGGCCTGCTTGACGAACCCCATCAGGGCTTTCCAGTAGTCGACGTTCCCGTACACCGTGATCACGTTCTCATGCAAGGCTGGCGGCGTGCCCTTTCGCATGCCCGAATCGATGAACGGCTTCGCCAAGCGGCCCATCCCTCCGATCACGGGCACCTCGAAGAACGTCACGTCCTGCCGCGCCCCGAATTCGCCCTGAAAGGCCTTGGCCCACGCTTCCACTGCGAACCGCGAGTCGTAGCTGAAACCCATCATGACGAGCGCCGCCTTGCCGCGGGCCGCATCGGGCAGAAGAGCAGTCCGGCCCGTCAGAAACTTGGCCTTGAGCGGCGGGAAGGCATCGCCGACGGCCAGCGGCGCGGGCCGTTGCTCGCCGGCAGCGCGGGCAGACACGGCGGCAGCCAGGACGAGCGAGAGGACAAGGCCAGCGCGAGGCATCATAGTTCTGTGACGCCGCAGCCTCGGGGTCGGTTGCGTCCCCCACCCGGCCGCAGCGGGTAGAGCTTGCATCCCAGGCAGGTGCCGAACACCGTTTCGAAGAAGAGGAGCACGAGGCACGCCAGACGAACCCTCCGCAGACGAACCCTCCGCCCGCTGGACGTCCTGAGTCGGCGGTGCTACGCTCCGCACGGACGTCGGACGTCCGCGGACACAGGAGACGCCGATGAAATGAGCAGCCTCGCTTGTGGCACTGACGGTGATGGCGGCGGCGATGGTCACGATGGGTGAAACACGGCCGTCAGCCGGACAGGCGGGAACCGGGACCCTCCGGGTGACGATCAAGCCCGATCAACTGGCTCGCCAGGGCGTACGCTGGACCGTTCGGACCAAGCTCGCCATGTGGCGGCAGAGCGGCGAGGCGCTCACGGCGCCGGCTGGCACCTACACGCTGGAATTCGACGGCTTCGACGAAGGGGTCTGGGATCCGCCTGCGCAACAGCGCGCCCGAGTGGTCGAGGACGACACGACGTCGGTTGTGGCGACCTTCCAGCGGAAGGCCCGCGGGGCCGAACGGACCCGGGAGTCCATGGAGGGCGTCGTGGAGTCGCACCTGTTCGAGGTCGAGGACATCTACGACGAGTTCCGCCAGCAATTCCCGGATCTGGAGGGGCGACTGACCGTGCGGTGGGTCATCGCGGAGAACGGCACGCCATCGCATGCCGACCGGGTCCGCTCGACGATGAAGAACGAGCGCTTCGAGATGGCGGTCCTCGCCAGGGCCAGGAGATGGCAGTTCGGATTCATCGACGGATCGGAGGTGACGACGTTCGAATACACGTTCACGTTCTCCCGCTGACCGGGCCGCTTTCGGGTCTGCCTGAGGCGCTGGGCACAGACCGTCAGAAGCCCGCCGCGGCCCTCGGGAGTTGCAGCGTGCGTCGACACCCCTGATCCGGCCGCTGTCGATGGACAGCGGCTTTCCCTGCCGGGCGGGGCGGAGTCTCCATGGCAACTGGTAACACGCCGCGGATTGAGCGCGAAAACGCCCTCCTGACGGCAGCCTGCCGCCTGGACGACGGAGACGCGCCGTCGGGATCGCTTGACTGGGCGTACATCGAGCGGGCGGCCGATGTGCAGGGCGTGGCGTCGCTGCTGCACGAGTGGCTCTCGCGGCACCCGGAAGTGCACGTCGCCCCGAAGGCGGCCCAGCATCTCCACGACGCCTATTGGGTCACGCATTTCCGCAATCGGGTTCTGCTCGCTGAACTCGATCGCCTCGCGACCGCGGCGGCGTTGGAGGGCATCGCCGTGATGCCTCTCAAAGGCGCCAGGCTGGCCGTGGAGTACTACGGACGCGCGGCGCGGCGGCCGTTGAGCGACCTCGACCTGTTCGTACCGCCGCAGGACATCGAAGCGGTAAGCCGGCTGCTTCTGGCCTCCGGCTACGACGCGGTGGATCCGCTCCCCTCGTACGCGCCGGCGGATGTCCTCGACCGACGATCGCGGGAACTCGGGTTTGCCGCAGAGCGGATGGGTTTCAGCGTGCTGGTGGAATGCCGTACGCAGCCGCTGGAACTCGCGGTGGGACGGCTTGCGGATTTCGACTCCCGCTACACCGATCGGCTCGAGGAGTACGCCGCTCACCTCGTCATCCGGGCCAGAGGCCGAACCGGCACGTCGTCTGCGGGACTGAAGATGCCGGCAGAGGATCTGCTCCTCCACGTCGCCACCCACATGGCGGCCAAGCACGTGCAGTTCCGTCTCATCTGGCTGCACGACATCGTGCGCGTGCTCGTGGACGCGCCGGATTTCGACTGGCCCTACCTGCTCGACGTCAGTTCGCGGCTCCGCACGGCACTGCCAGTTGCCGCCGCACTGGAGGCCGCGCGTCGATGGCTCGGCGCGCCAGTCCCGGACCGGTGGATCGCGGCCCTGCAGGCAGCCGCGAGCGTGGATGGGCCAGGCCTGTTTGGCCGCTGGGAGTCACATCAACTGCGCACCCTCGTGGGATCGCTGGGCATCCGCGACCTCACGGGGTCGGGGCCGGGTTTCTGGCCCGTGGGCGCAGCCCTCAACCGGGTGAACGGCTGGGGACCGCGTCTGCGCGTGCTTCGGTGGGTCGCGTGGCCCTGCCCGGCGTACGTGCGTCATCGGGCGTCGGCGAGGGTCTCCGCCGTGGCGGCGACGAGGTCGGCGGTCTCGTCGACGCCGCCGCACTCGACCGCGTAGCACGCCGCGCGGGCTGTCAGCTTCGCTGCGGCGCGCAACGCCAGCCGGGCGTCTCTCGCGAGGGTGGTGCTGTGCGACAGCAGCGCGGCCGCACCCTCGGACATCGACAGCCGCCTGAGCGTCGGCGCAGTGGCCGCACCCAAGATCGGGAAGAACACCGCGAGGACCGGAACCGCATCCGCCGCCCACCGTTCGGGGAGGCAGTAGTCCTCGAACGAGGCGTTCAGCCGCCAGCGTGGCGGATGCCTGAGTCGGGTCACCAGGTCCCGGACTGACCCGTCGACGTGAAACGCCCTCGGGAACGGAATGGGCGCGGCGCATTCGGGATCGACGAGCGTCACGTCATCCGCATAGGGAAGGTATCCCCGTCCCATGAGAGCCAGCGCGAGCGTAGTCTTGCCCGAGCCCGACGCGCCCAGGATGAGCAGGCTCCCGGTGCCGGACGGGAGAGAAAGCCCTGCGCCGTGCACGTGCAGCAGGCCGGGATGCGACACGAGCGCGTCGTTGACGATCTGCCACTCGAGCAACTGCACGGCCTCGTCGAGCGTCGGCGTGTCGTGCACCTGGCGATCGCCGGCCCACGCCTTCCATCCGGCATCCGGCCCGTGCGTGAGCGCGTAGCGCGCAGGGGTGTCCGGGACATCAGGACGGCTGAAGCCTTCGAGGATGGCCTCGGCTGCCGCCCGTGCCGCCTCGTCGGGCACGGACACGACCGCCGGAGAGCCCAGGATGTCGAGGCCGAAGAGGATCGGCGACGCTGTCATGAGGTGGCGCGACGGTCCGTCACGGCGGCGCCGGCCGGGGCCGGCAGGACGGGGGCCGCCGCCAGCATGCCCCGAACGTGGAGCTGGGCCAACACCGCCGCCACGTCCGCGGCAACCGTCACAGCGTCCGGGAACACGGACCGGACCTCCTCCGCGATTCCGTCCGTCGAGAGGCTGCCGTCGCACAACTCCCACACGAGGGCCCCCGTCGGATTCAGCGTCATGAGCTGGCGGGACGTCGTGTGGTACAGCACCGCGCTGCCATCTGCCAGGACTTCGTGCAGGACGACGGCGGCGCGCGTCGGGTTCGGCTTCAGATTCCGCGGGTCACACATCGGGATGGACGCGTGAGGAGACGTTCGATCGCGGCCGCCGGGTGCGGACGCGCACAGCCTCACAGCGCGGCGGCCGGTGTCAACCGACCGCCGCGACGAAGGAACTCGACGCGAGGGGGCAGGGGACGCTCCCGGTTCAGCGCGGTCCGCCCTTGGCCACCATCACCGCCGCGTCGGCCGGCGCCGTCGAGCCGATCGTCTGCACCGGCGTGATGGCGATGGACCCGTTCGCCGTCGCCTGAAGTGTGAAGTTGAAGACCCTCCACCAGAGACCCGTTCCGGTCGCCGCGCTCACCGGGAACTGGCCCAGTTGCACACCTCCCTGGAACACGCCGACGTTGGCGGCCGACACGTCGAACGCCGGAGTGCCGCTCCAGTTGTAGATTCCGTATTCGTACGCTCCGGGAACGAACAAGCCGCTGACCGGCGACACGGTGATGGTCTCGGGCCCGAAGGCGCTCGTGTCATCGACATCGAGGCTCACATAGGGAACGGGAGTCTGATTCCCGAAGTAGCAGTGGAACCGCCCGCCCGACGTATTCGGGCCCGTGAGGTGCGAGTCGAGATCGTTCGGCTGCGCCCCCCACGTCAGCACGATCGTGATGTTGCCGGAAGCGGTGACGGCCACTAGGGCTGTCGAGTAGTTGGTCGTGGCGCCCGCGGCGATGTTGACGGTGTCAGTCCGGGTGGTGAACCCCGCCGCGCTCACGGTGACCGTTCTCGTCCCGGCCGGGGCATTCGGAATGGTGTAGACCCCAGTGGCGTTGGTCGTCGCGGTGACGCCGGCGACGTCGACCGTGGCCCCGGAGATCGGGTTACCATTCGCGGCGTTGGAAATGGTACCGGTCAGGGTGCCCGTGGGACCGGTCGTTTGCGCGGCAACCGGCCGCGGTACCGACGCAGCGATGATGACGGGAGCCGCGTAGGCGCCAGCCTTCAGCGCCGTCTTCAGCGCCTCCCGCCGGGTCAGGTTCTTGCCCTGGGATGTCTCGTCTGCCATTGGACCCTCCAGTGGTCGTGTGTAGGGGCCTGTCGCCAGCACGAAACGCGGTCCGCAGCGCACGGGCCACTGCGGCGGGGGCTCAGAACGAAAAGGGCTCCGGTGCGATGCTGTGAGGCGGCGCGCGGGGGGCAACTGACCGAGCGGTTCCGCCATCGAGTCCACCCGGGACTCGATACGGGGTACTCTACACCGGCTGTCAAGAACCGAAATCAGCCACGGTTCCTGATCGCCGGTCCCCGGTCCCCGATCCCTGTTCTTACACGTGCTCCACGTGCCTGGCCCGGATTCTCTCCTCTCGAGACGTCTTGGCGACGCCCGCGAGATCCAGGTCGTGCTGCTGGCCTGCCGCGAGCGCGGCCGGATCCAGTTTCAGTGAATGCTCCGTCGTCGCCAGCGGCACGAGGTGGTTGCCCGTGTAGATCTGGTGCCGGCCGTGCTTGTCGTACCACGTGGCGAGCGTGGCCGTCTGATGACGTTTCTCGACAATCTGCCGCCAGCCCACGCCGGTGTTGTAGGCGCAGAAGGAGATCTCCCCTTCCTGGGTCCCGTAGGGGATGATGCACTGCTGCGTGCGCCGGAAGTCGTAGGTCCAGAGGTCCTGGAACCACATCCCCGCAATGAAGAGGAACAGGAACCCGTCCGAACGCCGGTGCTCGACGTCGGCCCGCGTCCGCCCCTTGCCGACCTTGCCGTAGTTGCGGCCCGTCGCGCCGAACGCTTTGTCGAACTTCTTGAGCATGTCGGAGAGTTTCAAGCGGCTCGGAGCCTTGAGCGGGTCGTAGTTCCGCAGCACGCTCGCCGCCATCCCGAGCACGGACAGAAACCGCCCGCGCGCCGCGTCGTTGATGACGGACAGGTCCTTCACGAGCGCGTGACCGTCCAGGAAGGCCGACACCGGCACCCGCTCGCGGGTCTCCTTGTCGATCATCACGGCCATGCCCGAACCGCAGTCGGGGTGGCATCCGCAGTTGAGGTGCCCGAACACCGCGCTCGGCCCGTGCACGAGGTCCGCCCAGTCGCCGAACGTCGTCATCATCGAAATCGGAAACCAGTCGCGGAGCGGCTCGCCGATGCCGGTCTGGCGTTTGATGTCGTGCGCGAGGTGGGCGATGGTGTAGCGCTGCGCGGCACGGCGCTCGTCGCTGATCTCCTCGTCGCGCCCGGTGAAGGAGACGGGCTGGAACGAGATGAACGAGATCTTCTTCGGGTTGTCGAGCGCGAACTCGACGATGCGGCCGACCTGCTCGTTGTTGACGCCGTTGATGATCGTGCTCACGAGCACGATGTCGACGCCCGCCTCGTACAGGTTCTCGATCGCCCGTATCTTGACGTCGAACAGGTTGGCGACGCGCCGGTGGGCGTTGGCGGCGTTGCCGATCCCGTCGAACTGGAGGTACACGAAGCGCAGGCCGGCTTCGGCCGCCTTGCGGCAGAACTCCGGGTCCTTGGCGAACTCGATGCCGTTGGTCGCCGCCTGGACGCTGTTGAACCCGAGGTCCTTGCAGTACGCGACGGCCTTCAGGAAGTGCGGCGACAGCGTCGGCTCACCGCCGGAGAACTGGACGGACATCTGCCGGCGCGGCTTCTTCGAGGCCGCCTGATCGAGCACGGCCTTGACCTCCTCCCAGCCCAGCTCGTGCACGAAGCCGACCTGGTTGGCGTCCGTGAAACACGGATCGCACATCATGTTGCAGCGGTTCGTCAGATCGACCGTCAGGACCGTGCCGCGGCCATAGCGGAGGCTGCTCAATCCGTGGTGGTGCAGTTCGTCGCTCGCGTGGATCGGGATGTCCCCGCCCGGGTGCATCTCTTCCATCCGCTTGTAGAACGCCGGGTCGCTCGAGAGAATGTCCTCGAAGTGCCCGTGCACCGGGCAGTCCTTGACCATCAGGATCCTGCCGTCGCGCTCGATGATCTGCGCGGGGATCTCTCCGGCGTGGTCCTTGATGAAGATGTCAGGCGTCGCCTGACCATCGACGATCTTCTGCCGGGCCTCGCGCGTGCACGTCGGGCACAGCGACGTCGTCTCGCGCGGCACCCCGAGCGGCGGTTTGAACTTCTCGTTCGACTTGAGCAGCGGGCGGTCCGACCAGCTCGGCGTGAACGACGGATTCGGCGCGATCCGGTACAGGGGCTGCAGCGCGTACCACAGGGCGTTGGCTGCCAGCGTCACACCCTTCTCGACGTACTTGATGGGAGCGGCCATGTCACCTCCAGCCAGCCGGGATTCTGACGAGGCGCGGACACAGTCGGGTCGCGCGCCCGCCTGAAGCGGCGGGACAGCCTGGGGGCGCTCTCATTCTGGCGGAGGTCGGCGGAGGCGATTCGGGATTTCTGGTGAACGGGCACGAACAGAGCCGAATGGGCCGCCCGGGCGGCTGGCTGGACAAATCGGACTGTATTGGTCGCCGGAAGACAGGGACCGGGGATCGGGGACCGGGGACCAGTTGTGGCGTCCCCAATCATCATTCCGCGCTCCTGGTGGATGTTCCTCAGAACCGGCCCAGGGTCCCCGTCGCCTCGCGGGACGTTTCCCGAGGAAGTCGGAAGAGCCCGGAGAGGGACCGCCGCGTGACAGAACCGGTCCCCGGTCCCTGATCCCCGGTCCCTGATCTTACGCTCGGATCAGATTCGCGCCCCAGCTCATGCCTGCACCAAACGCCACGGTCAGGACCAGATCGCCGGTGGCGATGCGCCCCGTGCGCACGGCCTCGTCCCAGAGAAGCGGGATAGTCGCTGCCGTCGTGTTGCCGTACTTCTGGATGTTGTGCAGCACCTTGGAGTCGGGCAGGCCGAGCAGCTTCTGCACGTACTCGTTGATGCGCCGGTTGGCCTGGTGCATCAGCACCAGCGCGAGGTCATCGGGGAGGAAGCCGTTCTTCGCCAGGATCTGCTGCGCGGCCTCGGCCATGCGGGTGGTCGCCAGCTTGAACACGTAGCGCCCGTCCATCCGGGGCCACTGCTCGCCGCTGTGCAGGAGCGCCTCGCTCACGTAGGGACGCCACGACGATCCCACGCCGGGCACGCACAGGCGGTCGTAGTCCGAGCCGTCGCTCCCGATCAGGTGGTCGATCACGCCGCGGTCGTCTCCGGCGTGCGCCTTGAGCACCACGGCCGCCGCGCCATCGCCGAACAGCACGGCGAGGTGGCGGTGGCTGGTGCTGAAGTCCCACTCGGCCTTCGGCATGGGCGTGTCGACGTGTCCGTCCAGCCGCGCCCAGCTCGCCTCACGGAACGGCATGAACATGGAGTGGACTTCGGCGCCGACGAGCAGCACGGTGCGCGCGAGGCTCGCGCGGATGTGCGCATCGGCAAGCTGCAGGCCGTACACGAATCCGGAGCACTGCTGGCGGATGTCGAAACACGGGATGTTCCGAAGCCCCAGAGCGGTCTGCAGCAGGCAACCGTTGCCCGGCATGTAGTGATCGGGCGTCATGGTCGCGTAGACGACCAGATCGACGTCACCGGGCTCCACGCCCGCCATCTCCAGGGCCTGACGGGCGGCCGGCACCGAGAGGTCGAGCGTCGAGGTGCCGGCCTCCACGAAATGCCGCGTCTCGACGCCGGTGCGCTCGCGGATCCACGCGTCGCTCGTCTCCATGACGGTCGCGAGCATGTCGTTCGTAACACAGCGCAACGGGATGTTCGAGCCGCTGCCGGCGATGAGGGATCGGGTCACGGTTGGGGTCCTCGTGTGACGGCGGCCGCGGCTGCCGGGTGACGCACCCCTCACGATACCGGATCGGCGCGGGGCCCGTCCACGCCCGGCTCGCTCTGTCGAACGCGTCACACCGGCGCGCCCGCGGTGGCGGTGAGCGGTTCCGCGCGCGACGTCGGGCGATCAGGAGTAGAATGCCCCTCCAATAGCGAGGTTTCCGCATGCTGTGGTGGCACTGGGCGGTGCTCGGGTTCTTCCTCGCCGGGCTCGAAATCCTCACGCCTGGCGGCTTCATCGTGGTCTTCTTCGGCCTGGCCGCCCTCGTCGTGGCGGTGCTCGTGCCGCTGGGGGTGGCCGGACCGCTCTGGCTTCAGTTCCTGTGGTTCTCGGTCCTGTCGGTCGTGCTGCTCGTGCTGTTCCGCAACCCGCTGATGCGGTGGATGCAACGACGGTCCGCCGACCCGCCGGTGGACAAGATCGAGGGCGATCTCGCCATCCCGACGGTCGACATCGCCCCCGGCGCGGTGGGCAAAGCCGAACTGCGCGGCACGACCTGGACCGCGCGCAACGACTCGGGCGAGACGCTGGCGGCCGGGCGCCGGTGCCGCGTGACCCGCGTCGACGGCCTCGTGCTCTTCATCCAACCGGAATGAGGTGATCCATGGAGTCACTCGGCGGCGCCCTGCTGGCGTTCTTCGCGCTGGCGATCCTCGTCATCATCGTCCTCTTCAAGACGGCCATTGTCGTGCCGCAGCAGAGCGCGTATGTCGTCGAGCGCCTCGGGAAGTACTCGGGCACGCTCAACGCGGGCTTCCACATCCTCGTACCGTTCGTCGACGTCATCCGCTACAAGCACACGCTGAAGGAGCAGACGTACGACATCCCGGCGCAGGTGTGCATCACCCGCGACAACGTCCAGGTGGGCGTGGACGGCGTACTCTACCTCAAGGTGCTCAACCCCGAACGCGCGTCGTACGGGATCTCCGACTACATCTTCGCCATCACCCAGCTCGCCCAGACGACGCTCCGCAGCGAGATCGGCAAGATCGACCTCGACCGGACATTCGAGGAGCGGACGAATATCAACGTGGCCGTCGTCACGGAACTGGACAAGGCGACGGAGCCGTGGGGCATTAAGGTCCTTCGCTACGAGATTAAGAACATTACGCCGCCGGCCGACGTGCTCGCCGCGATGGAAAAGCAGATGCGGGCCGAACGCGAGAAGCGCGCCGTCATCCTCTCCTCAGAGGGCCAGCGTGACGCCGCCATCAACACGGCGGAAGGCGAGAAGCAGAAGGTCATCAAGGCGTCCGAGGCGAAGAAGCAGCAGCAGATCAACGAGGCCGAGGGCGAAGCGTCGGCGATCCTCGCGGTCGCGACGGCGACGGCCGAGGGCATTCGGAGGGTCGCCAGCGCCGTGCAGGATCCCGGCGGTATGGACGCGGTCCGGCTGCGCGTCGCCGAGGAGTACATCACGCAGTTCGGCACCCTGGCGAAGGGCAGCACGAACCTGGTGCTGCCGGCCAACGTGGCCGACGTCGGCTCGATGGTCGCGCTCGCGATGAATGTCTTCAAGCAGCAGCAGGGCGGCTGACGCACTCCGGGACTCGGGGTTCGGGATTCGGGATTCGCGATCGCAGTCAGCCCCGGCCGGCCGCGGCAGGTTGGACGACTCCCCAATCCCGACTCCCCAATCCCGGGGCGGTCACTTCAGTTTCGCCAGGATCGCCTGCGCCTGGTTGGCGAATTCCGGGTGCCGGGCGGCGCGTTCGGCCATCGGGCGGCACTGGAACGCGTCGCCGGCGTTGGCGTACGCGACCGCCGCGTTGTACGCCGCCCGGGCCTGCTGCGCCTGCGTGGCCGTAATGTCGCGCTCCTTGGACGCGATCAGCCGCGCCTTCCGGTCCTCTCCCATGTCGGATGCCCCGATCTCGCCGACCCGCCGGCGAAGTCCGGCCTCGGTTTCTTCGTAGCATCCCAGCGCCGACTGGAAGTACAGAGCCGAAGGGGACCACTGCTTGCGTGCCACCAGCGAGCTGGCCAGGTAGTACTCGACATCGCAGTCGCGGGTCATCCGTCCTTCGAGGTGCTCGATCGCCGTGCGGAACTCGCGCTCGGCCCGCTCGAGATCCCCCTTGCCGTAGGCGATCAGCCCGGTGAGCTTGTCGACCTGGGGATCCATCGGCAGCCGCAGCCTGGCCTCGGCCACGTCTGCGGCCGCGGCGTCCAGATCCCCCAGACGGTAACGGTTCCAGGCTCGCCAGTAGAACGCCTCGCCTTGAAACCAGGTACCCAGACGGACCATCTCGTCGAGGACCGGAATGGCCTCGGCGTGGCGGCCCGTGTAGCCGAGCGTAATCGCCTTGCCGAGCAGGGCCTCCCGGTGCTCCGGGATGGCAGCCACTACCGTCGTGAACGCCTCGAGGGCCGCACCGTAATCCTCCATCGCCTGGTAGACGTTGCCCAGGATCAAGCGCGCGGCGGTCAGCTCGGGGATGACCTCGAGGGCGGCCGTCGCATGACGCTCGGTCGTGACGAGGCGCCCCGCTCGGAGAGAGCCCTCCGCGAGAAACAGGTGAACCTCGGCGAATCGGGGAACACTCTTGAGCACCGATTCGAGACGGCTGGTATCGATGCCGTCGCACGTCGCCTCCCGGAACTGGAGCAGCGGCGGCTCGGCGGCGCCGACCGGGTGGCGCTCGAGACCCCAGCTACGGAGCCTGCCCTGCTGGGCGCAGTCGAACGACTGCAGCAGGAAGCGGCCAGCGAGATCACCGGAGCCGGCGGCACCGAGCACGCCGCGCCACTCACGCCCCTCCTGACCGATCCGCCGGTTCAGCGTGAACAGCTCGTCCACTCGCGCACGCGACACCCCAGACGCCTTCCACGGCGTGGAGGCGGCAACCCAGAACCGCGTCGCGGTCTCGTACGGCGCCGGCAGGTCCTCCGCCATCCGCCGTGCCCGGTCGATCGCCGTTCCCGAGCCGAGACCGAGCTCCCGCTCGCGCACGCCCATCAGCAGCAAGGTATCGAACGCGCGGACCCTGACCGCCGGGGCCGGACTCGGCGGATCCGCCAGCGACTCGTAAATCTCCAGGGCCTCCTCGAGGCAGCGATAGCATCCTTCGCGCACGAGCGCGTCGGCCCGGGTCAGCCTTGCGGTCGCGTCGATCGTCGGAGTCGGGTCCAGCATGACGCGGGGTGGGCCGCACGCGGCGGCAAGGACCAGCAGCAGGACGCAGGCATGGCGTTTCATCGTCGCTTGCATTAGACACCGCAGCCGCCCGCTCGGCACACGGGATTCCCGCCTCCGCGGGAATGACGGGAGCGTCGCGGTCCCGCTGAGGCCCCGAAGCCCTGATCCCCGCTCTTCCCTGACGCCTGTCGCCTGTCGCCTGTTCCCTGCCCCGTGTATGATCCGCGGCATGGCGCACGCCACCGCCCGCTCCGCCTACGCCCGGCTGACCGACCGGCTCAACCGGTTTCCCCAGGGCGCGCCGCCGTCGGAGCTGCTCTATCGCATTCTGGCCGTCCTCTTCACGCCCCGGGAGGCGGAACTTGTGGCGCAGCTGCCCATCCGCCCGTTCACCGTGGCGCGGGCGGCCGACACATGGAAGGTCACGGCTGCCGAGGCCCAGTCCACCCTTGAAACGCTCGCATCGAGGGGGCTGCTCCTGGACCTGGAGCACCGCGGGACGCAGACCTACGTGCTGCCCCCGCCGATGGCGGGCTTCTTCGAGTTCTCGCTGATGCGCGTCCGGACGGATGTCGATCAGCGCCTGCTCTCGCAGCTGTTCTACGAGTACCTGACCGTCGAAGAGGACTTCATCAAGGCGCTCTTCACGCACGGCGAGACGCAGTTGGGCCGCACGTTCGTCCACGAGCCCGTGGTGACGGGCGAACAGGCGCTGCACGTGCTCGACTACGAGCGGGCAAGCTGGGTGGTCGAGTCGGCCACCGACCGGGGCATCGGACTCTGCTACTGCCGGCACAAGATGCAGCACCTCGACCGGGCGTGCTCAGCTCCGCTCGGTATCTGCATGACGTTCAACGGCACGGCCACCGCCCTCATCAAGCACGGCATTCTACGGCGGGCGGAGAAGGCCGAGGTGCTCGATCTCCTCCGGCAGGCCCGCGATCTGAAGCTCGTGCAGTTCGGCGAGAACGCCCAGCGGAACGTGGCGTTCATCTGCAACTGCTGCGGGTGCTGCTGCGAAGCGATGATCGCCGCTCAGCGCTTCGGCAGCCTGCGTCCGATTCATACGACGAATTTCATGCCGGAGGTGGACGCGACGTCGTGCACCGGCTGCGGTCTGTGCGTGAATGCCTGTCCGGTGAACGCGATGTCACTCGTCTCGGCGCAGGATCCGCATCATCCGAAGAGGCGGCGCGCGGTACTGGACGACACGACGTGCCTGGGGTGCGGCGTCTGCGTCGCGGCCTGCCGGAAAGGCAACCTGCGACTGGTCGAACGACCGGAACGCGTCATCACGCCCGTCGATTCGACGCACCGCGTGGTGCTGATGGCCATCGAGCGCGGCACGCTGCCGGATCTCATCGCCGACAACAGCGCCCTCGCCAGCCACCGTGCCATGGCCGCCATCCTGGGCGTGGTGCTCAAGCTGCCACCCGCCAAGCAGGCGCTCGCCAACCGCCAGCTCCGCTCGCGCTTCGTCGACGCGTTGCTCCGTCGGACCCACTGAAGCGGTTCGGCGCGCTCGTCTGTGACCCCGCCAGGATCGTCATTCCGGGGCCGCGAGCGGAACCCGGAATCCAGCCTGGATTCCCGCTTCCGCGGGAATGACGTCGCAGGATCACAGCCCTGCCTGCTCCAGCCGCAGGCCGCGGCCCCGCTCATCTGTGAGCCTCGGGCCAACCACACCGCCGGAAGCCCTGGCGTGTCCCTCTCCATGCGTGTCTGCGGTGCGGCACCCGGGTCCCGGGGCCCCGGTCCCCGGTCCCGACGAGGGTCACGGTCGTGTCCTTCCGGGCTCTTCCCGAAAGACCACCCACAGCGCTGCCAGGAGCGCCGTGAAGTCGGCAAGCATGGCCAGCGCGAATGCGAGCGACGTGAGGATCCCGAACTCGCGCATCGGCGGGAGATTCGACAGGATCAGGGCCAGGAACCCGCCGGCGTTGATCACCGTGGCAAAGACGATGGCGTGACCAGCGACACGGATGGCGTGGGCGAGGGCCTGTTCGGCGGTGCCGCCGGCCCTGGCTTCCTGGAAGTGATAGAAGAAGTGCACCTGGTCGTTCTCGGTCGCGCCGAGGACGGTGGTGGCAATCAGGATCGTGGCGACGTTGAGCTGGATGCCGGTCAGTCGCATCACGAGGAACATCACGAGAATCGCGAAGATCGACGGGACCATCGCAATGATCCGCGCCGGGCCGCTCCGGAACACAACCAAGAACGTCAGGAAGATGATCGCGAACGTCACCGCGAAGCTCTCGGTCAGGGTGGGCACCAGTTCCGCGGCGATGTTGTGCTCGATCACGCCGACGCCGACGATGCGGTAGGAACAGCGCGCGAGCGCCGGTACGCTCCCGGCGGTCTCGCGCCACGCGGCTCGGATGGCCCGGTCGAGGCCCGCCAGGCCGTCGGTATCGCCCGCCCGCGACGTGACCGTCACGTGCGTCGAGTTCAGGCGTTCGAGATCCACCCACGCGCCGAGTGCCGGTTCGGTGAGCAGCAGTGACTCCAGGTCCGCCGTGGCCCTGGCCAGCGCCGCTGGCTCGTCGGGCAGGGCTTCTCCGAGCCCGCTCACGTAACGGCGGAGCTTGAGAATCGCGGGCAGGCCAACGACCGACCCCACCTCCGGATGGCGCCGGATGGCCGTCGACAGCCGATCGATGGCGAGGATCGTCTCCGGAGCGAGCAGGGTCTCGTCGGGCACCGTGATCCAGACCGACACCGACGTGCGCCCCAGCACCGAGGCGGCATAAGCCTTCGTGTCGCGGACGACGGGCAGGTCGGGATCCACGTAATCGAGCGCGTCGACCGCGATGCGCATCGGCGCGACGATGGGGGGCAGCCCGAAGAGGGCCACAAACCCCGACGCGGCCAGCAGCAGCGCGGTGGGCAGCAGGGCCCACCGCCAGCGATACGACCATGCGGGGAGGACCACGGCTGCCTGGACCATCCATCGACCGGCGACCTGGCGCCGCAGACGCGTCGGGGCCCGGAGGATCGCCTGGAGCGCAGGATAGAGCGTAAAGCACACGATCCAACCGATCCCCAGGCCGGCCGACGTCCAGATGCCCAACTGCCGCACCGGCAGAATCTCCGACACGGCGAGGGCAGCGAACCCCACGGCGGCCGCGAACATCGAAACGGTCACCGCGCCCAGTTTGTTGACCAGCGCCGTCACGCGGTGCTGCTCGAGGTCGGATCCCTCCGGCTGATCGACGAAGCGCGAATGCAGGTAGACGAGGCTCGCCGACGTCGTGATCATCAGCGTCAACGGCACGATCGACGACACGATCGTGAAGCCGTACCCGAGCAGGCCACCGGCGGCCACCCCGAGCAGGACCGCCACGCCGAGTGAGGCCAGGACCGCGACGAGCGCGCGGAACGAGCGGTAGAGCGCGAGGTTCAGCAGGATGACGAAGGCGCCGAAGACCGGAAAGTACGTCAGGCTGGCCTCGCCTGTTTCACGCTCGAGCCACGAATCGACCCAGGGCCGCCCCACGCGCCGGATTGCCGTGATCCCCGGATCGCGCACCTCCGAGACCGCGCGGTCGACCTCGGCCAGCACGGCATCGCGGCGAGCCGGGCCGTCGGTATCCAGAGCCAGCACGAGACTGAGGGCGTGGGTCGTCACCAGTCCCTGATCGCTGAAGAACGGCGTGCCCGACACGATCCGTTTCAGTTCTCCGGAGGCGTCGGGCCGAGACGCGGCTCCCGGCTTCATGCGCTCCAGCACCGTCAGCGCGGAGTAGGTCGAGACGTCCGCGATCCCGTCGAGCCGTCGCTCGAGCGCCCAGGCAGCCGATACCGTCTCGGGCGAGAGCGGATCCGAGGCCTCGAGCAGCAGCACCGCGAGCGGGCGCTCCGGGAAGATCTGCTGGAACTCGCGCGTTGCCGCGACATCAGGGTTCGAGGACACGACCATCCGCTCGATCGCGCTGTCGCTCGGAATGCGCAGGGCGATGGCCAGCGCCCCCGGAACGAGCAGCGCGTAAACGGCGACGATGATCCATCGCCGGCGGATGACGCGGCCGAAGAGCGCCTCCAGGCGAGGCGCGTGCCGGGCTCCGATCATTCCGGGTATCATAACGGTTCATCCCATGACAGCCAGCCGTCGATTCCCCGTGTCGTGCCTCTCTCATGGTCGTGCCAGACGCTGGCCGACGTTGCCCGTCGCCATCTGCGTGCTGGCCGCCGGCGCCGCAGCGGGCCCCGCCTCCGGGCGCGTCGTCTCGGCCCAGACGCCCGCCGCCACGCTCGTGGTCTGTGCCCCTGGGTATCCGGGATCGACCGACGAGGCCCAGAGCGCCATGGACGCGCTGGCGGCCGCCATCGCGTCGGCTGCCGGCTGGAAGACTGGCGAGTTGAAGGCCGTGTACTACGAAACCGAGGCAGACGGACTTCAGCGTCTCGAGTCGGCGGAGACAGCGGTCGCGTTGGTCCCGCTCCCCTTCTGGCTGCAGCACGAGGCCACACTGAAGCTGGAGCCCGTGATGCAGGCGATCGAGCAGGGTGGACAGCCGGCCGAGCGGTGGACGCTCGTGGCGGGAGCCGGGGCCGTGGCGCGTCCGGCCGATCTGGCGGGGTACGAGATCGTCAGCCTGGCGGGGTACGCGCCGCGATTCGTGAAGGGCCCGGCCCTTGGCGCATGGGGCCAGCTGCCGTCCGATGTGCGGATCACGTTCTCGAACGCCACGCTCACCGCGCTCAGACGCGCCAGCGCGGGAGCGAAGGTCGCGCTGCTGCTGGACCGCGCGCAGGCGTCCGCCATGCCGACGCTCCCGTTCGCGAAGAAGCTGCAGGTGGTCACCGCCTCACCGGCGCTCCCCGTCTCGGTAGTGGCCTCTGTCGGCGGCCGCCTGCCGGCCGCGCGTCAGAAGGCACTGGTGAGCGCGCTGGCCTCGCTGACGAAGACCCCGGCCGGCCGCGAGGCCCTTGCCGGCGTGCGTCTGTCCGGGTTCGTTCCCGCCGATGACGCCGCGCTCGCGCGTGCACGTGACGCCTTCGCCCGGACCAGGGAATAACGTGCGGGCGCCGGGCACCCTGCTGTCGGCCGCGACCCTTCTGCTCTCGGCCGCGTGCGCGCCGGCCCTGCGGGAACCGCCGGCCATTACCGCCCTCGGCGAACGGTCGGGCGCACCGATCACGACTCCCGCATCCGCCGCGGAGGTTCCCACCCTGTTGGCCGACGCGGAACGCCTGTTCTCTCGACGACCGGACATGCACGCCGTCACGCAGGCGTACGGCGCGTTTCTCTCGGCCGCCCGGGCAGACGCCTCACGCGTCGAGGGGTTGCTGGGTGCCGCGCGCGTGGCGGCCTGGATGATCGAGCACGAACCCGACGAAGGGCGACGGAGCGTGCTCTCACTCGAGGCGGTGCAGGCCGGCCAGTTGTGCCTCGAGCGCGCCTCCTCGGCTGCGTCCGGAACGACGGCCATCGAGTGCACGTACCGGCTGGCTCTGGCGCTGGGTCAGCAGGCCCGCGAGCGTCGAAGCACGGCAAAGGACGGGCTCGATCGGATGGTGGGGCTGCTTCAGGAGGTCATCGAGCAGGCGCCGCGCCTGGACAAGGCCGGCGGGCACCGTGTGCTGGCGCTGATGCTCCTGCGCGCGCCCGGGTGGCCGGCCGGACCGGGTGACCCCGAAACCGCGCTCGAGCACGCGCGGAAGGCCGACGAGTTGGTACCGAACGACGCCGACAATCTCATGGTGCTGGCCGAAGCGCTCGCGGAGAATGCCTTCCCGGCCGAGTCGCGGGCCGCCTACGAGCGCGCCGTGGTCATCGCCCGCGAGCGAGCCGCCGCGGGCGATCCGGATGCGGCGGACATCATCGCAGCCGCCGCCCAGGCGCTGGGCAGGCTGCGCGATTGAAAGACCGAGAGGGGCGTGCAGTCAGAATTCAGAATTCAGGAGACAGGAGACAGGAGACAAAATAGGGCGAGCCCGCCTGATCGGCGGGCCTCCTTGTCGGCCCTCACGGGCCGGACATCACGCCGGGGCAAGGATCACGGATGAGGCGGTTCACCGCGTCCGCTGCCAGACCGGGTCGGGCAGGGCGGCCGCGCTCACGAACGTCGCGTGACCGGCCTCGTCAACGTGGAGCCCCGCGAAGCGAAGCGCCTCGAAATCCCGCGTCGCGGCGGCCCGGGCGAGGGCAACGCCCACATCCCGCGCGATCCGGCCACGAAAGACCGGTCGTCCGTCGAGTTCGACCGTCACCGGGTGATCCCAGTCGATGGTGTCTTCACCGAACCAGATCACCACTGCGCCGACGTGCCGCCGGGTGACCCGAATGGTCTGTCCGTCGAGTTCGCCGGTCAGCCGTCCGAGAAGCGGCTCGAGGGTGCGGGCGCGCGTCTGAGCTGGGGTCTCTCCCTCCCGTGCCGCAGGGGCGACCGGATCGGTCGTGCCCCACGCCTCGCCCACCCATGAGTGCCCCTCGAGCCAGTAACAGGAGGCCTGGTTCAGGTGACGAAAGGCGTGATCGAGCCGCTTCGGGTCATGCGTCCGTCTGCCGCGGAGCACCTCCAGCACGGCCTGCGGCGGCGGAGCGAGCTGGTTGTGCACGCCGCCCGGCACTTCGATGTTCGTGATGGGAAGCCCCATCCCGGCAACCTCACGCTGGAAGTAGCGGTTCGATTCGGCGAACGTACCGGCCGGCTGCTCGGCGAGATCCTTGACGATGAGCGGATCGCGCTCGCCCCAGGCATTCAGCACCGGCACGTGACGCACGTTCGCAACCAGAACCCGCCAGAACCCGTCCGGACCTGGCGCAACGTCGAACCCCGCGGCCAGCGCCACGGCGCCGGCGAGCCGGTCCGGATGGTACAGCGCAACGTACCACGCCCCGAACCCGCCCCTGGAGTAGCCGAATGCGTACACGCGGTCGGCATCCACGTGCACGCGGCGGGCGACGCCGTCGAGGATGGCGGGATGCTCGGGAACGAACGGTGGCCTGGCCGCAATGTAGTTCTGTTTGTACTCCGGCGACGCGATGACATACTCGCGGGCGCGCGAGCCCAGCATCCGCCGCATCTGATCGGCCCAGCGATCCGGGGGCTCCCCCGACGGGTGCAAGGCATAGACGAGCGGCCACGACCGGTCCGGTCGGTAGCCCTCGGGAATGACGAGGAAGACCCTCCGCCGCTCACCCGCACCCGCATCGACCGTGAGCGCCTCGACCCCCGGTGCGAGCGCCGGGTACTCAGCCGCCCGATGCAGCCACTCACGCAGCCGGGACGGGCGATAGTCCGGGTGCGCGGCTACGCGGGCCGACAGCGACGCGCGCTCGGCCGCGTTGGCCGTGCCCAGATACGCACGCACGAGGGCGATCGGATCGTCTTGCGCCGCGAGGCCGCGCGGGACGAATGCGGGCGTCCCCGCGAGCCCCGCGATCGAGGCCACCACACTCATCAGGATCACGCGCGTCATGTGTCCGGTCATGTCCTGGAATCCCGCCCGGCCCAGCGTTGGCCCTTGTCTTCTGTCTTCTGTCTTCTGTCTTCGACACGCGCGCTTCAGCGCGCACAAGCCCCGGTCCCCGGTCCCCGATCCCCGGTCCCTGTTACTCGTGTATCTCCACCACGTCTCGATCACCGAGCACATGGTCTCTGGTGACCGACTGCCCGTCGAATGCGCTGTGCCCCCACACGCGCGCGAACGTCATCGATCCGACCAGATCGTTGTGAATCCGCGAGGCCAGATCGGCGACCGTGGACCCGCGCGGCAGTGTGAAGGGCCTCTCGCGGTCGGGCGGTTTGCCCGGCTGCTTCGTGTAGACGCGGATGATGTCGAACGCCTTGAACGTGTGCGTGCGCAGATCGTCGAGCCCGCGTCCATCGACGGTCGACACCGGGGCGACCGGCCAGCGGCCTTCGAGCAACTCCGAGAGCGCCGCGATCTCCTCCTCCACACCAGGCTTGTCCAGACCCGTCACCACCAGGAGCGCCCGCTTCTGAACGGCCGCTCGATCGTACCGGGGCGCTACGCCAGGCGGATGGAGACCGATGTTCTTCGCTTCGAGCACGCGCACGCACTCGTCGTACCCTTCCAGCGCGCTGGCCCCATCGAGCACGAGCCAGATCAGATCGGCGTAGCGGATAAGGTCGAACACCCACGGCTCGACGTGCTGCTCCGAGAGCGGGGGCATGTCGATGAGCTGGAACGCGATGTCCTCGACGCGCATCATGCCCGGCACCGGCTCGCGTGTCGTGAACGGGTATTCACCCACCGCCGGCATCGCGTGCGTCAGCGCACGAACCAGCGCCGACTTGCCGGCATTCGTCGGACCGGCCAGGCCGACCTGGCCGGCGCCTTCGCGGGGGATGATGTAGCTGAAGCCGCCCTTGCTCCCCTTCTTGCCAGCCTCCTTCCGGAGTTTGGCGATGCGGGTCTTGAGATCGGCCTGCATGTGATCCGTGCCCTTGTGCTTCGGGATCACCCGGAGCATCTCCTCGAGCGCGGCGATCTTCTCCTCGGGCGTTCGCGCGCTCCGGAGTTGCTGTTCGGCACGGTGGTATTCGGGCGACAGGTTCGCGGGCATGGGCGATCGGGGACAGAATACAGAAGACAGGGACCGGGGACCAGGGACCGGGAACCAGGGACCGGGGACCTGGGGCCAGTTCTGACGACGGGATTCGGGAGTCGGGATTCGCAAATCGGTTCAGCACGGCACGGGTCCGGCCGACCTCGCCTGAGTTGGTACTCCAGACTCTGAACTCCAGGCTCAGAACTCAGAACTGAAAACTGAAAACTGACATTTGACCGCTGCGGTGCCAGAATGGCCGCCACAAGGAGGACCCGTGCATCACCCCGGCTCGCGCGCGCTGGCAACGGTCACACTGGCGATCGGTCTGGCATCCACCCCTGGCGTGGCCGACATCCGATCGTCGACACAGGACCAGGCCGACTCCGGCTGGAAACCCGTCGCCGGACGCCTGATGACCCGCTTCGCGTCTGAAGTCTCGCCGTCGAACGCCTGGCCCGAATACCCCAGGCCTCAACTCGTGCGGCCGGACTGGCAGAACCTGAACGGCCTGTGGGACGTCGCCGTCCGACCACGATCCGCCGCGGACCCAGGCACGGACTACGACGGACGGATTCTCGTACCGTACCCCATTGAATCCGCGCTCTCCGGTGTGGCGGCGCGCGTCTCGCACGATCAGCGGGTCTGGTACCGGCGCACGTTCGAGGTTCCCCCGGCCTGGAAGAACCGGCGCCTCTGGCTGCACTTCGGTGCCGTGGACTGGGAGGCGACGGTGTGGGTCAACGGCCAGCAGGTTGGCTCCCACACGGGCGGCTACGACCCCTTCAGCTTCGACATCACGCGCGCGCTCAAGCCGGACGGCCTACAGACCGTCGTGGTCAGCGTCTGGGATCCGACCGATCAGGGTGATCAGCCCCGCGGCAAGCAAGTGACCAGCCCACGCAGCATCTGGTACACCCCGAGCACCGGCATCTGGCAGACGGTCTGGCTGGAGCCGCTTCCCGAGGTCGCCATCGGGCGGTTGAAGCTGACCCCCGACGTTGACGCCGGCACGCTGACCGTCGAGGCGGCGCTGACGGGGTCGCCTTCCGGACATACGCTGCACGTCTCGGCGTCCGCGGAGCGGATGCCGGCCGGATCGGCGGAGGGGCCCGCGAGTCAGCCAGTCACGGTCGCCATCACCAACCCGCGGCTGTGGTCGCCGGCGCACCCGTTCCTCTACAACCTGGTCATCACCCTGCTCAAGGGCGACACCCGCGTCGACGAGATCCGCAGCTACGCCGGCTTGCGGAAGATCGCCCTGGGCCGGATGGACAACGGTGCCTCACGTCTGCTGCTGAACGGCGAGCCGCTCTTTCAGTACGGGTTCCTCGACCAGGGCTTCTGGCCGGACGGCCTGCATACGCCGCCCAGCGACGAGGCGATCCGTTTCGAGATTGCCGCGACGCGGGGGTTCGGCATGAACCTCGCCCGCAAGCACATCAAGGTGGAGCCGGAACGCTGGTACTACTGGGCCGACCGGCTCGGGCTGCTGGTCTGGCAGGACATGCCCAGCGGTAAGAACTCCACTCCCGAGGCCCGCGAGAACTTCGCCGACGAATGGCGCCGCATCATCGAGGCACGCATCAACCACCCGTCGATTGTGACCTGGGTCCCGTTCAACGAGGGGTGGGGCCAGCCGGACGCCGCCGGCACGCGAGCCGTCGCGGATCTGACCGGGAAGCTCGACCCGACCCGCCTCGTCATCAACACCTCGGGCTGGACCGACTCCGGCGCCGGACACATCGTGGATATCCACCGGTATCCCGGCCCGGCGATGCCGGCGCTGGAAAAGGGCCGCGCGGCCGTTCTCGGTGAGTTCGGCGGTCTCGGCCTGCCCACAAGCGGCCACACGTGGCAGGACGAGAAGAACTGGGGATACGTGAGCTACAAGGACGCCTCCGAGCTGGAACGGGCGTATCGGGAGAAGATCGGCCAACTGCGGCTGCTCGTCGCGCGCGGGCTGAGCGCCGCCATCTACACGCAGACCACGGACGTCGAGATCGAGGTCAACGGACTCATGACCTACGACCGCGAGATCGTGAAGATCGCGCCCGCGAAGCTGCAGGAGATTCACAAGACGCTGTACGAGGGCCTGCCGGCGATGGCCACCGTGCTGCCGCCATCGGATGTCGAGGCCCGAATCTGGCGCTACACGACGGACACCCCCGCGGACGGGTGGATGGCACCGGGGTTCGATGACGGCGCGTGGCAGACCGGCCCGGCACCGTTCGCCGCCGGTTCGACGGAGGGCGTACCGCAGCGGACATCGTGGACGACGCCTGCCATCTGGCTGCGGCAGTCGTTCACCGTCACGGATCCCGACGTGGGAAGCCTGCACCTGCTGCTGGCCCACGACGAGGACGCCACCATCTACCTCAACGGCGTGGAGGCCTCCTCCGTGACGGGCTACACCACCGGATATGTCATCGTGCCGGTCAACGAGGACGCCGCGCGCGCCCTGCGGGCCGGCGCCAATGTCATCGCCGTCGCGTGCCGGCAGACGAAGGGCGGGCAGGCCATTGATGTGGGACTCGTCGGGATCCGGAATCCGGGACCCGGGATCCGGGACAGGCATCCCTGACGCGCGCACCGTATAATCTGTCCGTGGCGACCACCAGAAAGTCGACGAGACTCCGGCCGGTGCCCGCACGGCGGCGCCGTGAGGGCGCGGCAGGCGTTCCGCCGGGGCCGGCGAGCCTGTCCGACCGGATCGCCGACGTGCTCGAGCAGCTCCCCGACCGGCCGTCATGGGACGAGTACTTCATGGCCACGGCGCTGCTGATCGCCTCACGATCGGCGTGCGGCCGCCTGCACGTGGGCTGCGTGCTCGTGTCGGCCGGCGAACACGCCAACCGGATCGTCGCGGCAGGGTACAACGGGTTTCTGCCGGGCACGCCCCATCGCTCGCGCGTGCGCGACGGGCACGAGCAGGCCACCGTTCATGCCGAACAGAACGCCATCGCGGATGCGGCCAGGCGCGGCGTCAGCGTCGCCGGCGCGACCGCGTACGTCTCGCACTTCCCGTGCATCCACTGCGCGAAGGTGCTCGCCGCGGCCGGCATCCGCACGGTGAAGTACCACTTCGACTACAAGAACGATCCGCTCGTGGCCGACCTGCTCGGCGAAGCCGGTGTGATCGTCACCCGCCTGTGATCGCGGCGCGGAGACGCGTACCTCTGTGGGTTGGCGCCTTTTCCAGGGCGAGACCGAGTCACGCGGGCCGCCGTCAGCGCGGGCGTGAGGGCGCAGGCGCCCACGCCGCCGATGCCAGGTAGTAGCCGTAGGCGGCTGCGCCCGTTAGTGCGAGCACGGCCCATACGGACGCGGACGTGTACCAGCGGGACGGATCGACCGACAGCGGGAACCCGACGGTCAGCGCGGCCGCCACGAAGTTGCTGACCGCGTAGGCGACCAGGCCGAACCGCAGCAGCGCCACGAGCGCAACAATCGCCCCGACCAGAGCCATGGCCCCGGCCACGAGGGGCAGGTCCTGGCCGACTGCGCCGGCGAGCGTGGCAATCGCCAGGAACACCACGACCGCGAGCCAGTCCCTCCGCAGCAGCAGCCGCAGCAGGAACAGCAGAATGAAGAACGCCAGCGCGGCCGTGATGGACGAGTACAGAAAGCTCATGAACGACGTGACGACGAACCTCGAGGACAGGAGGGGATCGAGCGTCGGCATCAGCGGGATCGGCTCGACCGATCCGAAGCGCCGCGCGATTGCGATGCCGGACCAGATCAGCGTGGCCTGCACCACGCCGAAGAGCGAGCCCAGCAGCAGGTCCCGCCCGACGAGCGCGTCGCGGACGCGTCCGCCGAGCAGGCGGCTCCACGTGATGATGGTGTGAGGCCAGCGGCTGCGCACGTAGGGTTCGAGCGCCACGTAGAGGACCCACGCAAGGCCGGCCGCAAAGAGCGCCCACGACACGGCCATGACGGCCAGCAGGATCTCGGTCAGCGCCAGGACGTGGTCGGCCTCGAGCGCCCAGCCTGCGAGCATCAGCACGAAGACGAACCGCGCGAGACGCGAGGCGCCGCCCCGGTCGCTCCGATCGAGCCTGATGTTCCGGCGGGCCAGCGTCATCGAACCTATCGCCAGGCCACATAAAACCACCAGCGCCACGGCCTGCGTGGCGCGCTCGGTCGTGGTCATGACGCGGGACGCCTGGCGCTCTGGCCTGGTCCACGGTCGAATCAGACGGAACGACACGGGCCGGCCCCGCCACGCGGCGGCCTCGATGCGCAGTCCACCGGACCGGCCGGGCAGGTCCGCTTGCCAAGCCGCTCGCGCGTCTCCCCACGCCAGCGGCGTCCAGGTCGGCTCCACCGGTCTGAAGCGCTCGAACTCGAGGTCCGCGGCCGTGAAGAGCCGCCGCCAGTCGACCTGTGGCGACGGGCCGCCAGGCTCCTCGACCTGCGGAGGCACCGCCTCGAAACGCACGAGCCGGCCTCGCGACGTCAGCCAGACGACGATCTCGCCGACCCGGAGCGGGGGCGGGTCGCCGTCGGTCACACGCCCGTTGCTGATGCCTTCCCCGAAGAAGGTGTGGGCCATCAACTGGTTCGGGCTCGCCCGGTACCAGTAGAGGATGCCCGCTTCGCGCCCCGTGCGCATCGCCCGCCATCGTTCGCCCCGGCGCGTGTTCCGGGCGGCACTCTGGATGTAGTCCTGGTTCCAGGCGAACCCCGATGCCGTATCGGCGGGCCGTTCGGCGTAGCCGAACGCCTGGATCATCTCCTGCGCCTTGTTGGCCAGCACGTCCGGCGGGTAATCGAGCGGGACGAAGTTCGTGAAGCCGAGAACGTGCACGTAGGCGAGCACGCCGCCGAGCAGCGCGAAGAACGCCGCCAGACTGCCGATGGCAACCCGGCGGGCCAGCCCAAGGTGCTCCCCGGCCGCCGCCACCATTGCCGGCGACGGCGTCTCGCCAGCTTCGAGCGCCGCCGCGAGCGGGTCACCGCCAGGCAGGGCGGCCGCCACCGCGATGGCAGACGCGAAACGCGCCGAAGGATCCGGGTCGAGACACCGGAACACCACCTCCTCGATGGCGGGATCAAGTCCGCTGACGCTGCTCGAGAGCTTCGCCGGCCGGCTCAGCTGACGTTCCCGCAGATCGGCGATCGTGTCCGCATCATACGCGCGGCGCCCCGCGAACACCTCGTAGAACACCAGGCCCAGCGCGTACACGTCGCTGGCCACGGTGGCGGGAGCCCCACGCAGCAGCTCGGGCGCCATGTAGGCCGGCGTCCCCGCGATGCCGTGCGCGTCTGACGCCGCCGCGGTTTCGGCCGCGACACCGAAATCCGTGAGGCGAACCTTGCCTCGCCCGTCCAGCATCACGTTGGCGGGTTTCAGGTCCCGATGCAGCAAGCCTCTGTCGTGTACCGCCGCCAGGCCCGCGCACAACTGCCGCGCGATCTCGAGGCCCTTGTCCGGCGGAAACCGCCCGATCCGCCTCAGGGACGTTGCCAGGTCCTCACCGTCGATATACTCCATCGTCAGGACGTGACGCCCACCGGCCTCGTCCACGTCGTAGACTCGACAGACGTTCGGGTGAGAAACCTGCCGCGCCACGCGCACCTCGTCCAGCAGGCGCCCGAGCCGCTCGTCGTCATGTTCGAGTTCCCGCGGAAGGAACTTCAGCGCGACCGGCTGCCCGAGCTTGAGGTCGTCCGCGCGGTACACCTCACCCATGCCGCCCTTTCCGAGCAGCCCGACGATGCGGTAGCGCTGCCCGACGAGGTCGCCTGCGTCGTAGGAAGCGGACCCGGCACGTGAACCTGAACGCCGGCGCAGCGACGGCGTCGATGCCGGCGTGCCGGTGGGTGGAAGATGGGTTTCGACGTCCGTCCCGGGTGCCTCCTGCACACGAGTCAGGTCGGCGTCGGACGGCTCACCGCAAGAGGGGCAATAGCGAGATCCCTCGGGAATCCCGGCAGAGCAGCGGACACACGTGGGCATGGGGGACATGGTACTGCAGGGACCGGGGACCGGGGATCAGAGACCGGTTCCGCCCAGACCCGCGGCCCCGAAACGATCCGTTGCCTGCGCTCGGACGTCGCCGGACCCGAGGTGGTGTACGCTGTCGTGTCGGGCCCGGCGCCGCGGGCGACACGGGCGAACGCGCATGCACATCGTCATCACCGACTCCGGGCTCGGCGGGCTCTCCATCTGCGCGGGTATCGAACGCAACGCCCGCCTCGCCGGCCGCCCGCTGCGCCTCACCTACGTCAACGCCTGGCCTGACGAGGCCTTCGGGTACAACGACCTTGCGGACATTCCGTCCCGCGCCGCCGTTTTCGACCGGGCGCTCGCCGCCATGGCCGCCATGCGACCGGACCGCATCGTCATCGCCTGCAATACCCTGTCGATTCTCTATCCCCACACCAGCTTCAGCGCCCAGCCGGCTATGCCCGTCGTCGGCATCCTCGATGCCGCCGTCGGGTTCTTCAGGACTGCCCTGGACGCGGACGCGGACTCTCACCTTGTGCTGATTGGGACGAAAACGACCATCGAGTCAGGGGAGCACCGGACGCGGCTGCTGGAGCTGGGTATCGCACCGGCGCGGGTCACCGGGCATCACTGCCACGGACTCGCCGGGGCCATCGAGAGGGACCCCGGCAGTGCACGCGTGACCGACTTGATCGAATCGTGCGCGGCCGGAGCATCGGCCTGGTTTCCTTCACATGGTCGCCTGTTCCTCGGCCTCTGCTGCACGCACTACACGTACGTCGCCGACCGCCTGCGGGCCGCCGCGGAACGCCACACCGGTCGGGCTGTGCATGCACTGGATCCCAACCAGCGGCTGGCCGACGATATCGCCCCACTCCCCGGCATGTCTGCGTCGGTGCCCCCGTGGCACCTGCACGACGGCCGGGCGATCGTGACAGTCGTGTCGAAGGTCGGGTTGACCGACGAGGCACGGGCCGGGGTTGCGAGGCTCATCGACGCCGTGTCTCCCGACACGGCCGCGGCGCTGCTATCCTATCTTCGGACCCCCGATCTGTTCTGACACCCTGGCACGGGCGAACATCCGACACCGAGTACACACCTATGCGAGTCCTTCTTCTCACGGGCCCCGGCGGCGATGCGCAGGGATGGGGCGACCTGAACGTCACCAAGACCGTCAGCGCCGCGGCTGAGGCATCCGGTCATGCCGCACCCATCGCGTACGTCGAGACGGATGGGGAGTTCCGAGCGACGCTCGACCGCGGCGGGTTCGACATCGTCTGGAGCGCGCTGTACTACATCACCGACAACGAGGCGTACGTCGGGAGGGGCGAAGGCGGCCTGTGGGTCGCCGACGAACTCGACGCCAGGGGCATTCCCTACATCGGGTCGAACAGCCAGACGATGAAGGACATGATCGACAAATTCCAGACGCATCGGACGCTGGCGAGCCGCGGCGTCCCGGTGCCGGCGCACTACCTCGTCAAGGTCGGCGACGACGTGTCACGCATCCGGTACCCGGCCTTCGTGAAGCCCATGGGCGAGTCGCGCTCGGTCGGCATCAACCACGACAGCGTGGTCGAGAACGAGACCCAGCTCTGGCGTCAGGTGGAGTGGATCCAGCGCGAGTACCAGCAGGCGTCGCTCGTCGAGGACTTCATGCCGGGCGATGAGTTCACCGTGCTGGTGCTCGGCAACGGGGCCACGCGGCAGTGCCTGCCCGGGCAGGTCGTCGTCGAGGCTCACCACTACGGCCGACACAAGGTGCTGAGGAGCGACCTCCGCGGCGTGGGCCTGACGCACATCGTCCCTGCGGGGCCGCGCGGGGATGAAGCCGCTACGGTCGCCGGCCTGGCGTCGGACGCCATGGGCTGCCTCGATCACGTGCGCATCGACATCAAGGCCGCGGCCGACGAGTCGCTGCGCATCATGGAGGTGAACGGCATTCCCGGGCTCAAGCCTGGCAAGAGCTGGACGCCGCAACTCTACGACATGTACTACCCGTCGTCGGGCGACGCATTGGCCGGCTACCGGCGGCTGATCGCCGCCATCATCGAGTCGGGCTGTCAGCGGGCCGGTCTGCTGCCAGCGTCCGCGTGAACCATGCCCGCACCGTCTGCCGCTCGGCCTCCGTGCTGCGCGGCGGACGGTCGGCCATCATCCCGGTCAGGAAGGTCCTCCACAGCTCGGCGTGCTGCCTCGTCGTGACCCGGTTGCGGAACATCGCCGCGGCCTTCTGTGGCTCCTGCGTCATGCGCTCGAGGATGCCCGTCACCTCGGCGCGGAACCCGTCGACGCCGTAGTACGCGAGGTACGCGTTCCAGGCGCGCTCGTGCCCGGCGGGCGTGTGAAAGGGGCGTGACACCCGTTCGAGGTCGCGGACGAAGTCACGCTCCTCCGCGTCGGTCAGCCTGCGCAGCCCCGCGTCGCCGATCCGGTACGGGTGGAGATCCACCGCCGCCACGTCCGCGCCCGTGCATCGCAGCGTGACGAAGAAGCCCGTCTTCCGGTAGTGCAGGGCGTTCGGCTGGTAGAACACGAAGTTCCCCAGGCTGTAGATGATGGGCCTGCCGTGGTACCACTCGAGCCCCTGGGGAACGTGAGGGTGATGGCCGACGACCGCGTCGGCGCCGGCATCGACGAGCGCCCGGAACGCCTCGACCACGTAGGGTGGCGGGTAGGGGACGTATTCCAGACCACAGTGCCCGATCGCCACGACGATGCCGCCCCTGACCTTGGCTCGGCGGATCGCGTCCGCGGCGCGGCCGATGTCCCACCCGAACACACCAGGGCCGTTGCGTGCGGCGGTGAGATCCTCTCCTTCACCGAAACTCACCAGGTGCACGGACTGGCGCCCCACGCGCCGTGTCAGCGGCGCGAAGGCCTCGCGTTCGGTCAGGCCCGCGCCGACGTGGCCTATTCCGTGCCGGTCCAGCACGCGCAGGGTCTCGCGCAGTCCGGCCACCCCATAGTCGAGCACGTGATTGTTCGCGAGGGACACGGCCTCGAAGGGCACGCACGTGAGGGCTCCGGCGTGGACCGGCTCGCCCTTGAAGACGGCGCCGCTCTTGCAAACCGGTCGATGGGCCCGTGTCAGCGCGCATTCGAGGTTGACGACGCGCAGGTCAGCGCCGCGCAGGATCGGCAGGAGATCGCCGTAGATGGCCTCCGGCCGGCTGCGCATGATCGGCTCGAAGGCGCGGATAGGCGCCCAGTCCGAGGCGATCACGATGGACGTGTCCTGTGTCGTGCGGCGGTGAACGGAAGAAGTGCGGCGGTTCGTCATGATGCGTCTGCGCCCATGCGCGTACCGCATTATTCACGAACCGCCGTCCCCTGTCCCCTGATCCCGGATCCCGGGGCCAGGGCTCAGAACGTGTACCGAACCGACACCTGCGTCTGCCGCTGGGTGCCCAGCCCGACCGTCCGGTTCAGCGGCCCGAGCATGTAACCGAAGGTGCCGGCCGTCGCGTCGGTGAACGCCGCGCCCGGCGTGCCGGCGGGCAGCGCCGCGGCCGGGTTCTCGTAGTTCAGTCTGTTCAGCAGGTTGAAGACCTCGACGCGGACCTGGATCATCTGGGTGCGGGCGAAACGGAAGTCCTTGCTCACCATCATGTCGACCTGCCAGAAGGCGGGCCCCACCAGGAAGTTGCGCGGCAGGTTGCCGAACGTGCCGGGCTTGGGAGCCGCGAAGGCGGCCGGATTGAGCCAGCGCACGCCGTCCTTCAGGTAGGGGTCCACGCCCGGCACGAGGTCCGGCCGCTGGGTGCCGCGGCTGTTGCCGCCGGGGATGTTCATGATCCGCACGCCGTTGGCGGTGACGAAGTCAGGACGGGCGATGGTCACGTTGATCGGGACACCGCTGCGGGCGTTGAGAATGCCGCCGACGCGCCAGCCGCCGGTCCACAGGCCCTGGCCCGGGAACAGGTAGACCAGACTGCCGTTGGCGCTGTGGCGGATGTCGGACGCGTTGGAGCCGTACTCGCTCTCGAAGTCGTAGGTGTTCGACGCCGTGCTCGCTTCGTTGGAGCCCTGGGTCGTGCCCCTGTTCGTCGCGTACTGGTACTGGAAGCCGCCCGTGAAGCCGCTGCGGAACCGGCGCGTCACGCTGAGCTGGAACGCGTTGTAGGCGGCGCGTCCGCAGCCCGAGATCGCCGCCCCGGCGATGGTGGTGCCGTCGAGGCAGCCCGAGGTCTTGTAGTCGATCTGGCCGAACGTCGGCTCGGGACGAACGCCGGTGACCAAGTCGTAGGTGTTGGCCACGCCGCGCAGGAACATGTCCTTGCCGCGGCTGCCGGTGTACCCGACGCTCAGGTTGATGGCGCCCGGCAGCTCGCGCTGGACGCTGACGCCGTACTGCACGTTGTACTCGTCGTCTCGGGTGCGCGTGTACCCGCGGATCGACAGGCTGTTCCTGTAGAGGCTCTCGGGCACCGGATACATGAGGCCGTTGCCTGGCACGTCGCCCGCGCCGAGCTGGCGCCGGTCGATGGCGTTCTCGATGGGCTGGATGCGGTCCTCGAACTGCCCCGGGCCGTAGAAGAGGCCGAAGCCGCCGCGGAGCACCGTCTTCTCGTCGATCTGGAACGTGGCCGCCAGGCGAGGCGAGAGGTTGTTCCGGTCCGGATTGTAGAAGTCGTTCGGATCCGCGGCGAACGCGTTCTCTTCGACGAAGAACGGCCTGGCGTTCCCGCTGGCTTCCTTCACCACCGAGTAGAAGTCATAGCGCAAGCCCATCTCCAGCGTCGCCCGGTCGCTCACGCGCCACGAGTCCTGCGCGAAACCGATCAGGTAGTACTGCTGCGGGCTGAAGACCGGCGAGTCCGCGACGAACTGGACCCGGTTCGGACGGTTGTCGATGAAATCGTTGACGCTGTTGAACTCGTAGGTGACGCCGCCCAGGAACTGGAAATCGGACTGGATGAAGCGGTACTCCCCTCCGACCTTCATGGTATGGCGGCCGCGCGTCCACGTGAGCGCGTCGCTGATCGACAAAGACATCGGATCGAACACCGACCCGCCCCCAGACGCCGCGCTCGACGAACGGATCTGGAGCCCGCTGCGGGCGATCCCCGTCGAGCCGCGGGCGTCGATCGAGGCCGACGTCACCGATCCGGACAGACTGACCTGCTCGGCCGGGTAGCCGTCGGGGCCGAAGGCCCGGGCGCTGGTCCGCGGGGCGTTGAACCCGAACTTCAATTCGTTCACCATCGACGTCCCGTAGAGACTCTGCAGGCTGACCATGGCGTTCTGCGGGGTCTGCTCGGCCCTCACGCGGCGCGGCACGACGCTCCGGTCGGGCGTGTCGAGTGCGCCGCCGCTGAAGAGGTACCGGACCGACAGCGTCTGCATGTCCGTGATGCGGTGGTCGAGCCGGGCCGACAGGGTGTTCTCCCGCTGCGTGGCCTGGGTGTCGAGGGTGTAGAGGGAGAGCAGCGCGTTCGACGTCGCCTCCCCACCGGACGGGAAGCCGGCGAGCAGGGGGGCGACGGCCCGCGTGCGATCGGCGCTCTGGCCTGCCCCCGATCCGACCGGGAGGCCGGCGAGGATGCGGGCGCGCGCGGCGTCGCTCGGAACGGCTTCGGTGAAACTGAGACCAGTGTCCTGACGCAGCCCCTCGAAGCTCGCGAAGAAGAACGTGCGATTCAACAGGATCGGCCCGCCCATCGATCCGCCAAACTGATTGAGCGACAGTTCCTGCGTCTTCCCGTCATACCTGTTGGCCGCGTCCAGGGCGTCGTTGCGTACGTATTCGAAGGCGCTGCCCGAGAACCGGTTGCCGCCGCTCTTCGTGACGACGCTGATGTTGCCGCCTGACCCCAGGCCGCTCTCGGCGGGGGCCAGTCCGGAGTTGACGCGAAACTCGGCGACCGATTCCATCGACGTCTGGAGGCGGAACTGGGAACCGGTGGCATTGAGATATCCCGGGTTCGCGTCCCAGACGTAGGTGCCGTCGACGCCGTCGTAGTTCAGGTAGTTCTGCTGGTTCGACTTGCCGTTGAACCGCACCGACGCCCATCCGCCGTTGCCGTCGGTCGTGGCCCCGGTCGCGAGCGTCATGAGGTTGGCGAAGTTCCGGCCGTTGACGGGGAGGCTCTTCACCTCTTCGGGCGAGACGTTCACGCCGATCTTGGCTCCGGAGATGTCCAGCACCGGCGCCTCAGCGGTGACGGTCACCGCTTCGGTCAGCGACGCCACGCCAAGGCTGACATCGACGTGCTTCACGTCGCCGATGGCCAGCGTCACGGTCCGCTCGTCGGTCCCGAATCCGTCGAGTTGCGTCTTCACGACGTAGGCCCCGGGGGAGAGATTGGTGATGGAGAACGCCCCGTCTCCTTCCGTCACGGCCAGGCGGGTCGAGCCTGTCTGCGCCGACGTGACGGTCACGGTGACGCCGGGGAGCACGGCGCCGCTCGAGTCCCTGACGGTCCCGGTGATCCGGGCGTCCGTCTGCTGGGCCTCGGCTGCGCCAGACCAGGTGCCGGCGAGGATCGAAACGACGGCGAACACGAACCAGGCGGCTCTCAGAGCCTTCATGCGGTATCCCTCCAGGGCATGCAGTCGTGTAGTCATAGAGTGAACACGGTATCTACCGGAGATTGCCTCCACGTAAAGGCCGTGTTTCGTGTTCGTTAATCCCAACCGGGATCGTCATTCCGGGGCCGCGAAGCGGAACCCGGAATCCAGTCACTGGATCCCCGCCTTCGCGGGGATGACGCCTGAGGCTTCCTCCGGTCCCCCGCCTTCCCCTGTCGCCGGTCGCCGTCCCTGATCCCTGGCCCCCGCCTTCCCCTGTCGCCGGT
>CAYZYG010000042.1:36650-40279 GCA_964481395.1 uncultured Vicinamibacterales bacterium
CTTCCCCTGTCGCCGGTCGCCTGTCGCCTGATCCCTGTTTTGCAGTATTCTTGCGGCCCTACTCAGCCACCCAAAGGAGGGGCGGTGTTCACATCATCCAGTCGCAGGAACTCTCTCATCCTGATAACTGCGCTCATCCTGCTGAGCGCAGGCATGTACGCGCAGGATGCCTCGAAGCCGGCCAGCCTGGTCACGGCTGACGACTTCAACCAGTTCACCTGGCGGTGGGTCGGACCGACGACCTTTTCCGGCCGCATTACCGCGTTCGCGGTGCCCCGCGGGCAGAGCCAGACGTACTACGTCCTCACGGCGAGCAGCGGCGTGTGGAAGACCGAGGACGGCGGCATTTCCTTCACGAGTCTGTTCGACCGCTACGGCACGGGCAGCATGGGGTGGATGGCCATTGCGCCGTCGAACCAGAACATCCTCTACCTGGGCACGGGTGAGCCCATGCACGCCCGGTCCAGCACCCACGGCAACGGCGTGTGGAAATCGACGGACGCCGGCAAGACTTGGACGAACATCGGCCTGACGAAGAGCTACTTCATCCCGAAAGTCGAGGTCGACTCGAAGAACCCCGACATCGTCTTCGTCGCGGCCGAGGGCAAGCTCTACGACAACGAGATGGACTGCGAGCGGGGCCTCTACAAGAGCACCGACGGTGGCAAGACGTGGACGAACATCTTCGCCTCCGTGATGCCGGACCGCGGCGTCGGCGACTTCGTCATCGACCCGAACAACTCGGACGTGATCGTCGCGGCCGCCTACAAGACGTTCCGCCGGGCCTGGACGTACATCGACCGCCAGATGGGCAACGACCTGTACAAGACCACCGATGGAGGGAAGACCTGGAAGAAGCTGACCGGAGGCCTGCCGCAGGGTGTGGCGCTCGGACGGACGGGTCTCGACATCTTCGCGAAGAACCCGAAGATCGTGTACGCCCGTCTGGACGAAGAGGTGAACCTCGGGTTCCCGGAGCGTGACGGAGTCGCCAACTTCCGGGCGCCGGCCGCCGGCGGGCGCGGGGGCGGCGGCGGAGGCCGCGGCGGCGCCGGCACGCCGGTGTTCGGCCCAGACGCCCACTTCGCGATGTTCAAGACGGTCAAGATCGCGCCCGAGATCGCCAAGGCCGTGCCGAAGTTCACGCCCGTGACGGCCGAGACCGAGGCCGAGCTGGTCACGAAGCTCAACGGCTTCCTCCAGGACGGCGAGTTCCTGACGAAGTTCGGCATCGACGTGCCGAAGCTCCAGGCGGCGGCGCGCAAGGTCCACGCGAAGAACGAGGACCTGATGGATGCCATCGCGAACGTCGAGGCCCTGATGAAGAAGGAGGCGGCCAAGCCCGACTCGACCGAGGCCAAGGCCCGCTCGCAGATCGTCAACCGGCACGTGCTCGAGATCCTCTACGCCGGCGTGCTGACGAACCTCCAGCCGACGAAGCGTAACGGCGTGGTGTACCGAAGCGACGACCAGGGCGAGACCTGGAAGCGGATGACCGAATACGCGCTCACGGGCGGCAGCGCCCAGGTCAACCAGACCGAGGGCGGGTACTACGGGCGCATTCACATCGATCCCAACAACGACCAGGTGCTCATCTGCGGTGACACGAACGCGACGATCTCGCGCGACGGCGGCAAGACCTTCCAGGTGTCGGGCTGGGACGGGCGCGGCAAGACGCACGTCGACCACCGCGTCGTCTGGATCGATCCGGAAAACTCGAACCACATCCTGAGCGGCAACGACGGCGGCGTCTCCGAAACCTGGAACGCCGGCAAGAACTGGAGCCAGAAGAACGGCATCAGCATCCAGCAGTTCTACGACGTCGCCGTGGACAACGAGCAGCCCTACAACGTGATGGGCGGCACCCAGGACAACGGCGCCTGGCTCGGCCCGTCGCAGAACCGCAACAGCTACGGCATGTTCCCGTCGGACTGGCTGTATCTGCCGACCGGTGACGGGTTCTACGTGGTCCGCGACTGGTGGAACCCGGAGTGGATTTACTACGAGAGCCAGTTCGGCGCCTCAAGCCGGATGAACCTCAAGACGGGCCAGACCAGCGGCCTGGCGGTGCGACTCACGCCCGAGGAGGCGGCGGCCGGCGAACCGGCGCTGCGCTATCAGTGGAACGCGCCGATCGTCCTGTCGCCGCACAATCCTGGGATCGTGTACATCGCGTCCCAGTACGTCTGGCGGTCGCTCAGCCGTGGCGAGCCGGGCAGTTTCGTGAAGATCAGCCCGGACCTCACCAAGGCGAGCAAGGAGAAGATCGCGCTCTCGCGGAAGACCAACCTGCAGTGGGCGACGGTATACTCCTTCGCGGAGTCCCCCAAGAAGCCGGGGCTGTACTGGGCCGGCACCGATGACGGCAACGTCCAGGTGTCGACAGACTTCGGCGCGACCTGGACCAACATCACCAACCAGTTCTACGACGCGTCGGGCAAGCCGAAGCCCGGCCTCAAGGGCGATCTCATCCCCTACGACCGCTGGGTCAAGCGCGTGGTGCCGTCGGCCTTCGATGAGAACACCTGCTACGCCGCGTTCTCCGGCTACCGCACGCACAACGAGGACAAGACGTTCCTGTTCGTCACGAAGGACCTCGGCAAGACGTGGACGGATATCTCCGGCGGCATGGAGAATCCAATCTTCGACGTCGAAGAGGACCCCGAGAACCAGAACGTGCTCTATCTCGGGACCGACTATGGGATCTTCGTCACCATCGACCAGGGCAAGACGTGGTCCGCGTTCTCGACGACGGCGCCACACGTGACCATCCGCGACCTCGCGATCCAGAAGCGCGATCGCGAGATGGCCATCGGGACGTACGGGCGCGGCATCTACGTCGCCGATATCGGACCCATCAAGGACTTCACGCCCGAGGCCTTCCAGGCGGATGCCTATCTGTTCGACATCAAGGACACGGTCAAGTGGAACCGGTACGAGCGTCGCGGCGAGACGCTGGGCGAACTGGTCAAGGCCGACAACCCGCCGGTGGGGGCCAACATCTACTACTACCTGAAGTCGGACGCTGACGCGGTGAAGATCACCATCGCCGACCTGGAGGGCACGACACTCCAGGAGGTCACGCCGGCCAAGAAGAAAGGCCTCCAGAAGATCTTCTGGAACCTCAACCGGCTGGCTCCGCAGCGGGGCGGTACCGTTCCGGCGGGGCAGCCGCCGGCCGGCGGTGGCGGCCGCGGCGGCTTCGGAGGTCTGCAGGTCGATCCGGGCGTCTACAAGGTGACGCTCTCAGTGAATGGCAAGGACGTCGCCACCAAGAAGATGACGCTCCTGCCCGATCCGCTCTTCAAGTAGTCCGGTTCGTGCGCCCGGCCCGCCTCGCCGCGATCACCGTCGGCGGGGCGGGCCGGGCGGGGTGCGTCGCCCCCATCCCCTCATCCACCGAGCCGACGCCCCAGGACGCCGGCCACCAGCCCGTGGTGCGAGTCTGTCTGCATTCGACCGACGCGGCATCCCGCCTCGTGGCGTTGCTCACCGCTCACATATGCCAATGTTCTCGCGCCTTGCGATCCGGGCACCGCGCTCCGGACTCCACGACCGATTCAGCCGATACGAGCTAGCGAGGCGGAGCCGCGTCCACATGCCTCGGCGGTCAGAGGCGCAGCCTCGCT
>CAYZYG010000043.1:0-40248 GCA_964481395.1 uncultured Vicinamibacterales bacterium
AGAGGTTGTCGACCGCCTCATAGACCTCGCGGTCTTCCAGTTCGTTGAGTCGGTACCCATCCTCACCTTCCAGCAGGACCTTCACGAACGCGTGCAGGAAGTGCAGGTGCTCCGGTGTTGGGGCGAGCGCAAACGGGTTGATGGTCACCGCATGCTGGCGCAATCCCACTTCGAGGTAGCTCCCGCCCAAGAGCGTGGCGAGCTTCCGATAGCTGTGGCCGAGATCGAGGATGACGGTCAGCGGTTCGTACTTCTGCGCGTGGGTCACCAGGAAGTTGAGCAGGAAGCTCTTGCCGCTCCCGGTGGCGCCGAGCACCAGGGTGTGCCCGACGTCCTGCACGTGGAGGTTGAAGGCGTAGGGCGTGTGATGCGGCGTCTCGAAGACGGCCAGGGCCTCGCGCCGGAGGTGCGGGCAGATGCGTTCGCCACCGTCCAGCGTGAATAGGAAGCTGAGGTCTGCCGCATTCGTTTCGAGCAGGGCCAGGCGGCGCAGGTTCTGCGCGCTGTTACCTGGCACGATGCTCAACCAGGCATTCAGGAGGTTGTAGGTCTCCTCGAACAGGCTGCCGTCGTGAACGGCCACTACCTTCGTGGCTTCAGCCGCCTGCTGCTGCAACGCGCGGCCATCGTCTCCGTGCAGCACGAGCGTCAGAGAACAACTGCCAAAGAAGTGGCCGTTGACCTCGAGTTCCGTCAGGGCGTCGCCCAGTTGTCGGACCGTGGCGCCCGCGGAATCGTCAACGAGCATCTCTTCCGGCCTGGTGTCGGGCGCGATGTAGTTGACCATCGAGACGCGCTTGTTGAAGAAGTGCCGGCGGCGCGTCTGGAGCTCGCGGCGCATCCGGTCGCTGGGGATCCGTTGCCACTCCAGGCACGCGATCAGTTCACCGGGGATCGTGTAGACGTCGCGGAGGAGGAACGCGAACGTCTGACTCGGAGGATCCTTCGTGGACAGCACCTTAACGAGGCGATGCCCGACGACGAGATGATCGCGCTGACAGTCGACCGCCGAGTCCGCCACGAAGTAGTCGAGGTGCGTGTCGTAGGTCAGGCGCGCCGCGTCGGCTGTTCCCGCGTCGTAGTTCACGAGGCGGCGGAAGAAGCGAAACGCGTCGGCCTTGGCCAGGCGGACCGGACCGAAGTCCGCCAACTGCACCTCGACCGCCTGCGCCTTGTGGTGCAGTGTGCCGATCGCGCGGTCCAGTTCGCCCTCGAGCAGGGTCAGCGTGTCCTGCGTCGAGAGCCACGCGCGCAATGCGCGCCGGGGCTGGCGCCACAGGCCTCGGAGTTCCGTGCCGGAGCGCCGGCGGGCGGGCGGTTCGTACACCAGTGCCAGATACAGTTCGATGTCGTATAGTTCCCGGCGAAGCCCGTTCAAATGGGCGGTCCGGCGCTGGACCGCCTCCCGAGCGACCGGTTGCGAGCAGGACGCAGATTCAAACGGGGCGACCGTCCGCTTGATGAGGTACTGGTAGACCCGGCAGTGGTCGTCCAGCAAACGGAGGGCAGCCTCGAAGCGGTGGACGAGGGCCCGGAGTTCGTCGTGGGTAAGTCCCTCGTAATCGATGCCGCGGAGCCGATAGACGACGCCCACGTGGCCCGCCTTCGTCAGGAAGGTCGTGTCGTCGACGAAGCCCCAGAGGGCGAGCAACGCATTGACGCTCCCGGCCTCCCGATAGTCGTGCAGGATGCGGCCCATCGTCAGCACGGGTGGACCTCCAGGTTGACGCGGGCGTGCTTGCCCGGGTCGTAGCGGTCGTGGTGTCGGGCGGACGCCAGGAGAATCCGAAGCATCTCCGGGTCGCGGTGCTGAGCCCACAAGGCTAGGCCGTAGAGGCCGGCAGCCATCAACACGCCGGCCAGAAGGGAGTAGAACAAGTTGAAGGTCGCCGCACCGAGGAGCAGCGCCAGGAAGAACAGGCGCCGGTCGACGCCGCAGATCGTCAGCGGACGGTGCAGCGCCTTATAGACCGGGCGGTGCGTCAGGCGGTCCGTCATGGCCAGCCCTCCGGGAGCGCGCGGGGTGGTGAAATGGCTAGAACAGCCAGGCCAGGAACTGCGCCGCAAACAGCGCGAGTCCACCGCCAAAGACGATGCCGGAGATCTGGCGCTTGGCGCCGCCTTCTCCGAACATGAACATGAGCCCGCCAATGACGATGGCGACGAGCGCAAGTGACCGGGCGAGCGGCCCGGTGAACGCGGCCTCCAGATTGCTGGCGGCGCGTTCCCACGGAGACTGTGCAAGTAGCGCGGTGGGCGCAAGCACTACCATGGCGATTGCCGCAGTAGCGATGCGGCGAACAGAGGTGGCGACGTCGCTGGGCATGAATGATCCTCCTGCGACTCCGATGTTGCGTGGCTATGTGATAACATAGGATGCAAGCATACGCATGTCAAGACCCAAGGTATCGCCTCAGCAAACGCACGATCCAGAGGCAGGGCTTTCCGCCGAACTTGGGCGCCTGCTTGGCGCCAGGCGCTCGGCGCGGTTGCGGCGTGTCATGCAGCAGAGTGGTCTGCCGCCGGAAGCCCTCCTCGACCTGGCGATCGAAATGCTCGATCTTGCCAGTAGAAAGCTCTCGCAGACGCCAATTCAGCGCACGGCTGTTGGCCTGGGCGCTGCGCGATGGCGCAACGTTAGCCCCGAAGAGCGCAGCGCAGTCTTGCGCCGCGCGGCGCAGGCGCGGTGGGGGAAGGAGCGTCGAGGCCGTGGCAAGGACGATGGAGTTAGCGAGAAGTAGGTCTGTTGGAATCGTGCAAGCGCACGCATTGTGACAGGTGGCAGAACCGCCCCGATGAACCGGCGTCAACCTCAGCCGGAGCGACTCTGACCTCGGCCACGGGCCTGCGGGGCGCGTGCCCCGCGCGTACCCGCGATATCCCCGAGCCGGCGGGCGACTGCCGCCAGATGGTCAGGCCGCCAACTGTGACGGAGCGCGATGGCGATCGCGACCGCCGATGCGGATCCCTGCGGCGGGATCGTGTCCGGGTCGCCAACGACTTCCGTGAACAGGTCGTCGACGTACAGTTCTTCCAGTAGAAGCGCCAGGAGCTCGGGACTCCACGTCAGTGTCTTCAGTCGCCGGGCGATGAGCCTGAGCGCGTGGACGCGGGGATCATCCTTGAGGCCGGGCGCCCCCTGAACGCTCCTCGCGGCCTCAGAATTCCCGAGGTGGCCGTTGCCGTTGCGTCGAACGATGGCGCGGATGGGAACCACATGGTTGTTCCCACCGGCTCGGGCTGAGCCCGCACCGTGCCTGGCCGCCCCGTGGCTAAGGCGAGTGACTGAGTTCCGACTCCGAATGGTGTTCATAGCGACCGCTCGCCCGGCCGAATGCACAGTGCGGGCCAATCGGGGGCGTGGCGATTTCGGCCACTATTGACTTGTGGGGGAGACTGGGAATCTCACACTCGGAAGGAACTACTCTGCCCGTTTCCTCTGCCAGCCGATTCGATTCAGACTGATTACCTCCCTGCATCTGCAACCCGGTTGGCCAGACGTGAGCATCAACCACGCTGATCACGTCTGGCAGCCGGACAAGTTGAAGTGCGGATCATTCGCTGACGCTCACGGGGGAGCTTGGTTCGAGCCTGATCTCCCTCTTCTTCCAGAGCAGGTAGATCGCCGGGTAGACGAGCAGCTCCATGACGAACGACGTGGCGAGTCCCCCGACCATCGGGCCGGCGACGCGCTTCATGACGTCGGCGCCCGTTCCGAGCGACCACATGATCGGCATCAAGCCCATCATGGCAGCCGTCACGGTCATCATCTTCGGCCGCACGCGTTTCACCGCCCCATGGATGATCGCCTCCTTCAGCTCGGCGAGCGACCGCAGCCTGTTCTTTCGCTTTGCCTCGTCGTAGGAGAGATCGAGGAAGAGCAACATGAAGACGCCCGTCTCCGCGTCCAGCCCCATCAGCGCGATCATGCCGACCCACGCCGCGATTGACACGTTGTAGCCGAGGATGTACATGAGCCACACGGCCCCGACGACCGAGAACGGCACGGCCAACATGACCACCGCCGCCTTGAAGGCAGATTTCGTGTTCATGTAGAGCAAGAAGAAGATCAAGAACAACGTGATGGGCACGACGACCTTCAGGCGCTCTCGCACCCGCACCATGTTCTCGTACTGGCCGCTCCATTCGATCGAGTAGCCGGTCGGCACCGACAACTTGGATGTCACCGCCGCCCGTGCCCGCTCGACGTAACCGCCCACATCGCTGTCCGTCATGTCGACGAACACGTAACCGGCCATCATCCCGTTCTCGTTCCGGATCATTGACGGGCCGGCCACCGTGCGTAGACGGGCCAACTGCGCCAGTGGAACCTGGGCACCTGACGGCGTCATCACGAGCACCTGGCCGAGGCGCGTCACGTCGTCTCGGAGAGCACGGGGATAGCGGACATTCACGGGATACCGGGCACGCCCTTCGACCGTCGTGGTGACGTTCTCGCCACCCACGGCCGACATAATGACGTCCTGCACCGCCCCGACCGACAAGCCAAAGCGCGCAAGCGCCTGGCGGTCGAGATCGAAGTCGACGAAGTACCCGCCGGCGGCCCGCTCCGCGAAGACGCTCCGCGTGCCCGGCACGGTGCGGAGAATCTCTTCGAGTTGAGACCCAATCGTTTCAATCTGCTTGAGGTCACCACCAAATATCTTGATCCCAACCGGCGTACGCACGCCGGTCGTGAGCATGTCGATCCGGGCCTTGATCGGCATCGTCCAAGCGTTCGAGGTTCCGGGAATCTGCAGCGCCGCGTCCATCTCGGACGTCAGTTCTTCCCAGGAGAGGCGGTCGGGCCATATGCGACGCAATACGAGTGCCTGCATCCACTCTGGTGCCTTCTCGGAGTACCAGCGCGCCTTGTGCCTCCACTCTGAGGGCGGCTTCAGCATGACCGTGGTTTCCATCATCGAGAAGGGCGCTGGATCCGTCGACGATTCTGCGCGGCCGGACTTGCCGAAAACGGAGACAACCTCCGGGAAGGACTTCAAGATGCGATCCTGCGTCTGCAGGAGCCGGCCAGCCTCGGTCACGGAGATGCCCGGGAGCGTCGTGGGCATATACAGAATCGTGCCTTCGTTGAGCGCCGGCATGAATTCGTTGCCGAGCTTCTGGTAGATGGGGATCGTCGACACGACGATGGCCAGCGCAAGCGCGATCGTCGCCTTCGGGAACCGCAACACGAGGCGGCAGGGCGGCCCGTACAGCGCGAACAGGACCCGGCTGACGGGGTGACGCTCTTCCGGGTAGTACCGGCCGACGGTGACCTGGCCCACGAGCCACGACAGGGCGCGAGGCCGCCAGGTGGGGAAGTCCATCCGCGTGAAGAGCATCCGGAGCGCCGGGTCGAGCGTCAGCGCCAACATGGCCGCGATGAACATCGTGAGGTTCTTGGTCCACGCGAGCGGCGTGAACAGGCGTCCCTCCTGATCGACCAGTGTGAAGATGGGCAGGAACGCCACGGCGATCACGAGCAGCGAAAAGAACACCGACGGTCCGACTTCGAGCAGAGCCTCGAGGCGTACGGCGTGGAAATCACCCTGGCGGCCGTTCTCCTGCCACTCCTCGAGCCGCTTATAGGCATTCTCGACCTCGACGATCGCGCCGTCCACCAGTACGCCGATCGAGATGGCGATGCCGGCCAGGGACATGATGTTGGACGAGAGGCCCATCAGACGCATCGGAATGAATGCCAGGAGCACCGAGACCGGGATCGTGATGATGGGGACGATAGCTGACGGGATGTGCCAGAGGAACACGAGGATCACGAGGCTGACGATGAACACCTCGAGCAGCAACTCGTGACGGAGGTTGTCAATCGAGGCGTCGATCAACGTGGATCGGTCGTACGTGGTCACGATCCGGACGCCCTTCGGCAGCGACGGTTCGAGCTCCTTGAGCCTATCTCTGACGCGGGCAATCACGTCCCGCGCATTTTCGGCGTGACGCATCACGACGATGCCGCCCACGGTGTCACCCTTCCCGTCGAGGTCCGAGATCCCTCGGCGCATCTCGGGTCCGAGCGTGACCGTCCCAACGTCCCGCAGCAATACCGGAGTGCCGCGGTTGTCGGTCTTGAGCACGATCTGGTCGAGGTCCGCCGTCGACTTCACGTAGCCACGACCGCGGACCATGAACTCCTTCCCGGCGATTTCCAGCAGGCGCCCGCCCACCTCGCTATTGCTTTGCCGGACGGCCGCGGCGACGTCCATGATGGCAAGGTCGTACGCCTTTAAGCGAAGCGGATCGACGGTGACCTGGTACTGCTTGACGTAGCCTCCGATGGAAGCGACTTCAGCGACGCCAGCCACCGCCTGGAGCCGGTACCGCAGGTTCCAATCCTGGATGGCGCGCAGGTCCGCCAGCGACTGCGTACCGGAGTCATCGACCAGCGCGTACTGGAAGACCCAGCCGACGCCGGTCGCGTCCGGGCCCAGTTCGGTCTTGACGCCTTCGGGCAGCACGGGCTGGATCTTGGACAGGTACTCCAGCACGCGACTGCGCGCCCAGTAGATGTCGGTGCCGTCCTGGAAGATCACGTACACATAGCTGAAGCCGAAGTCCGAGAACCCGCGAATCGTCTTGACGTTCGGCGTCCCCAGCATGGCCGACACGATCGGATACGTGACCTGATCCTCGATGATGTCCGGGCTGCGATCCCACCGCGAGTAGATGATGACCTGCGTGTCGGAGAGGTCAGGTATCGCATCTACCGGAATGTGCCGTAACGTGTAGATGCCATAGGCCACGGCCACCATGGTCGCCAGCAGGACCAGGAACCGATTGTGGGCGCTGAAGCGAATGATTGCTCTGATCATGGGGCCACCTCAGCGCGGCTCGCGAACGGGTGCGGGTGTAGCGGTAATCGCCGACAGTGCCGCCTTCAGGCTCGATTCGGAGTCCAGAAGGAAGTTGGCGGCCGTCACGACGCGGTCCCCCTTCAGCAGACCGCCCAGTACCTGGTAGCCGTCGGCCATCCGCAAGCCGAGCTGTACCTGGCGCGGCTCGATGCGTCCGTCCGGCCGGTCGAGGAACACGATCGTGCGTTCGCCAGTGTCGATGACTGCGCTATCAGAAACGACCAAGCCCATGCCGCTGGACGTTGACAACAGCACATCGCCGAACATGTCGGGTTTCAATGCCCCCGACTGATTGTCCACCTCGATCCGCACCTTGACCGTGCGGGTCTTCTCGTCGACGGTTGGCGACAGGAACGTGACGGCGCCGCGCCAGTGGCGGCCTGGCAAAGACGAGACTGTGACGTCGGCCATTGAGCCGATCCGCACGGCCGAGATGTCGGAGTCGTAGACGTCCGCCATCACCCAGACCCGCGAGAGATCCGCGATCTCGAACAGGGTATCGGTCGGCATGATCCGCATGCCCTGCACCACGTTCTTGACGACGACGAATCCGTTCACCTCGGAATGGAGATCGAGGTCCCGGCGCACCGTCCCGCTCCGCTCGATCTCGGCGATATCCGAGGGTCTGATGTCCCACAGCCGCAGCCGCTCCTTCGCGGCATCAAGGAGGTCGGCGCCACCCTGGACCACAGCCGGCACCTGGCTCTGCGCCAGTTGTCGCTGGGCCTTGAGCGCAAGCAGGTACTCCTGCTGCGTCGCCACGAGATCGGGGCTGTAGATGGCGAGAAGGGGATCGCCCTTCTTCACGGCCATTCCTGTGAAATCCACGTAGAGCCGCTCGACGTAGCCTTCGAACTTCGCGTGAATGTGCGACGTCCGCCGTTCATCCGTCGTGACGCGCCCCACGGCCCGCACGGTCTTCTCGATGCGGGCCACACGCACTTCCTCGCTGCGAACGTCCAGCAACTTCCGACGCTCAGGCGTCAGGGTGACCGTGGCTCGACCGTCCACGCCACTTCCCGAGGCCGCTACGTCGTCTTCGTACACTGGGAGAAAATCCATCCCCATGCTGTCTTTGGTCGGCTTGTCCGAACGCACGGCCGGATCCATCGGCGAACGATAGAACGCAATCCGCCGGCCGCCGCCAGCCTGGCCACCGGGTGCGGACGGGGCTGCCGGCGCCGCCTCGGGCTTCGTGGGTTCGAAGGGCACGAGCTTCATGCCGCAGATCGGGCAGTCCCCCGGCTTGTCGGACACGACGGTCGGGTGCATCGGGCAGTGGTACTTTGCCGTGTGCGTGGCGGCGGAATCACCGGCGTGTTCCACCGAGCCGCGGCAGGAGACCAGCAGCGCGCCGCCCGCGGCGACGCTGACCACACCAATCGTCAGGGCAAGTATGCGAATGTAGTGCTTCATGGTTGTGTCCTTATCGTCCGCTCATGCCGCCGCCCATGCCATTCGATCCACCTCGCCGGGCCGACCCGGCGGGTCCCGCCGCCGACCCCGTCATCTCGGCGGCCTGCTCCAGTGCGGCCTCGTCGATGCTCACCCGAATCCTGGCGTGGTCAGCCAGCAACGTGGTCCGAGCCCAGCGGTCTGCGTAGAGCGTGGTGACTGCCTCGAGGATGGACACGAAGGGGACCTTGTCGGTCTGGTAGTTTGCGATCGTCGATTGCAGGGTGAGTTCGTCCTGGACGATCACCGATCGGTCGTACAGCGCGATAATCTGCTCGGCTGACTGTGCCCGCAGGAAGCGCTCCTGTGTTTGGTAGGCCAGACGCAGCGCGAGGGCGTCTTGTTCATGGCCGTCGCGGCGCCCCCGAAGCTCGGCTTCCGCCACGGCGCTCGCGCGCGCCTTCTTGCTGATCGGCCAGGACACGCCGACGCCGGCCACCCACATTGGGTCGAGGCCACCGCGATTCATGTAGCCACCCTGCACGCTGAAGTCTGGCTTGAACGCCTTGCGTGCCACGTCCAGCGCGGCGCGGTCCGTGTCGATCGACCGGCGCACGACCTCCAGTTCCGGGCTGATTGCGATCGCCCTGGTGGCGGCGTCTTCCGCGCTGCCTTCCAGACTGCGGAGGCTCAGCCTGGACGACGTGACAATGGGCGTGTCCGCCGGACGCGATCGAAGCTGGTTGAGTTCGGCCAGCCGGATACGGACTTCTGTCGCCTGTTCAATCGCGCGCTGTTCGACGCGAGCCAACTCGGTCTGCGTGCGCAGGACGTCCGGTTGGGCGCCCTGGCCGATGGCGTAGCGCAGGCGCACCACGTTTTCGACCTGCTTCCAGACGGTCCGCTGCTCGTCGGTGAGCGCCTGGAGTTCGCGCGCCAGCAAGAGGGCGTAGTAGGCGCGCTTGACTGACGCTTCTATCGAGAGGCGGACCCGTGTTAACGACGGTTCGAGTTGGCGGGCTTCGGCGGTTGCCAACGCTGCGCGGAGATCCCGCTTTCCCGAGTAGGGCAGTTCCTGGCTCACCATGACGCCGAGCGTGGTCATCGGCATGCTGCCCAGACTTGGGGCCCAGCCGTCATTCGTGAACGTCGTCGACACCATGGGGTTTGGGTAGGCACGGGCTTGTTCGGCCCGCGTACCCGCCGCCGCAACCGCCGAATGCGCGGCCTGAATGCCGGGATGCCGAGCCAGCGCTTCGTCGATCAACATCTGCAAGACGGGATCGTCGGGCGGAACTGTCGGTGGCTGTTGACCGGCGACAGCCCCGGCCGTGAGCAGCCACGCGCCGACGGCTACGGTCAATGTACGCTTCCATCGAAATACCGACAACATGTCAAACCTCCTGAGGCGAGTGATGTCGCACATGGTGCCGTTCGCCAAGGATCTGCGCTCGGTTTCTCATATCGCTCCATTGACTCGCGGAGACCCCTATTGCAAGTCGTATGCCGCGTGTAGGCCAAGACCAGAACCTCGTCGCGCGTCGCGTTTGGCCCGCCAATGGCTGTCGAGGCGGGCGTGTCCAGGGCCGACGCGTCTACAACTGGCCATTCTCCCGCACCTCCGGTCCGGCGGACTGTTCGAAACCAGACAGCCCGCAAAACGACGAGAGCCTGCCCCAAGATGCCGGCAGGCTCACCAACCGACGGCTGAGAGTTGGACTATCGGTACTCCACCACCCGGGCCATCCCGGCTTCCATGTGGTAGAGGTGGTGGCAGTGCAGGAACCATTGGCCGGGATTGTCCATGACGGCGTCGATTTCGACCGTGGAGCCCATGGGCTCGACCAGCACCGTGTCCTTCAGAGGGGCGTGACTGTCTCCGCCTACCGTACCAGGCACGCGGAAGAAGTGTCCGTGAAGGTGCATTGGGTGACGCATCATCGTCCTGTTCGTGATGGCGAACCGGATGTGTTCCCCTTCTGCCACGGGAATCGGATCGGCGTTGGGATACGCCTGGCCGTTGATCGTCCACGCGTAACCGCCCATCATCGCCTGACCGAGTTGCAGACGGATGACGCGGCTCGGGCTCGCTGCCGATTCGATAACGGTAAGGGCGGCGAGATCATGCAGCCGCAGCATGCGCCCCCGGAGGAGCCCCGCCGGCCAGACCGTCGGAGCGACAAGCCGGTCGGAGTAACCGTCGTAAACGAAGGGGACGACGACACCGGGCACGGTGCTGTCCAGCGGGCCTACGAGGAGCGGGTATGTCCCGGGTGAATCCGCGCTGACCACCACGTCGTAACGTTCACCCATCCCGATGGGCAAGGTGTCCACCGTCACAGGCTGGATCGGCTGTCCGTCCGAATGCGTCACGGTGAGTTGATGGCCGAGCAGGCCGACGCGGAACGTCGTCGAACTGGCGCCGTTGATGAGGCGGATCCGCACCCGTTCTCCGCGGCGGACGCGCAGGGGGGTCGCGCCAGCGGTGAGAGCACCGTTGACGAGATAGCCGGCATAGGCCGGGCCATCGCTGCGATTCATCATCCCCGCCCCCATGCCGCCGGCCTGGCGGAGTTGAGTGAAGGCGGCTTCGGGTGTGGTCGTCAGCCAATCGTCGAGAACCAGGATGTACTCCCGGTCGAATGCGGGTTCATGGGTGGTGTCGACCGGATCCACGATAAGCGGGCCGACGAGGCCGCGATCCATCTGCAGGCCGTGATGAGAGTGGTAGAGATACGTTCCAGGAGTGTCGGCAACGAACTCGTACAAGAATGACTCGCCGGGCGGCGCTGGTTCCTGCGTGAGGCCGGATACGCCATCCATGGGATTCGGTAACGGGATTCCGTGCCAGTGAATCGTGGTGGGTTCAGGGAGTTCGTTCACCAGCCGAATGCGGAGGCGTTCGCCCTGGCGAACGCGAATCAGCGGCCCTGGGACTTGGCCATTGTACGTCCACGTCGTCCACGGACGGCCGGGCGCCACCGTCACATCCGCCTCACGGGCCGTGAGGACGAAGTCTCTGATCGCGGGGTCGGGGCTCTGCCCGTGAAGTGCGAATCGGGAGGACCCGACGAAGGCGCCAGAGGCAAGGATGTGGCGAAGGAAGTCGCGACGAGAACTGACGAGCATATGGTGTCTCCCCGTGAGGCGGCGCCGACCCGGTACCGCTCGCATCGCCCCCGCGGCCAGGGATTGGGGCGCATCCGGACCGCGGAGGCGAAACGCATTACCGCCGAGTCATGTCAGTGGTGATACCCAACGTGATGCCGTACTTCGGGCTGGCGTTCGTGATCCCCACCACAGGCATCACCGTGACGCTCGCCCGTGCGGTGAGCGGAAAGCCGAGCCCCGCACTGAACTCCGCGGACGGGCCGAATTCTGCAATCGTCGCCGTGTTTCCGTATGCAGAGGCCAGCAGAAAGACTCGCGACGAGAGCCGTCTGCCGCCCCCGACGCCCCAGAGCGCCGCATCGCGCAAGGTCACCCCCGCCGGATCACCCACCTTGACGAAGCCGCCGTCCGCGTAGAACCAGCCGTGGTCCAGGCGCCGTCTGAGGCTGACCGTGGCGGCCAAATCGGTCTCGCCCGTACCGAGTCCCTTTACCGACGACGCGGTGGGAATCTTCACGCGCGTGCCGACGACGACCTGCAGGCCGTCGCTGCGATCGACGACGCGATAACCGCCGGCGAGGATGATGTCCCCGAGGCCCGACGCGCTGAGCAACGCCTGCGAACTCGTGCTCGTGCTGCCTGCGGCCGGATTCACCGGTTGGGATGTCCCCATCATACCGCCCATCATTCCATTGGCCCTCATCGGCACCCCTGCGCTGGGAGCGCCGCTCATCGATCCCTGCATCGGTATGTAGCCGCCCCCCGACCAGAGAACGGTGCCGTCCATCACGGACACGAATGGCACGGACGCCGAGAACTCGAATCGCCGCCAATCCACGCGCGCCGTGGCTGGGGCGTACAACACGTTGGTGGTCTGCGAACCGCCGAACGTGCCGGTCGCCAACCGGACGTTGACGCTAGCCGAGACAGTCGCGTCCTGGGCGCGGGCCGATCCCGCGCCCCAGAGTACGCAGAAAGTTACCGCCACCGCCGCGAGCGGTTTCGTGTGCCTCCGTCTACTTGTGGGCATTCGTCATGTCCTTCGCGGCCTGACCGAGGCTCTTCATCATGGCCTGGGCTGCGGTGCCCATCTTCTGGAACTCCGCGCCGGCCTGCTGGAAGGACTTCATCGCGGCGTTATTGGCAGTCAGGCCAGGGTTCTTGGCCATTTCGCCCATCGCGCCGTGCACCTGATGCATCTGCCCGACCAGGCCCTGAATCGACGACATCATCTGGTCGTGCTGCGGACCGAATGTCCCGGGCTGCATCGACGTGAAGTTGTTCATCATGGACGAGACACTCGCCATCATCGAGTCGATGTTGCGCATCATCTGGGTGGACGCCATCCCACCCGCCATGGAGCCCTGCATCGCGCCGTGCTGGTGCCCGGTCATCTGGCCTCCACCCATCTGGGCGCCAAGCCCCATGGTGAGACCGGCGACAAACACGGTTCCCGTTGCGAGGGTCAGAGCGGTTCGAGTCAGATTCATCAGTCTTCTCCCTGAGAAAATGCCGCAGACCAATCACAGCCGGCGGCGTGGTTCATTCCAGACAAAGCAATCGACGTGCCGCCCCACGTCTATGGCCCGTTGGCGGATAGACGGGGAGAACGTCCATTTCGCTCGAGCGGCTGGCGCGGCTCGTGTCTGAAAACAGACGCCAGACCCTCGCCGCTGGTTGAAATCCACCACCCGTCCGTCGTCTTCCCATCGAGTCCCTCGGCATTCCAGGGAATATCTCGTGGCATCTCAATTGCTTCGCATCAGCGAGGGATCTCACAGGCATTTGGACACTTCTCCAACACTGGGGCGTGGTCTCGTGTGCAAGGACGGGTCACGAATGCGACTCCTACTCAAATCGCTAACCGTCGCGTTGGCCGCGGCTGGATTGGCCGCGCTGGTGGCCGCCGTCGTGCTCGTGCCCGGTGGAATCAGCGCGCGTAAGGCCCCCAGCAGGGTCGAGGCGGTGGTCGCCGGACGGCTTCGCGCCCTAGCCATTCCTCGCACGGCGCACAACCGGACGAACCCGGTACCCATCAGCGACGAGGTGATCCGCTCAGGAATGGCGCACTTCGCGGATCACTGCGCCAGTTGCCACGCGAACGATGGGAGCGGTAACACGGAGATGGGGCGCGGGCTGTATCCCCGCGCTCCTGACATGAGGCAATCTGGGACGCAAGCGTTGTCGGACGGAGACCTCTTCTACATCATCGAAAACGGCGTGCGCTTCACCGGCATGCCTGCCTGGGGCACCGGTGCCCCAGACAGTGATGTTGCCACGTGGCATCTGGTGCACTTCATTCGCCAGTTGCCGAAACTGACTGATCGCGACCTGGTTCGCATGCGCGAGCTGAATCCGAAGAGTGCAGAAGAATGGCACGCCGAAGAAGAGACGCGCCGTTTCCTCGATCCCGGCACGGCGGTCACACCTGCTGAGCCGGCGCACAAACATACTGGAGGACGACAATGAAGCGATGGATTGTTGCGGTGGTGATCGCCCTGGCGGGCGCCCCGCTAGCCACCGTGCTCGCCCATGAAGGCCACGGGCACCGCATCATGGGTACCGTCACCATGCGGCACGAGATTCATCTGGAAGTGAAGACGACCGATGGCAAGACGACCGTGGTAACCCTGACTGACAAGACGAAGATCAGGCGAGGTGACGCGACGGCGACGCTCGACAGTATCCGACAGGGCGAGCGGGTCGTCGTCACAGCCGTCGAGACGAAGGGCAAGGACGGCAAGACCGTCATGGCCGCGTCGGAAGTCCGCCTGGCTGCGAGTGCTGCTCCAGTGAAGAAATAGACCCGTCGCCGCACTACTCTGAGGGTTCGGATGGCCCCTGGGCTGGGACGTTCTGGCCTTGCGCCAGCGCGTGCTTCTGCATGCGATAGATGAGCGTGCTCCGCGTCACGCCCAGATAGGCTGCGGCGCGTGTCTGGTTCCAGGCGTGCTTCTCGAGCGCGGCCCGAATCAGATCGCACTCCACGGCGTCCAGCGAGATGCTCTCGTCGGGCAGTTCGAATCGGACGTTTCCGCAGTGTTGTGACCGGGCGTGGAATCGCTCAGGAAGGTCATCGATCCCCAACACCCCATCACCGTCCAGCACGAGCGCTCGCTCGATGACGTTCTCCAGTTCGCGGATGTTGCCGGGCCACGCGTGCAGGTTGAGCGCTGAGTACACAACCTTGTCGACCGACGGTCGGACCCGTCCCATCCGTTCGCGATGCTTCTCGATAAGATGATCCACCAACAACGGAATGTCATCGGTGCGTTCGCGCAACGGCGGCAACCTGATTGGTACGACAGCCAGCCGGTAATACAGGTCCTCTCGAAATCCCCCGTCCTCGACCATCATTGCCAGATTCCGGTTGGTGGCTGCGATCACACGCACGTCGACGCGATGGGGACGAGGGTCGCCAACGATGTCGATTTCCCGCTCCTGGAGTACGCGAAGGAGCTTGACCTGTAGTTGCAGTGGCAGCTCGCCGATCTCATCCAGGAAGATGGTCCCGCCGTCGGCCAGCTCGAACTTTCCCTGCTTGTCGCCGGTTGCGCCCGTGAACGAACCGCGTCGGTGTCCGAACAGTTCCGACTCGAGCAGGTCCTGCGGAATCGCGGCGCAATTGATCACGATGAACGGGCCGCCGGCCCGGTCGCTGTGCAGGTGCAGCGCCTTCGCGAGCAACTCCTTGCCCGTGCCGCTCTCTCCCTCCAACAGGACAGTCGTTCCGCTGGGTGCAACCCTCGACGCGATTTCGGTGACCGCTCGCATCGCGCGGGATCCGGCGATCATGTTGGCGAACGAGAATCGTTCCGCAACCATCTGTCGCAGTTGACGATTCTCACTCTTGAGATCTGCCAGTTCGATCGCCTTCTGGACGCTCGTCTGTAGCTGTTCGCGCGAGAATGGCTTGGTGAGGTAGTCGACGGCTCCGAGCTTCATCGCCTCGACTGCCGACGCGATCGTGCCGTGCGCGGTCATCACGATCACCGGTAGGTCCGGCTGCATCGCCCTCAACCGGCTCAACAGGTCGATGCCTTCCATCTTCGGCATGCGGACGTCGGTTAACACCAGCGACACCGGCGAGGATTGGAACAGCTCCAGGCCTGCCAGCCCGTCGGCCGCCGTGAGCACGGCGTACCCGTCTTCCTGCAGCCTGTACTCGGTCACACGCCTCAGGCTCTCATCGTCGTCGATCACCAGGACCGTACGCGTAGTCGTCATGGACGTGCCCCTTGGAACACAGCGCCGCTCGACGCACTCTGCAAGAGCGGAATGGAAAGACACACCACCGCCCCACCGTCGTCGGCGTTTCGGATGGCGATCTCGCCCTTGTGAGCCTCGATGATCCGTTGCGAAATGGCCAACCCAAGTCCCGTGCCGTGAGGCTTGGTCGTGAAGAACGGGTCGAAGATGTGCGCGAGGTCGTCGGACGGGATACCCATCCCTCGATCGCTCACGTGGACGACCGCATGTTCGCCGCTGGAAAAGCTCTCGATGCGAACCTCAGTGCCCGAGGGGCTCGCCTGAATCGCGTTCAAGATGACGTTGAAGAGCACCTGCCGGATCTGTTCCGGGTCCATACGTGTATCCAGCAGCGGTTCGCGTGCGTCGTAGACAAGAGTCACGCCGGCACGCTCGGCTTCGGTTCGCGGGAGCAGCACCACGTGCTCGATCACGTCATGGAGGCGGGCCGATCGAAGGTCTGGCGCGTGAGGCCGCGCGTAGTCCAGGAACTCCTGCACGAGTCTGTTGAGGCGATCGACCTCCCTCGCAGCGATGGCGGCGAACTCCGCCTCGGGTGTTCCCTGAATGACCTTGGTCACGACAATATCCAATGCACCTTTGATGCCAGCCAGGGGATTTCGAATCTCGTGCGCGAGCCCGGCTGCAATCTGTCCGAGCGCCGCGAGGCGATCCGCTCGCGTCAATTGCGTGTGAGAATCTTCGAGTTCCCGGTTCTTACGTTCCAGCGAGGCGGCGACGTCTCGATACTGTCTCGTCAATCGGTGCTGGACGTCCGCGAGGGACCCCACCAGTCCCCCTGCGCAGACGAAGATGACCAACTCCGAGTATTGGCTGAACGAGTACGGGGCGTTATTGGCCCAGGCGTGATGAATATGTGGCGCGTAAGCCAGCGCAGCTGCGATGGCTGTCGCCACTCCTCCCCACACACCGAACCAATACGCCCCGACGATGATCGGGCCGTAATAGAGGCGCTGATACAGGACATGCAGTCCCGCCCGCTCAGGACTCGTGGTGTAGTGGAGAATCGAGACGAGCGCAAGAGCGACCAGCAACGCCCCCCAGCGCGGGCCCCGAGGCTCGGATCGCTCCCACCATGGTACGTGCGTGGTTTCTACCAGCATTTGGGGTGATCCTAACATTCCGGGCAGGGGCCGAGCGCAGGCGCCGCCAGGCGGCGTGATCGAACCGGCGAATCGGGGGGCTACGGGCTGTCCGGAATCAGGCAGGTCGCTCCGTCGGTGGTGTCTGAATCCAGACAGCGGCCTGCTGCGTTTCGAGGCCGAGTATTTGACACTCCCCAACCTGGGCCATAGCATTCGGGCTGCCGGTCCAGGCGGGCATGAACCAGCCAACGGGTGGTGCCGAACTGATGGTCCCTCAGGAACTCCGAACCGGAACGATCGTCTCTGGACCCGTGCTGCCCGAGCCCATCGAGGTCCTCGCCATCGCGCCACTCGGCGAGGCCACGCGCGTTATTGGCAGGGGGCTTCAGTCGGGTCTCGCGCGGGACATTGTTCTGTCGCCGGCGCAGATCGCACAGCTCGTCCTGCCGCCAGCGGAGCCTTCCTTTGACGGTGATGCCCGTCTGTTTCGCCTTGGCGTTGAAGCGCAACGCCTGGGACTCGCGTACGAGTACGACCCGTTCTTCTCCCTGTCAATCGCCCGCGTTGATCCGCTCCCGCACCAGCTCGAAGCGGTCTATGAGTACTTCCTGAAGCTGCCGCGTATCCGATTCTTACTCGCCGACGATCCCGGCGCGGGCAAGACGATCATGGCGGGGCTCCTCCTCAAGGAGATGAAGGCCAGAGGTCTGGTCCGGCGGACGCTCATCGTGGCTCCAGCCAACCTGACCTTCCAGTGGCAGCGTGAACTCAAAGACAAGTTCAGTGAGTCGTTCGAGGTAATGCGCGGCGACATTCTTCGCGCGAACTACGGCCAGAATCCGTGGCAGGAGCGTGCCCAGGTCGTGACATCCGTCTCCTGGGTGTCTCGGGTCGACGATGCGCGCGACAGCCTCCTCCGCTCCCGCTGGGATCTCATCATCGTCGACGAGGCCCACAAGATGGCCGCCTACGCCGACGACCGGAAGACGCTGGCGTACAAGCTGGGCGAGTCTCTCTCGGGGTTGACCGACCACTACTTGCTGATGACGGCCACGCCTCACAAGGGGGACGCCAAGAACTTCTGCCTGTTCCTGTCGTTGTTGGACCGCGACGTCTACGGCAGTGTGGAGAGCCTCGAAGAGGCGATGCGCCGCAACTCCGCCCCGTTCTATCTGCGCCGAACAAAGGAAGCGCTGGTCTCGTTCCCGGACCCGCAAACCGGGGTCGTCCACAAGCTCTTCACCAAGCGTGAGGTTAGGACTGCAGCCTTCGAGTTGGACGGCCCCGAGCTCGATTTCTACGACGCACTCTCCCATTACGTCCAGGACCAGTCTATCCTGGCTGCGCAGGACGACTCAGCGCGCGGGCGGGCGGTAGGCTTCACGATGGCCATGCTCCAGCGGCGCATGGCGTCCACGGTCTACGCGGTGCGCCGGACGCTCGAGCGGATGAAGGCCAAGCGTGAACAGATCCTGACGGATCCGGAGAAGTTCAGACGCGACCAGATCGAGAGGCGGCTACCCGACGACTTTGAAGACCTGACCGAAGAAGAGCAGCAGGAGATCATCGCCCAGCTCGAAGACGTCGTGGCGTCCTACAACCCGGAGGACCTCCGGGCGGAGGTCGCCCGACTGACGGCCTTGATCGACCGCGCCATGAGGCTCGAGCGGCGGCAAGGGGAATCGAAACTCGTCCGGCTCAAGGCCATTCTCACTGAACAGGGCGTGTTCTCCGACCCGAAGACGAAGCTCCTGATCTTCACCGAGCACAAGGACTCCCTCGATTTCCTGGTCGGTGACGGCGAGGACGGCCGTCCGCTGGGCAGACTGCGCGAATGGGGACTCTCGGTCACCCAGATACACGGCGGCATGAAGATCGGCGACCGGGATGCGGTCGGCTCGCGCATCTGGGCTGAGCGAGAATTCCGCGAGCATGCGCAAGTGATGGTGGCGACCGAGGCCGCTGGCGAGGGCATCAACTTGCAGTTCTGCTGGTTGATGGTGAACTTCGACATCCCGTGGAACCCTGTCCGTCTGGAACAGCGGGTCGGCCGCATCCACCGGTACGGCCAGGAGCACGACTGCCTGATCTTCAACTTCGTCGCGGCCAACACGCGTGAGGGCCGCGTCCTCGAGAAGCTCCTGAGCCGTCTCGCGGAGATCCGGCGCGAGCTGGGCACCGACCAGGTATTCGACGTGGTGGGGGAGGTGTTCCCCTCGAACCTGCTAGAGCGGCTCTTTCGGGAACTCTACGCGCGCCGGCTCGACCTGCCCGGCATCGAAGAGCGCATCGTTCGGGAGGTCAACCCGCAGCGGTTCCGGGCGATCACCGAATCGGCCCTCGAGGGGCTGGCCCGGCGAAGCCTCAACCTGTCGGCCATCGTCGGCAAGTCCGTCGAGGCGCGTGAACGTCGGCTCGTTCCCGAAGTCATCGAACAGTTCTTCGTGGACGCCGCGCCGGAAGTCGGCGTGCACCCCAAGGCGGTGGCGCGAGACCAGCACGTCTATCGGATCGGTCGCGTGCCTCGCACGCTCCTGCCTGTCGGAGATCGCCTCGAGGCCAAGCACGGCCGGCTCGCCCGCGAATACGGGCGCGTCGTCTTTGACAAGGCGCTGCTGAAGCAGGACGCCACGTTGGAGTGGGTGACGCCTGGGCATGCATTGTTCGAGGTGGTTCGTGAGGATCTCGCGGCCCGCGTTGAAGAGCATCTCGAACGCGGCGCTGTGTTTCTCGACCTTCACCGGAGCTCCGCGAGCACCCTTGATGTGTTCGCTGCCTCGATCAAGGACGGCCGGGGTCAGCCGATCCACCGTCGCCTTTTCGCTGTCGAGACATCGACGGACGCGCAGATGGCGATCCGCCAGCCAACAATCCTCCTGGATGTGACCCCTTCGCCGCGAGGTGCTCAAGGACCGGCTCCGGTGGCTCCACTTCCTGACCGTCGTCTGGTGGAGACGTTTCTCTACACCGAAGCTCTCCAGCAGTGGCTCGCGCAGTCGGCGAGCGACCGGGCTCGCGAGGTCGATCGTGTGGCCGAACATGTGCGCATCAGTCTGGACGCACTCATCGACCGCCAGAATCTACAACTGGCCGACCTCTGTAATCGACAGGTGGATGGCCAGACCGTTGCCGGCCTGGACGGCCTGATCGCGCAGGCGGAGCAGCATCTCGATGAACTGAACAACCGGCGTGACGTGCGACTCCGGGATCTCGACATGGAACGCCACGTCACCGTTGGCGACATCACCCACATCGGCCGTGCGTGGATCATCCCCCATCCGGAGCGGGCGACGTCGGGGTTCAGTCCGATGGTGCGTGATGACGATGTGGAGCAGATAGCCGTTCAGGTCGCCCGGGACTATGAGGTCGCCCGTGGCTGGCAGGTTGAAGACGTCCAGGCCGAGAATCGAGGATTCGATCTCATCACGCGGCTGCCCCATCCCGAGGACGCAAAGACATTCACTGACGTGCGGTTCATCGAGGTGAAGGGGCGCGCCGGCGTTGGCGAGATTGCGTTGACGCAGAACGAATACCGGACCGCCGAACGCCTCAAACGCGAGTACTGGCTGTACGCGGTATTTGACTGCGCGAGTACCCCCGAGCTGAACGTCGTGCAGGACCCTGCCCGTCTGGGCTGGCGACCGGTGATGGCCGTCGAGCACTACTCGGTCAAACCCGACGTACTCCTCGCGGCCGTCGAGCCGGCGCCTTAACTCGTTCCTGGGCTGTTGTTGTCAGAAATAGTAGTATATTTTTCTGACAAAACGCCCATGGGACGTCACGCTCATTCCATTGACAGTCGGATACTTCGGCGATTCACGACCAGCCGAGGTGCTCGTGTGTTCACGGCAGGTGATTTCCTCGACCTCGGGAGCCGCAACACCGTTGATGCCGCACTCTCGCGTCACGCGAGAGCCGGCAGGATTCGGAAGCTGGCGAGAGGGCTGTACGACCTTCCCAAACGCGACACACAATTGGGCGCACTCCTGCCCTCCGTGGAACTGGTCGCAAGGGCGCTCCGTGGGCGCGACGCCGTTCGGCTGCAGCCTTCCGGCGCGTACGCCGCCAACCGGCTGGGGCTGTCTGAACAGGTACCAATGAGAGTGTTGTTCCTCACCGATGGTGCGCCACGCCGCGTGCGGATTGGCGACCTGCAGATCATCATCAGGAAGACGACGCCACGGAACATGGCGACGGCCGGCCGAACCAGCGGACTGGTCATTCAAGCGCTTCGCTATCTCGGCCAGCGCCATGTCGATGACCGCGTCGTCACCATCCTCCGCCGGAGGCTCTCGGATGGCGACAAGCGTCAGCTTCTGAAGGACATCCGCTTCGCCCCGGTCTGGGTCGCCAACATCATGCGGGTGCTTGCCGAATGAACCAATACCCCAGGAGGCTCATCGAGGTCGATCTGCCGATCAAGCGGATTTCGGCGCACGCCCGCCGCGAGAAGTCCATTCGCCACGGCCATATCTCGACGCTCCACATCTGGTGGGCGAGGCGACCGCTGGCGGCATGCCGGGCCGTGATTCTGGCCTCGTTGTGGCCGGACCCCGCACCCGGTCCCGGCGAGGTGCCATGTCCACCCGCGTTCCTGGATGCCGCACGCGCGCAAATGACCGATTGGGCCCTCAAGCACGCTGAGAAGGCGAGTGCCGAGTCGTTCCCGCGGCTCATGGCGATCCAAGCCAATCCACACGTGCTGGTCGAGAGGCCTCTCGAACTGCGCCATGCCCTGCTGGACTTCCTTGCCGACTTCGCCAACTGGGATAACTCGACGGACAAGGACTACCTCGAGGCGTCACGCGCCCTCGTCCAGGCCGCGCACGAAGCGCTCGGTGGGGCGCCGGGAACGCGGCCACTTGTCGTCGACCCGTTCGCCGGCGGTGGGGCGATCCCACTAGAGGCTCTACGAGTCGGTGCGGATGCCTTTGCCAGCGACCTCAATCCCGTCGCCGTTCTGCTCAACAAGGTGGTGCTCGAGTACATCCCGAAGTACGGGCAGCAGCTGGCCGACGAGGTTCGCAAGTGGGGTGAGTGGATCAAGCAGGAGGCCGAAAAGGAACTCGCCGAGTTCTACCCGAAGGATCCCGATGGTGCGACGCCCGTTGCGTACCTCTGGGCGCGCACGATTCGGTGTGAAGGCCCGGGATGTGGCGCGGAGGTCCCGCTCATCCGCTCCCTTTGGTTGGTGAAGAAGGCCAACCGGGCCGTGGCCCTGCGGCTTGTCGCCGATCTCTCCGCTAAGCGCGTGGACTTCCAGATCATCGAGAAGCAGAGTGACGGCTGGGTTACCCAGGACGATCAGAAGCGCAGAATCCCAGACCCGGGATTCGATGGCACAGTCAAGAGGGGTTCTGCGACTTGCCCATGCTGCGGATACACGACGCCGGTTGGGCGCCTACGGGAACAACTCAAGGCGAGGCGCGGTGGGGCCAGCGACGCCCGCTTGATGTGTGTTGTCACCGAACACCCCAACGAGAACATGAGACGGTACCGGCTTTCGACGACGAGGGATCTGGCGGACGTTCAGAGCACCGCCACGCACCTGGAGCAATTGTGCCGCGAGCTTACATCTGGCCTCAGCGTCATCCCGACCGAGCTGATTTCTCTTAATGAGATTCGCCGCATCAGCGTTCCCCTCTACGGAATGAACCGGTGGGGCGACCTATTTACCGCTCGCCAGAACCTTACTGTTGCTACGCTGTCACGACTGGTTCGCGAACTGGGAGGACGTTACGAAGGCGAAGAGGCCCCGCTGGGCGTGGCGGTCAGGACCTGCCTAGCGATGGCAGTGAACAAGTTGGCTGACTACAACTCGAGCCTCTGTACCTGGCACTTTCACAACCGAGAGAAGGTCAACCACACGTTCGCGCGCCAAGCGATTCCGTTTGTGTGCGACTTCGTGGAAGCGGCGCCGTTCGGAGGTGGTTCGGGAAACTGGAGTAGTCTCCTGGACTGGACGTTGATGGCACTTGACGCTCAGGTCTCGAACGGTGGCGAGGGAAGCATTGAGATGGCTTCCGCAACCGAAAACCCACTGCCATCAGACAGTGCCCAGCTTCTCGTGACCGACCCTCCGTACTTCGACGCCATTCCGTATTCCCATCTGTCGGACTTCTTCTATGTTCTCTTCAGGCGCAGTCTGGTCGGACTGCACGGTAATCTGTTCCACGAAGACCAGAGTCCAAAGTCAGCAGAGATCGTGGTGGACCGTCCACACGAACTGAGCATCTCAACGCACGACATAGCCTTCTACGAGCGTGAACTGGCGAAGGCTTTCGCTGAGGGGCGGAGAGTCCTGCGCCCAGACGGTGTCGGTACGATTGTGTTCGCCAGCAAGACGACCGCGAGCTGGGAGGCCATTCTGAAGGCAGTAGTTGATGGGGGATGGACCATCACAGGGTCTTGGCCGATCGACACTGAGATGGAAACCCGGATCGCAGCCGCAGGCCAAGCGCGCCTCGCCTCCTCCGTCCACCTTGTGTGCCGTCCGCGCGAAAGCCCGGACGGCACTGTTCGTACCGGTGAGAACGGGGACTGGCGCGATGTGCTGGCGGAGTTGCCTCTTCGTATCCACGACTGGATGCCGCGTCTTGCCGCAGAAGGCGTCGTGGGCGCGGACGCCATCTTCGCTTGTCTCGGCCCGGCTCTTGAGGTGTTTTCCCGTTACTCTCGCGTTGAGAAGGCCAGCGGCGAAGCTGTTGCGCTCAAGGAGTATCTCGAACAAGTCTGGGCCGTCGTATCAACCGAGGCCTTGTCGATGATCTTCGACGATGCCGACGCCGCGGGACTGGAACCCGATGCCCGACTCACGGCTATGTGGCTGTGGACGGTTGGCTCGGGAAAGGCGTCCGCGGGACAGAACCGAGAGAAGAACGAAGAAGTCGATCGGGAGGATGGCACGGACGACGGTCACAATGACCATGATGATGACGATGATGATCAGGATGGTGGCGACAAGAAGAAGGTAGCCGTGAAGGGGTTCGCCCTGGAGTTCGACGCGGCTCGGAAGATTGCCCAGGGTCTCGGCATCCATCTCGACCGGTCACCATCGATCGTCGAGGTGAAGGGCGATACGGCTCGTCTGCTGCCGGTCGTCGAGCGCACTCCCTACCTGTTCGGCAAGGACGTAGCCCCCGGCGGGGCGAGCCCGGGCAGGCCGAAGCGGACCAAGCAGCGCAAGCTGTTCGAGGAATTGGAGGCCGCCGAGGCGGCCGCTGGTGGCACCGGCGGCGCGGCCAGCGTCACGCTTCGTCCTCGACCTGGGCAGACCGCCCTGGACCGGGTTCACCAGTCGATGATTCTCTTCGGGGCCAACCGAGGCGAGGCACTGAAGCAGTTCCTGGTGGATGATGGCGTTGGGCGCGACGCCAGGTTCTGGAAACTCGCCCAGGCCTTGTCGGCGCTTTACCCCAGCAGCGCTGAAGAGAAGCGGTGGGTGGATGGCGTGCTCGCGCGCAAGAAGGGGATGGGATTCTGATGGATCCGACGGCGCTCCTCTTGTCTCTGTTAGCTTTGCCCCGCGAATGCGAGTGGGTGGAGTTCAAGCACAACAACGACGACCCCGAGAGGATCGGTGAGTACGTCTCGGCGCTCTCCAATTCGGCGGCCCTATTGGGTCAGGAGGCGGCTTACCTCGTCTGGGGCGTTGATGACGTCACTAGGCAGCCCGTCGGCACCAGTGCCCGCCCTCTCGACCGTAAGGTCGGAAACGAGGAACTCGAGAACTGGCTTGCCCATAACACGACTCCGCGAATTCACTCCCGGTTCGTCGAGTGGGATCTCGCCGGGCAGACGATGGTCCTGCTGCGCATCGAACCCGCTTGGGGTATGCCCGTAGCATTCAAAGGGACGGAGTGGATCCGGATTGGCAGCCTCAACGCCAGACTGAAGGCGCATCCCGGAAGAGAACGGGACCTCTGGGCTGTGCTGTCTGGCCGGTGCTTCGAGCAGGGGGTCGCCGAGGTTTCGGTTTCTGGAGACCAGCTCCTGGCGAGCCTTGACTATCCGAAGTACTTCGAACTGTCAGAGACTCCGTTGCCGGCCAATCGGGCCGGCATCTTCGAACGCCTCGTTCAGGACCGGCTGATCGTCGTCGCGGGCAACGAAACATTCTCGATCACCAATCTCGGTGCGATCTTGTTTGCACGCGGACTGTCCCACTTCCCCACGCTGTCTCGGAAGGCGATGCGGGTCGTGAAGTACCGCGGGCTTTCGAGGACCGAGACGGAACACGAGAAGCTGATTCAGGGTGGCTACGCGTCGAGCTTCGAGGCCATCACGGAATACGTCAATGACCTCTGCCCAAGCAACGAGGTGCTCGAGCGTGCGTTACGGCGAGAGATGAGGATGTACCCGCGGCGGGCGATTCGCGAGCTGGTAGCAAACGCGTTGATCCATCAGGACTTCTCGATCTCGGGAACGGGACCCATGGTGGAGGTCTTTGACGACCGTCTGGAAATCAGCAACCCCGGCCTTCCTTTGATTGAACCGCTGAGGTTCATCGATCATTCGCCACGCTCTCGGAACGAGATACTGGCTGACCTGATGCGGCGTCTGGGTATCTGCGAAGAGCGTGGCAGCGGCTTTGACAAGGTCGTCACGGCCGTTGAACTGTACCAACTTCCCGCACCGGACGTCCGGACCGACTCAACGCATACCAGGGTCGTGTTGTTCGCCCACAAGGCATTGGGGGACATGGACAGGGGCGACCGAATGCGGGCCTGCTATCAGCACTCGTGCCTGCTGTACGTGTCGAACCGGGTCATGACGAACTCGACGCTTCGCGAACGTTTTGGACTCGAGGAATCCGGATATCCGACGGCCTCTCGCATCATTCGGGAGACCATCGCTGGCGGGCTCGTCAAGCCTGAGGACCCGGCAAACCAGTCACGCAAACACGCGCGGTACGTTCCGTTCTGGGCGTAGGGATCTTTTGTGCTGGTTATGTACGCGACGGACGGTCTGGGACCCGACCTTCCCGTCGGCAGCTCAGATAAACGGTTTGTAATGAGCTATTTACTGAAGTTGTGCTTATATGTGCGTCATGTGCTTGACGCCCTTCTGTGGGCACCGGGGCACCGAGGTGCGGTATGCGCGTTATGAACGGATCATGAGCGCTCATAATCCGCACCGATCTGTTTCAGGCCACGAGCCTTATGTGCGAATCGGCCCTTCAATCTGTGCTGGCGACGGGCGTTCATTCCGCATGATGCGGTACAAGTCCCACGGAATCAGTAAGTTGTAATGGGCGTCGTGCGATGGTTCTTATATGTGCGTCATGTGCTTGACGCCCCGGTCATTGGCAGGTGAGGTGGTCTCATGGCTCGGATGAAACCTTGGTACCAGGTCGTCACGCCCCGCGAGGACCTGCGAGAGAATCGGCCACTCGACGCGTCCGAGTTCGCGGTACACCTCGACCACATACGTGAGGGGCGTGCACCGGAGGACTACAAGGACCCGCGTCGGTTCTTTGCCCGAACCCACTTCACGACGAGCCTGATCGACCTCGCCTCTCAGGTGCTTCGGCGCCTGTCGGGCATCCAGGTCGAGACGTCCGCCGTCTTCAATATGGCGACGCAGTTTGGTGGAGGGAAGACGCACGCGTTGGCCGCCCTTTACCATCTGGCGAAGCATGGCGACGAGGCGAAGCTCTGGCGGGGCGTCGACGGCATCCTCACCAAGGCCGGCATCTCCTCGGTGCCCAAGGCGTCGGTCGCCGCGTTTGTCGGAACCGAATTCGACCCACTCACCGGTCGAGGCGAGGATGGAGAACCGATCCGCCGGACGCCCTGGGGCGAGATCGCCTGGCAGCTCGGCGGCGCGTCCTCATTTGCCGTTGTCGAGCAACACGATCGGCAGAACGTCGCACCTGGTGGCGATGTCATCCGGAAGATGCTCCCAGCGGGGCCGTCGCTCATCCTGATGGACGAACTCCTGAACTTCGTCTCGCGCGGCCGTGAGCGCGGTGTTCGAGCGCCGCTGTTCGACTTCATGCAGAACCTCTCCGAGACGGCACGGGCGCAAGACAGCCGCCTCGTGATCTGCGTCTCGATCCCGAAGTCACTCGTCACCGAGATGACGCCGGAGGATCAGGAAGACTACACCCGCCTCAAGAACATGCTCGATCGCCTCGGTAAGGCTGTCCTGATGTCCGCGGACACGGAGATGGCCGAGATCATCCGAAGGCGGCTCTTCGAATGGGACGGACTCCCGACCGATGCCAACGCCACGATCCAGGCGTACGCCGACTGGGTGGCCGACAACAAGGACGCACTGGTGGGTCTGAGTCCGGAGACGGCCGCCGCGCAGTTTCGCTCGTGTTACCCGTTCCATCCCGCGTTGCTGTCGGTGTTCGAGCGCAAGTGGCAGTCCCTGCCGAGATTCCAGCGGACCCGAGGTGTCCTCAGGCTGCTGGCGCTGTGGGTGTCTTGGGCCTGGCGCGAGGAACAGCGCAAAGCGACGCGCTCCCCACTCATCGAACTCGGCTCTGCGCCGCTCGAGGATCCGCAGTTCCGTGCCGCGTTGTTCGAACAGATGGGCACGAACGACCTTGAGGGCCCACTGACGGCAGACATCGCCGGCAGGCCAGACTCGCACGCCATCAGGCTGGACCGCCAGGCCACGGACGAGACCAAGCGACTGGGACTGCACCAGAAGGCCGCGACGATCATCCTCTTCGAGAGCAACGGCGGCCAATTGCGGACCGAGGCGGCCATCGGAGAGATCAAGGCGGCCATCGGTCGTCCGGAGGCCAACCTTGCGATGGTCGATCCGGTGCTGGAGGGCCTGGTCGACTCTTGTTACTACCTGGCTGCCGATCGCAATCGCTACAGGGTGAGTCTGACGCCGCAGCTGAACAAGGTCATCGCCGAACGGAAGGCCGGCGTGTCGGAGAAGGCGATCGACGAACGGGTCCGGAAGGAGATCCAGACCTGCTTCCAGGCTGGTCCGAAGGACCTGGATTTCGAGCGGCGGTTCTTTCCCGCCAAGACCATCGACGTGTCCGATCGGCCTGTGCTGACGCTCGTGGTGCTCGGCCCTGACCAGACCGCTGACGTGCCTGGTGTGAGAGGGCTCGTCGAGAGCATCGTACGGGAGTGCGGTAACGCCGGCCGCACGTTCAAGGCGGCCCTGCTATTCGCCCTGGCCGACTCGTCGGCGTCCATGGTGGAGCAGGCCCGCGAGTTGCTGGCCTGGGAAGACATCGAGGACGACCACGAAACCGTCGCCCGCCTGGACGATGGGCAGAAGCGTCAACTCAGGCAGAAGCTCGAGCGGGCAAAGACCGACCTGAAGGAGTCCGTCTGGCGGTCTTACAGGCGCGTGCTCCTGCTCGGAAGAGACAACGTCGTGCGTGAGAGCGACCTTGGGAGCGTTACGTCCAGCAGCGCGGAGTCGATGGTCGACCTGATCCTGCGTCACTTCCTGCAGAGCGACGACATCACGAAGGCCGTCGGGGCGAATCAACTCGTCAGATACTGGCCGGCCGCGCTCACGGAGTGGTCCACCAAGGCTGTACGCGATGCGTTCTACGCGTCGCCGCTGCTGCCGCGCCTGCTGAAGGGAGACGTCATTCGGCGCACCGTCTCTGACGGCGTCTCGCAGAAGGTGTTCGGGTATGCCCGCCGAAACAGTGACGGCCAGCTGAAGCTGGAGCGGTTCGGCGAGAGCCTGGCCGAGATGGAGGTCGAGCTTTCGGATGACGTGTTCCTGCTGAAGGCAGTCGACGCCCAGAAGCTACTGGAACCTCCGCGAGTTGCGGCGCTCACGATCCGGCCAGCGTCCATTCAGGTCAAGCCAGGCGAGATCGTCACGTTCACCGCCGAGGCTGCCGACCAGTACGGCCAGCCGTTCCCGGTGGCCGGCGTGGAATGGACTGCGTCTGGCGGGAGCGTCGACAGGGCGGGCCGGTTCGTGGCGGGCGCTGACGGAGGATACTTCACCGTCCACGCCGTTGCTGGCGCCGTTGAGGCGTCCGCCGACGTGCGCGTCGTTGTTGTGGGCTCCGATCCAGCCCCACCACCGGCAGCGCCTGGCGTCCTCCGCTGGTCCGGCACTGTTCCGCCCCAGAAGTGGATGAACTTCTACACCAAAGTCGTCAGCCGATTCGCCTCCGCGTCAGGTCTGAAGCTCACGGTGACCTTCGAGGTGCCCGTGTCCCCCGACCAGACGAAGTCAAAGAGCGACGAGACCAAGACGGCGCTGCGGGAATTGGGGTTGTCGGATGATGTGTCGTGAGTGCGACGGCTCGCCTGTTCGTCCCGGAGGCCGCTCCAGCTCCAGCTAGGCGGCATCCATGCCGAGGGCGCCCGGAACTGGCTGCACCAGAGTACCCGGTGCGCCACCGCGATGCCCTCTCTCCACTGAGCCCGCTGCGCCGTTCCGCCAGTGCTACCCTCGGGATGAGGCACTACGGCGCTTCATCTGGTATTGAACCCCAGTTACCTGCCGACGGTACAGCAGCATCTGCGTGCTCACGCCGTAGAGTTGCGCGGCAGCGCTCACTTCTAGCCCCTGCCGTTCGATGAAGAGGAGAGCAGGCCTCGGCAGCAGGAGACAGCCAGCAAGCCAATTGGCCTCGTCTTCCTGCTGGCGGTCGTAGGTGTGCAACATTAATGCACCGTCTTCGGTGATGTCGATCCGACCGGGTCGATGTCCGATCACCATGTGGGCGAGTTCGTGCATCAGGTTGCTCGCCGAGCGGCCGGCCGAGTGGGCCGAATTCAAGATGATCACGCTCTTCACGCCGTCCGCTAGCGTCACCGCAGACCAACTGTCCGCGCCCTCTCCCCGCAACACATGAAGGACGTCGGCGTCTATTCCAGGAATCTCATCGACAGAGTGCACCTCCACCCCGATCGACGTCGCAAGCTCGGATGGGTCAAGCGGATCCGTGGCGCGTAGCTGGAGCGATCGGCGTTGCTGCAGCGCGACGGTCTCACACCACGTCTTGAAGCCTCGAGAAAACACTGGGGACGTCAGCCTTCGTTTTCACTGACCATCCAGGCTCGATGAGCAGCCAAGACCATTTGGGCCAACGCCTGCGCGGTTGCCTGAGTGAGGGTCGCGTCTTTTCTGAAGTGCACAGCGACGCGCGGCATGGATGGCGCAACCGGCTTCATGCCAAGCACCTGGCCGGGATCGACATTCAGCCACTTGCAGATCTTCGTGAAGGTCTCTAGGTCTGGCAGATAGCCACGCTCGACGCGTGAGAGTGTGGCAGGACTGACTCCGACCACCTTCGCCGCAGCGCGGACGCCAACCTCGCCGCGCTTCTCAGTCGCCAAGCGGCCGAGCGTTTCCAAAGAGATTTTTGACATGTGTGTCACAAGTAAGACGCAGATTGACAAGTAAGCCAAGTGAACCGTATACTGTCTTACGTCTGAGACACTATCACACGTCTCGGACGGTCGCGTCAAACGCGCCTCCGCGACGTCGACCGAGCGAGCCGTCGAAAACAGCAGGAGAAGCCAAGAATGCCAGGACATCACGAGACAGTCACCATTCACGTCGATCAGCGCCGGTTTGGATCGCCGAATCCGACGACCGGCGCTGACCTCTATGCCCTTGGCGCGGTGGAGCCAGGTGTCGTGCTCTACCGCGACGCGACTGGGCCTGACGAAGATGAGCCCATCGGGAACGGTTCCGACGAGGTCCGGCTGAAGAACGGTGACCACTTCCACACCGGTCCACCCAAGACGTACACAGTCTACGTAAACGGCCAGCCAAAGGTCGTGACGACAAAGACGGTGACGTTCAGCGCACTCGTTGCTCTCGCGTTTCCCACCCCGCCCACGGGCTCGAACATCCTGTACACAATCTCGTACGAGGGCGGCCCTTCCGCCAACCCGGAGGGAGCGTTGCAGGCCGGCGGATCCGTCAAGGTCAAGAACGGGATGATCTTCAATGTCACAGCGACCGATCAGTCATAGCACGGACCTCAAGCGTTTGCGGAACGAGGGCTATGCCCTCGAGATCCGTTCCGGATTCCTGTTGGTGCGCGACGTTCCATACGTCAACTCGAGCAAGGAGATCAAGCGCGGAGTGCTCGTCGCGAAACTGGTCCTCGCAGGCGATGTGACCACGCGCCCCGACGACCATGTGATGTACTTCGCGGGGGAATACCCCTGCACAGCCGATGGAGTCGAGATCGCGAAAATAAGGCACCAGACAGGGGAACGCGCGCTGGCCGAAGGCGTGACGGTGCAGCATTCCTTCTCCGCCAAGCCGCAACCCAGCGGCTACTACGATGACTACTACGCCAAAGTGAGGGCGTACATCGACATCCTCTCGGGTCCAGCATGGCAAGTCGACCCGACATCAACCGCGAAGACGTTCCCGCTCATCGAACCCGACGACGATAGCGACGAGCCGTTCAACTACATCGACACGGCGTCCAGCAGGGCCGAGATCATGGCCGTCGCAGGGAAGTTGACGCTCGCGCAGGTGGCAATCGTTGGCCTGGGCGGCACTGGGTCTTACGTCCTGGACTTGGTCGCCAAGACCCCGGTCAAGCGAATCCACCTCTATGACGGCGACACTTTCCTGCAGCACAACGCATTTCGGTCGCCGGGTGCGCCATCCGGCGACGAACTTCGGGCGAGGCAACCCAAGGTTCTCTACTTCAAGAACCTCTACTCCCGAATGCACCGCGGCATCTTCGCTCATGCGGCCTCCATCGGATCCGAGAACGTCGCGGAACTGCGCGATATGGACTTCGTGTTCGTCTGTATCGACCAGGGGGGCGCCAAGAAGGTCATCCTCGACACCCTGGAGGAATCGAGGCGGCCGTTCGTGGACGTCGGTATGGGCATCCACGTGACTGACGATGCACTGGGCGGCATCCTGAGGGTTACGGCGAGCTCCGAGCGCCGAAGGAGTCACTTCCGCGGTCGAGTCTCGTTCGACGACCGAGTAGGGGGCGACGACTACCATCGCAACATTCAGGTCGCTGATCTGAATGCCCTCAATGCGGCACTTGCCGTCATCAAGTGGAAGAAGCTGTTCGGTTTCTACCGTGATATGAAGTCCGAGCACCATAGCCAGTTCAGCATTGATACCAACCTCTTGGTGAACGAGGACCACCCAGAATGAGGCCTGTCGTGGTGCTGAAGCACGAATTCGTCGAGTTCATTCCCGAAGAGCTTGACGAGAAGACGATCTACGTCTCGATCCGGTTTGCGACAGCGACGCACCTCTGCTGTTGTGGATGCGGCAACAAGGTCGTGACGCCACTGCGCCCAACAGACTGGAGTCTGGTCTTCGACGGAAAGACCGTTTCGCTCCACCCCTCCGTCGGGAACTGGAGCTTCCCGTGTCAGTCTCACTACTGGATACGGAACAACAGGGCTAGCTGGGCGGCGCAGTGGACGAAGGAGGAGATTGCGGCCGGCAGAGCCCGGGGGCGCGAGGCGAAAGGGGAGTACTTCGCCCATCGCAGTCGCGAACTGGACCACCTGGCAACCACAGTCCCACGAATCGGCGACGTCCAAGACCGTGTGGGCTGGAGATGGTGGCCCAGAATGAAGGCTTGGTGGTCGAAGTAGCGGTAGGTTGAAGCCGTCATCCGCGTAGACACAGGCCGGCCGAACGTGATCTCAAGAGAGGCGGTGCGACCCAAGTCCGGAGTCGAATCGCAAGGCAGCACCAAGAACACAGATAGGCTCAAGTAGGAGGACATGATGTCGCACAGGAAGGCGGCGAAAGTGAACAACGATGCGCCCGGCATGACCGGCCAGCGCTCGCGCAACGACAACGGGCGGCTCCGCCAGAAGCGAAGCGATACCCACGCGGGCACGATCGAACACCAGTATCACGTCGACTTGGGCGTCCGGAGCGATACCCATCTCGACACTGTCCTAAGGCGTGAGGGTGTCGAATCGCTGAACGACCTGCTTGATAAGAAGCAGTAGACAGAACGGGCGCGAGTTACGACTGACCGTGGAAGGCAGTCATCCCGGAGGGGTGTCCCTACCATCCGCGGCCGACTTGACCATACCCTCAGGACCCATTTAGGCGTCCGGGAACAGATGGCCCAGCATGCACCTCTCCTTCACTGAAGCGTGCCCCGCAGTCGGTTCGTCTCGATGGAGCTCAAAGTGGGCGTGCCCGTTCCACCAGGGAATACCGGTTTTCCGTTTGACGTCGCACTCGTGCAAAACGGAGCGCTGCGAAAGTTGGGACTGACGGATGACGTGTCATAGTTGGGAGGCTCAGCGAAGGCCGTTTGGCAAGCCCCGTGGAGACTGACATGAGAGTTCCTACGTCGGCACTGCTGGTTCCCGTACTTCTCGCCTCGTGTGTCCTGGCGTTGTCTGCGGCATCTGGCATCGCGCAGCAGACGAAGCCGGATCCCTGGCAGCCGGTGCGCTATCTGGATGGGTCGTGGGAAGGCACGTCCACCGGCGAGGGCGGAGCGGGGACGGCCCGTCGTACGTGCACGTTCGTGCTCAAGAACCGGTATCTGCACGAAAGGAACGTCTCGACGTACCCGCCGCAGGAGAAGAACAAGGCCGGCGAGGTCCACGAGCACTGGAGCTTCATCAGCTACGATCGAGCGCGCAGAACGCTGGTGCTCCGGCAGTTCCACCCGGAAGGATTCGTGAACCAGTACCTCGTCAACAGCGCGGAGAGCACGCCGACGAAGCTGGTGTTCGACAGCGAGCGGTTCGAGAACTACGACAACACCGCCCGCGCGCGCGAGACCTACGAGGTCATCTCCGCCGACGAGTTCATCGAGACGTTCGAACTGGGCGAGCCTGGCAAGCCACTGCAGATGTACAGCCGGAACCACTTCAAGCGGATCAAGTGACCGTCGGGGGCCAGATCGGCAGATGTGGTAACCTAGTGATTACCTTGGTGGCGCAGTCCTGTCGAACATCGGCGGCTTGGTGGACGAGATGGGCTCGGATCGGCGCGATGCTCTTGCTCGCGGCGATTTGCGCCGATCTGACCAATGTCCATTGTGACGGGCCGCTGCAAATCGGCGCTATGCAGGGGTCGAGCCTTGCCGCGGTCGCCTCCCACGACAGCGACCCCTGCGCCAGCACGTGCGTGCCTGACTGCTTCTGCTGCTCCCGGACCGAACAGACGGCGATGGTCCAGTTGCGGCCGGAGGCGGCGCCGCTGGCGCCGCTCGGACCAGACGGATCCGCCCGTGCCGCATCAGGGGTTCGTCCTCTTCCGTACCATCCTCCTCTGAACCTCCTGTAGCCCCTCGTTCTTGGGACTCCACGGCCTTGCCGCGGCTGTCTCAGGGTTTGCTGTGTGCTGTCAGGGGAGTTCTGTCGTGTGTTCGATTCAAACAGTCGTGTGTGTCGCGGCATTCGCCGCGCTGGTGGGCAGCCAGGAGGCGCGGGCACAGAGTCCTATCGACGCCGACCAGTATGTCGCGATGGTGCTCCGTGCGCACCCCGCCGCTCGGCAGAGCGCTGGGCTCGTCGGACTCGGCCAGGCCGAGCGCCAGGCGCTCGGCCGCTGGCCCGATCCGGTGTTCGATGTCTCGCTGTCTCGGGCCCGCCCCGGCGAACCTGCCGTCCCGGCGGGGGCTGAGTCCGGCTTCGGTCTGACGCAGGTCATCCCGTGGCCAGGCGCACGCCGTGCGAGCATCCGAGCCGGCGATCGCGGGGTGGAGGTCGCCACCGCGTCGGCCGATGCGATCCGATGGGAACTCATCGCCGAGGCGCGGCAAGCGTTCTCGCGATTGGCGTTGTCCCGTTTGCTCGTCGCGATCCTGCGAACCGCTGAGGAGGACACGCGGTCGTTGCGAGACCTCGTCGCACGGCGGGCGGACCTGGGTGAGTCGCGCGAATCGGATCGTCTGAAGACGACGGTCGAGTGGCTCAAGCAGCGTCGGATTCTCACCGACGCGGAACGCGATGCCTCGGCCGCCGAGGCGACCGTCCGCGCGCTGGCTGTCGAGCCGCTTCCGCGGCCGCTGGTGATTCGCGACACACAGGCCCTGGATGTCGCGCCGCAGGATCATGACCAACTGGTGACCCTGCTCGTTCAGCGTCATCCACGCCTGCGCGCAGCACTGGCGGAGGCCGAGCGGCAGCGAGCCCTGACCGACGAGGCGCGTCAATCGCGCGCCCCGGGGCTGGCCGTGTCGCTGTTCCACGCCGGTGAACTGGACAAGTCGACCAACGGCGTCGCCGTTGGCGTGACGGTGCCCCTCTGGAACGCCAACCGGGGCGGCGTGGCCCGCGCCCTTGCCACACAGTCGCTCGCGTCAGCCGACGCGGAGCGGCTGCGGGTGGACCTGCTCGCCGAGTTCGAGTCTCGCTTCTCGGCGTTCGAAGTGGCCGCCGGGCAGGTGCGCACGCTCGACCACGACATTCTGCCAGCCGCTGCGGCCGGCCTGAAGTTAGCGCGGTTCAGCTACGAGGAGGGCGAATCGTCCCTCCTCGACCTGCTCGATGCGCAGCGGACGTACCGCGAAGCCCAGAAGGAACTGATGGAGTCACGCCTCGCCCTGACGCTGGCCGTCAGCGAGTTGCAGCGACTGCTCGGCCCCGACTTCTCGCCTTGGAGATAACGCATCATGTTTCGTAGACTGTCCATCGGTTCGTTGTGCCTGCTCGCGCTCGCCGTCCTGCTCGCAGGCGCCGGATGCCGCAAGCAGGCGTCCCCGTCGCCCTCCGTCCAGACGGACGAGAAGCCCGCCGCGGCGCCCGAGTCTGAAAACCCGGCCATCGTCCGTCTGACGCCAGCCGCCATCTCAGAGGCCGGGATCGCGACCTGGCAGGTCAAGCCGGTCGACGTGGCCCATCGCCTCGTGCTGACCGGGAGCGTGTCGTTCGACGAGAACCGCACGTTGCAGGTCGCCGCCAACGTCAAGGGGCGCGCGGCCGCCATCCCGGTCGATCTGGGCGCCCGGGTACGGCGCGGCGATCCGCTCGTCGTGGTCGAGAGCATCGAGTTGGGCCGTGCACGCGAAGACCTCGTGCGGGCCCGCGCGGAACTCAATGTCGCCGATCGGGCGTATACACGCGCGCAGGCGCTGATCAAGGCGAAGGCGATTAGTGACGGGGAGTTCCAGAGCCGCGAGGGCGACTACCTGTCGAAGAAGTCCGCCGCCGCCGCCGCCGAGCGGACGCTGCACTTGATGGGTGAAGGCGATGACCGCATCGCACGGCTCGCATCCGCACCGGACACCCACGACGCAGACGGTGTGACGCTGACAATCCGGGCCCCCTTCGACGGACGTGTCGTCGAGCGGAAGATCGCACCCGGCGCGCTGTTCGATGCCCTTCAACCGCTCTTGACCGTGGCTGATCTCTCGACGGTGTGGGTCTTTCTCGATCTCCGGGAGAAGGACCTGGCGTTGGTCCGGGAGGGGCTGCCGCTCACGATCCTCACTGACGCGTACCCGAGTGACCCGTTCTCCGGACGCGTGGATGTCGTGGGCAGCGTCGTCGATGCCACGACGCGGACGGTCAAGATCCGCGCCGTCGTGCGGAACCCGGACCTGAAGCTCAAGCAGGGGATGTTCGTCAAAGCGCAGATTGAGGTGCCCCGGCCCGCGGCCGAGGCGCGGGCCTCGCTGTCGGTTCCGCTCGGGGCGATCCAGACGATGGACGGCCGGTCCGTGGTGTTCGTCATGACGGCGCCCGGACGGTTCGAGCGGCGCCAGGTCGAGAGCGGGCACACGCTGGACGGCTTCACGGAGATTCTCACCGGCCTGAACGAAGGCGACGTGATCGTGACCGAAGGCAGCTTCATCCTGAAGTCCGAATTCGTCAAAGCCTCGCTGGTCGACAAGGAGTGACCCGTGCTGAACGCCATTGTCGACTTCTCACTCAAGAACCGGGCCGTTGTGCTCATGGTCGCGGCACTCGCCATCGTCGGCGGAGGGGCCGCCATGTTGCACCTGCCGCTCGACGTCGTGCCTGACATCACCAACGTCCAGGTCCAGGTGCTCACCAAGGCCCCGGCACTCGGACCCGCCGAAATGGAGCAGTTCGTCACCTACCCGGTCGAGGCGGCCATGAACGGCTTGCCGGATCTCGTCCAGATCCGGTCGGTCTCCCGGTACGGCCTGTCGTCGGTGACGGTGGTGTTCAAGGACGGGGTCAACGTCTACTTCGCCCGCCAGTTGGTGTCGGAACGCCTGCAGCAGGCGCGGGAGTCCATCCCGGAAGGATTCGGCACACCGGAAATGGGGCCGATCACGACCGGGCTCGGCGACGTCCTGCAGTTCACGGTCGAAGGTGAGGGCGTGTCCGCGATGGAGCGCCGAACCATCCTCGACTGGCAGATCGCGCCGCGCCTGCGTGCCGTGCCCGGGGTGACCGAAGTCAACGCCTGGGGCGGGATTCCGAAGCAGTACCAGGTCATCGTCGATCCCGGGAAGCTGGTGGCCTACAAGATCGGCCTGCGAGAGGTCTTCGAGGCGCTGGAACGCGGATCCAAGAACTCGGGCGGCGGCTACATCGAGCACAACCGGGAGCAGTACATCATCCGCGGCGAGGGGTTGATCGCCTCCAACGCCGACATCGAGAACACCGTGCTCCGGGCCGGGCCCGACGGGACTCCGGTCACCGTCGGACACGTGGCCCGGGTGCGCGAGGGAGGGATGCTGCGCATCGGCGCGTCGACCATCGATGGCCGCGGTGAGACAGTCATCGGCCTCGTGCAGATGCTCGCGGGCGAAAACGCACTGGACGTGGCCACGCGCGCCCGCCAGGCCCTCGAGGCGCTGGCCCCGTCGCTGCCCAAGGGCATTCGCGTCGTCCCCTACTACGATCGGGCCGCGTTGGTGCACCGCGTCATCCGGACCGTGCGGAACAACCTGCTGGAAGGCGGGCTGCTGGTCGTCGCGGTCTTGTTCGTCTTCCTTGGCAACCTCCGCGCCGGCCTCATCGTTGCCTCGGCGATTCCGCTCTCGATGTTGCTCTCGTTTGCCGGAATGGTGCAGGGGCGCATCTCCGGCAACCTCATGAGCCTGGGCGCCATCGACTTCGGGCTGATCGTCGATGGCGCGGTCGTACTCGTAGAAAACGTGGTCCGCCGGCTGGGCAGTCCCGGTGATGCGGGAAAGACCGTTCGCCAGGTGACGGCCGAAGCCGCCCACGAGGTGGTGCGGCCCATCACGTTTGGCATCGCGATCATCATCCTCGTGTACGTGCCGATCCTCACGCTCGGTGGGATCGAAGGGAAGATGTTCAGACCCATGGCGTGGACCGTCGTCTTCGCGCTCGTCGCGTCCCTGTTGCTGACGCTGACCTTGATTCCCGTGCTGGCGTCCCTCCTGCTGGGGCGTGTGCGTCACGACCACGAACCTCGGGTCGTCGTGCTCCTGAAGCGCGGCTACCTCTGGTTACTGGACCGGTGCCTGGTCTACCGTCGCGCCGTCATCGGGGCCGCCGTTGTCGTTGCGGGCGCGGGGGTGGCCGTCGGCCTGACGCTGGGCGGGGAATTCATCCCGCGACTGGATGAGGGAGACATCTCGATCTCGGCCATCCGGCCGCCATCCATCGGACTGTCGGAGGTGGTGGCCGGGACGGGTCGGATGGAGCGCGTGCTCAAACGCTTCCCCGAAGTGATCACGGTGGTCAGCCGTTCGGGCAGCCCCGAACTCGCCACCGATATCATGGGGATCGAACTGGGAGACGTGTTCGTCATGCTCAAGCCCACGTCCGAGTGGACGTCGGCGAAGACCAAGGGTGAACTCATTGACCAGATGACCGCCGCCCTTGAGGAATCGGTGCCGGGTATCGGGTTCTCGTTCCTCCAGCCGATCGAAATGCGCTTCAACGAACTGATCGCCGGCGTGCGCTCGGACGTCGCGATCAAGCTCTTCGGCGACGACCTCGACGTGCTGCGTCTCAAGGGTGAGGACATCGCCCGTGTGGTGGCCCAGGTTCCCGGGGCGGCGGACGTGAAGCTCGAACAGACGGCGGGGTTACCTGTCATCCGGATACAGGCCGACCGTGCCAGGAGTGCGCGGTACGGAGTCTCCGTCGGCGACGTGCTGGACACCGTGGAGGCGGCCCGGGCAGGCAAGGTGGTCGGGACGGTCTTCGAAGGTCAGCGTCGCTTCTCGCTCGTCGCGCGCTTCGACGACGACACGACACGCACGATGGAGGCCCTTGCCAACATTCCGGTGGCTGCACCGTCTGGCACGCTGATCCCCTTGGGCCAGCTCGCCAGGATCTCGCTCGAGACCGGCCCGGCGCAGATCAGCCGGGAGGCGGTCGGGCGCCGGATCGTGGTCGAGGTTAACGTGCGCAACCGGGACGTCGCCTCCTTCGTGGCGGAGGCACAAGAGCGCCTCAAGACCGGGGTGCAACTGCCGGCGGGCTATGACATCCGGTGGGGCGGTCAGTTCGAGAACCTCAAGGCCGCCACCGATCGGCTGCAGGTGGTGGTGCCGCTGGTCCTGGCGCTGATCTTCGGCATGCTGTTTTTCGCCTTCGGGTCGGTGAAGCCTGCGGCGCTGATCTTCCTCAACGTTCCGGTGGCCGCCAGCGGCGGCGTATTTGCGCTGGCGGTGCGAGGCCTGCCGTTCTCGATCTCGGCGGGCGTCGGATTCATCGCGCTGTTCGGCGTCGCGGTCCTGAACGGCGTGGTGCTGATGACACAGGTCCGAGATTTGGAGGCCAAGGGGACCGACAGTCGCCTCGACATCATCCGTCGGGCGTGCGCCACGAGAATGCGCCCGGTCCTGATGACCGCGCTGGTCGCGTCCCTGGGGTTCCTCCCGATGGCGCTGGCCACCGGGTCGGGAGCCGAGGTGCAGCGACCGCTCGCCACCGTGGTCATTGGCGGCATCATGACGTGCACGGCCCTCACCCTGTTCGTGCTGCCCGCCATCTATAGCCTGGGCCGCCGTGACCCACGCGAAATCTGACGGCAGGAGGCAACGTGACCGCACAGCTGATGACGATCATCGTGGCGTATGTCCAGCCCTTTCAGCTGGAACCGCTCGCAGACGCGCTGCGGGCCCTGCCGGGGTTTCCCGGCATGACCGTGTCCGAGGCCCGGGGCTTCGGTGGCGCGGGTGCGCATGTGCCGAAGCCCGGGGAATTCGGCGAGGTCGATCCGTTTCGCGACACCGTGCGCGTTGAGATCGTTTGCGCGTCGGCAGACGCCGCCCGAATCACCGAGGCGGTAGCGCGAGCGGCCCATACGGGTCACGCCGGAGACGGTTTGGTCATTGCGACGCCGGTGACCGGAAGCATCAGAATCCGCGACGGGTACCTGCGGCTCCGGGATGAAGACGCGGAGCAACCCGAGGCATGAAGACGCGAACGAGGATGACTGCCATGACACCAGCGCCGCGAGTCTCGGTCTTCAAGATCTCCGGGATGGACTGCGTCGACGAAGTTGCCGCCCTGAAGTCCGCCGTCGGACCCGCCGTAGGCGGTTCGGATCAACTGGCCTTCGACATCCTGAACGGCCGCATGGTCGTCACCGCCGGGCCGGGCACGAACGTGGCGGACGACGCGGTGATCGCGGCCGTGGCGACGACAGGCATGCGAGCGGAGCGGTGGCGTGACACCCCGGGT
>CAYZYG010000044.1:0-40236 GCA_964481395.1 uncultured Vicinamibacterales bacterium
ATCGGCTCGGCCCAGACTTCCTCGTACAGCTTGTCTCTGGTGACGCTCATCCGCAGAATATCGGGCATAAGCGTGGGTGCCCGCAAGCGCAGGCTCGGCCAATGTCGCGGGGCTAGAGCAAGTCGCGGAGGGCGTCGGCTGAGAGGTCGCAGTCTCGGAGGATCGTCGCGGTAATTCCCGGTCCCAGGACTTCACCGGAATGAGCGGGAATGACGGTCGACCGGCCGTCCTGGTGGCGAACGAAGTGATGACTGCCCTTCACGCGGACGACTTGGAACCCGGCTTTGGCGAGTGCCGCAATCAGCTCTGGTCCGGTGAGGCGTGGGAGGCGGTCACGACGCCAGTCGAACTCGTTGCACGCCGACAAAGTCCAGCGCTTCGGTGGTTTCGCCTTCGACCTCGAGACAGAGCGCGATCGCTTCCTTGATGCGCTCCATCAGTTCATCCAGGGAGCGAGCCTGCGTGTGGCAGCCGTGCAGCGTGGGAACGGAAGCCACGTAGAAGCCCTCCGCGTCCCGTTCGACAACAACGTTGAATTCTCTGCCCATCAGTTCACCACCTCCAGGCATTGTACGAGCGAACGGTCGGCGCCGGATAGCGCAAACGATCGCGGGCAGACAGCCAGGCCACGAGGCTGGCGGATCGGTTATCGCGTAGAACCTGGGACGGCGGCGAAACCTCTTGATTCGGCCACGATCCGCTCTTGTCAACCAGCCAGGAACGGGCCCTTGATAACCGCCTTGGCATAACCGATCCGACGACGGGCCTTCTAAGCCGGGGGCCGCTCGGCGTTACGTCGAGACGATGACGCTGACGTCGATGGGCACGTCGGCGATCGCGCACAGCAGCCGCAGCGCCGCGTGCGCCGCGTCGCTGGCGTCCCCGCGGTCGGCAGAGTACCCCCAGGTGCTACCGGGGTCGTCGGCTGAACCGTCGACGTCGGGCTCCGGCCCCAGGTCACCGTCGTTGAGCCTCCAGCCGGCATCGCAGATGGCGCTGCGGGCGCGGTCGCGCTGCCCGCGGCGGGAATCGAGCGACGAGATGGGCACCCGAAGGCTGTACCCGTCCGAGTACATGCTGGCCTGCACGCGGACGCCGCTCTCCTGATGCAGGATCTCCGCGGCGCCGTGCTCGCTCAGGGCAGCGGCAATCGCCGGGCGGGCGTCGTGATCCACGTAATCTCTCTCGATGGCAAGCCCGGCGGGATCGGCGCCGAGCGCTCCGGTGACGAGCCGATAGATCAGCGCCGAGGCGCTGTACTGGTTCTCGCCGGGAAACTCCACACGCCCGGCCCCGTCTTCGGCATCGAGCAGGCGCACGAGAGCCGGTCGGTGGTGGGCCGCCTCTCGCATCAGGGTGTGCGCCCGCTCCTGCTCGCCCGCGGCCCAGGCTCCTTCGAGGCGCAGGGTCAGCGTTCCCTCGGCATCGCGAACCAGCTGGATCGCGCGTGCGCCGCCGGCCCGCAGGCTGAGGACGCGTGGGGCGATCGGCAGCTCGAGCATCCTCGCGACGAGGGGCGCGAACTGGTCCTCCGGCCGGGGGTCCTTCGGGCCGCTCTTCATTTAGGTTCCTCCCGAGCGGCAAGTATAGCTCGGGGTGCCGCGGCCCCAGAGGGCCTCGCCGGCAGGAAGCCTCACCGGGCCCGAATCTCCCGATGTGCGGGCGCCGGCGTGGCGGGCCCCTTCCCGATCGCGAACAGCCGCGCATCGCTGCGGAGGAAGATCCGTCCTCCCGCGATCGCCGGCGAGGCCACGAGCCGCTCGCCCAGGTCGTTCCGCGCGATAACCTCCGGCGTGCGGCCGGCTCTCACCACGATGGTCTCTCCCGTCTCACTGACGAAGTAGACCTTGCCGTCGGCCGCCACCGGCGAGGCGAAGAATACACCGTTTAGGCGCGCCTGCCACACGCGCGCCCCGGTTGTCGCGTCGGCGCACGTCAGGATGCCGATGTCGTTGGTGAGGTACAGCAGCCCGTCGTAGTACACGAGCGACGACACGTACGACCCGCCGCCAGGCTGGCGCCAGAGCACGTGGCTCGCCGACACGTCGCCGCGCCCGCCGGGACGGAGCGCGAGGTACGGGCTGTTCCGGTATCCGCGCGTCAGGTAGATCACGCCGTCGTGAAACACAGCCGACGGAATCGGTGACTGACGCGGGTCGCCGGCGTGCCACAACAGCCGGCCTGTCGCAGGATCGTACGCGTCGATGCGCTCGCTCGAATTGACGATGAGCTCGTGGCCGTCGCCGCTCGGGACCCGCAGGGGGGTGCTGAAGGAGACCCGGCCAGCCCCGCGATCCGCCTTCCAGCGCTGGGCGCCCGTCCGCGCATCGAGCGCGAGCAGGTACGACGAAGACTCGTGATCGCAGAGCAGAATGACGAGGTCGTCGTGGAGCACGGGCGAGCTGCCGTGTCCCCAGCCGATGTCGAACGGCGAGTACTCCCGGCCGAGGTGCCGCGTCCAGACGAGCGCACCGCTCATGTCGAGCGCAACGATCTGCCCCGTCCCGAACCACGCGTACACGTATCGGCCGTCCGTGACCGGCGTCGGCGTGGCGAGATTGTGCTGTTCGTGAAGCTCGGGAAACGGCCCTTCCGCCGCGAAGCGGTACTGCCAGAGGCGCCGGCCGTCCATCCGACTGAAGCACTCGACGACGAACTGGATCGCGCCGGCGGTCCCGGACGGGCTCGCGCGCTGTCCCCCGAGGGGACGTTCACGCTCGGTCAGCGCCGCGTCGTCCCGGGCCAGCCTCGGGTGCGACCCGTCGCGCAGACCCGCGAGGCCGATCTGCGACGTCACGAACACCCGATCGTTCCAGACGATCGGAGACGACGCCCCGAGCCCCGCGAGCGCGACGCTCCACGCCATATTCTCGCTCGCGCTCCACGTCACCGGCAGGCCGGGTTCGGCCGACACGCCCAGCCCGGATGGCCCGCGCCACTGAGGCCAGTTTCCGGCAGGCGGCACCGAGGCGAGCAGGACAAGCAGCCCGATTGAGGCCAACGGCATGGCGAGACGAATTGTGTCACACTCCCCGGTCCCGTGAGCCGTTGCCCCCGTGCTTTCCGCCCAGGTGGACGCCTCCCATGAGACGGCCGTCGTGGCGCGACCCCGACCTGATATATAAACGTCCTCATGTTCCTGACACCATCCGAGGCCGACGCCGTCGACGCGCGCGTTTCGCGCGTCGAGGCACGCACGGGCGTACAGGTCGTGACGGCGATTGCGGGCAAGTCCGATTCGTATCCCGAGCTGCCCTGGACGGCGTTCGCCCTGGTCGCATCGGTGTCCGCGGGCATCGTCGTGGCCGTGGATGCCTGGCGACCGGACTGGGTGACGGGCCAGACCGCGCTCACACACGCGATCGCCATTCTCGGGACGGCCGCCATCGCCGCGCTGCTGGCCGTCTTCGTGCCGCCGTTCGGCCGCCTCTTCCTGCGAACGGCGAGGCGTGAGACCGAAGTGCGCCAGTACGCGGAGTCGCTCTTCCTGCGACGGGAGATCTTCGGAACCACCGGTCGCACAGGCATCCTCGTGTTCGCCAGCCTCTTCGAGCGACGCGTCGTGATCCTGCCCGACGTCGGGCTGCGCGAGCGCGTGGGACATGCCGACTGGGACCGCGTCATCTCCCGCATGACGGACCCGCTCCGCCGCAGCCGCCCGGCAGAGGCGCTGCTCGCGGGGCTCGAGGAGACCGAAGCGCTCCTCGTCGCTAAAGGCTTCCACACGGACGTGCCCGCCGCGAACGCGCTCTCCAACCGTCCCATCGAGGAGAGCGGCTCATGACGCGCGCTCCCGTGACGTGGGTGCTGGCATGGGTCCGCGCCGGTGTGGCCGTGGCGCTGTCGCTGGCCGTACCGTTCCTCGCGGAGCCCGTCCAGGCCGTCGCCCCGCCCGACATCGATGTCCCCTATCTCACCGGCCGCATCGTCGACAACGCCGACATCATGGAGGCGGCGACACGCGACCGGCTCGCCGAGCGCCTCAAGGCGCACGAGACCGCAACCGGAAACCAGATCGTCGTGCTGACCGTTCCGACGATCGGGTCGACCAGCATCGAGGAGTACGCGGTCGAGGTCTTCGAGGCGTGGAAGCTCGGCCAGCGGGACAAGGACAACGGCGTGCTGGTGGTCGTCGTTCCGCAGGATCGCAAGATGAGAATCGAGGTCGGCTACGGCCTCGAGGGAACGCTGACCGATCTCGCGTGCAGCCAGGTCATCCGCAACGTGATGACGCCGCAGTTCAAGGCCGGGAACTACGACCGGGGCATCGACGAGGGCGTCGGCGCCATCCTCGGTCAGATCGAAGGCACCGGCACAATCCCGGACGCCCAACCGGCCGAAGCCACGTCGTCGAGCGGCGATCTGTTCGAGGGCCCCGATCTGCCCTGGCCCCAGCGGATTCTCTTCGGCGCGTTCATCTTCGGCATCATCGGGCTGTTCACCGTAATCGGCGTGATGACGCCGGGAGCCGGCTGGTTCCTGTACGTCTTCTTGATCCCGTTCTGGGCGATGTTCCCCATCATCATCGTCGGGACCCGCGGCGCCCTCGTGCTGCTTGCGACCTACGTCGTCGGCTTCCCCATCGCGAAGGTCCTGTTGAAGCGCCAGGAGTGGTACAAGAAGGCCGCCAGCGATCTGAAGCGGAAGGGCACGGCCAGGATCGGCGGGTTCACCGTCAGTTCGGGAGGGTCCTCCGGGTCTTCAAGCTGGTCGTCGGGAGGCAGCAGCTTCTCAGGCGGCGGAGGCAGTTCGGGCGGCGGCGGCGCGTCGGGCAGCTGGTAAGGACCCGACGAGCGTCCGAGAGCGGCGCAGGTTGCCGTTCAGAAGGTGATGCCGCCCAGGAGTACGAACACCCGAGTCCGGAAGTCGTAGCCGTCCCCGTAAAACTTCATGGTCCTCGTCAGTCCATGAAGGTAACGCCCCTCGACGGTGAGACGTCGGCTGCCAGCGGCGAACGCGACGCCGCCGCCGGCCACGAGACCGCAGTCGAACGTCGGCGTGTCGTATGTCACGCGGCGGCCGCCCCCCCCAACCTCATCCTGCACGGCCGAGAGGATGTACGCGACCTCGGCACCCGCCACCGCGAACGGCGCGACGCGGCCGCGACCGCGGACCCCCAGCAGCAGGGGCACGCTGATTTCCGACACCTTGAAGTCCCAGCCTCGGGAGGCGTAGCGGCCTCGCTTCTGGATCCACAATCCGTCGATCTCAACCGTCACCCGGCCGCGCCGCCACCCGAGCCCGCCGCCCACGGCTGCTCCGGGCAGCCGCTCGAACACCATGCCCGAGTCCTCGGCCGACGCCATCGTGCCGAACGTGACGCCGCCAAGCAGGCGGAGGTTCTGTGCCCCGGCGCCCGTCGCGACCATGAAGAACGCCATCGCGACACCCGCCAGACTGAGAGCGCGACATCGGCACCGCATGACGCGCCCATTCTAGAGCATCAGGGTTCCAGGGTACGAGCAAGGCCTCGCCTGAGACCGCCTCGACACGAGCCTGCGTGGCCATGACCCCTGCCCCCCGTTTTCCCCGCTTAGCAGGTGGCGGGGGACACGGTGGCATCCCCCGCAGGGGGAAGCACATGCGGCGGCACCTGGTCCTGGCGGTCATCGCGTTGGCGGTGGCGTCCGCGGCGTGGGCAGAGCCCAGGCCGTTCCGAACCCGCGCAGCCAACGACAGGGCATGGCAGCTCATCGAAGGCGGACTGACCCGATCCGAAACCATCAGGCACCTGGTGCGACAGCTCGAACAGAGCGACCTGATCGTGGTCGTGGACGTTTGCCGTGTCACGCCCCCGGCGCTCGGCGACACCCGGATCGTGGCGGCGGCTGACGGCGTGCGCTTCCTGCGCATCCGTGTGACCGCGACAGCGGCCAAGGCAGACCAGTTGGTGGTGCTCGGGCACGAACTGCGGCACGCGGTCGAAATCGCCGAGGCGCCCGACGTACGGGACGACGACGGACAGCGCAAGCTGGGACAGCGTCTCGGATGGAGCTCACCGTCGGGTCACGCGTACGAAACCGAGCCGACCATCAAGGCCGGCGACGCCGTTCGCATGGAGCTGCGGCGTTCCAAGACGCGCTGAACCCTCTCCTCCCCTGGCAGGTTTTCGACCCGGCTGGGTCTGGCTGCCGGCACCGGTCCCGCCAGCCGACAGCAGCAGGCACTGGCAACCGCCTTCCGCCGGTCGGGTGGGCGGTGTAGAATCAGCGGGCATTCCGGCGAGCCCATCGAGGAGGCCCGACGCTGCCCACCTCTCAGCCGGCGGACGTGACGCAACTGCTCGTCGCCTGGGGGCGTGGTGACGAGCGCGCGTTCGATCGGCTGGTGCCGCACGTCTACCGCGAGTTGCGCGGCATGGCGCGCCGGCGCATGCGCGCCGAGGGCTCAGGCGTTCAGACCCTTCAAACCACGGCGCGCATCTGGAGCGTTCCGACCGAGGGGGCCCCAACACCGGTGACGACGCTGGGCGAGACGGAGGTCCGGCACTCTCTGCCGTGCCTGCTGCCGGGCGAGCGGATCCTGCTTTTCACCGTCCGGCAGGGTGTCCGTTCGTGGGGCGACGAGTGCGTCGTCGCGCAGGTCCTGGCGACTGGAGAACGCAAACCCCTGCTCCAGGACGCGGCCGACGCGCGCTACATGCCCACGGGCCACCTGGTATTCCTGCGCCGAGGCGTGATGTACGCCGTGCCCTTTGACGCGCAGCGCGTGCAGATCACCGGCGATGCGGTGCCCCTGCTCGACGGGGTAGCCCAGGCCCTGACGGCAGGCAACACCGCCGACGTCACCGGCGCCGGCCAGTTTGCCGTTGCTGGGACGGGGGCGCTGGCGTGGGTGCCGGGCTCGCGGTCGCCCTATCCGGAGGCGACGCTGGTCACAATGGACCGGCGCGGACGTATCACCCCGCTGCCGGCTCGCCGGTGGAGCTACGGCCCCACGGTTCGCCTTTCCCCGGATGGTCGTCGGCTGGCGGTGGCCGTCCGCAGTCCTACCGATGTGGGCCTGTGGATGTGCGACCTCGCAACCGGTGGGCTGACCGTGGTGGCGAGCGGAGGAGAGACATCGGGCGGCGTCTGGTCGCCGGATGGACGCAACCTCGTCTTCAACTGGCTCACGGACGGCCGGTATGCGCTCGTCGCGCAGCCTGCCGACGGCGCGGCCGCCCTGCGGGCGCTCGCGCCGGGCAACCTGGATCCGTCGTCGGTGACGCCGGATGGGCTGCAGGTGGCGACGGTCCGGAACAACAAGGATGTCAGCATCGTCACGCTCGAGCCCGGGGCGTCACGTGTGCGGCCCGTCACCGAACCTCCCCACACCGAACTCTGGCCCGAAATCTCACCAGACGGCCGCTGGCTGGCGTACGGGGCGAATGTCTCCGGCCGGTTCGAGGTGTACGTGCGGCCATACCCCGGTCCGGGTGCCGCCCACCAGGTTTCTCTGGACGGGGGCCAGAGCCCCGCATGGAACCCGAGGGGAAGTGAGCTGTTCTTTGTGGTTCCGGCTGGTCCAGAAGGCACGCTTCAGATGATGGCCGTCGGCTTCTCACCCGGGTCACCGCCCCGCGTAGGCCGTCCCCACCCCTTGTTCGTGTTCGACAACCGCCAGTTCTACGCCGCCTGTCCTGTCGTACGGTGCTTCGACGTGTCGGCCGACGGCCGGCGGTTCTTCGGAGTCCAGGCACGAATTCCCACGCCCCCGACGCCCGTGAGCCACATCAATCTGATCACGAACTGGTTCGAGGAACTCAGAGTGAAGGCGCCGTCACGGTAGCACCCACCGTGGTCCGGCCACGACGTGATCTGTAAACGTCCTCATACTCCTGACACCATCCGAGGCCGACGCCGTCGACGCGCGCGTCTCGCGCGTCGACGGCACGCACGGGCGTACAGGTCGTGACGGCGATTGCGGGCAAGGCCGATTCGTATCCCGAGCTGCCCTGGTGACCGATCTCGCGTGCAGCCAGATCATCCGCAACGTGATGACGCCGCAGTTCGAGGCCGGGAACGACGACCGGGGCATCGACGAGGGCGCCGGCGCGTCGGGCAGCTGGTAAGGGCTGTTAGAATGGCGCTCGCCGGCCGCGCCGTGGTCGGCTTGCGATCCCTGCCCCCCCGGAGAGCATCACCGTGACCGACGCCACGTCCCCACTCACGGAGGGCACGTCCCCGACGCAGCCCTCACAGGCCTTCCGGGCGGAACTCGAACAGGCCTTCCACGCGTGTGAGGTCGTTCGGCCGTTCCGCCGCGCCCGCTACGAGCCGGGGCATCGTGTCGAGTATGCGATCTCGAGCGTCGCCGAGGGCGCGACAGGGCGCATGGTGGTGGAGATCGAGAAGTTCGTCGGTGGAGGCTTCGCCGGCCAGGTCTACCGCGTCACGGTGATTGAGGTCGAGTCCGAGACACCGGTCGCCGGGCTTCAGGCCGGCGGCCGCTACGCGATCAAGATCCTCACACCGCCGTCCGGATTCGCCCGCGTCTTCCGTGACTTCCTCTACTTCCTCGCGTACCAGGGACGTTTCGGCGCCCAGGTCAACCCGGCATCCGTTCGCGTCGGGGTGCTGTGGCAGAAGCTGATCCGCCGCGCCGCCGCTGCCCGATTCGGTACCGAACGTGCCGTGTGCGACACCTTCGCCACGTTCTACGACGACTCGCTGCACAGCTTCGGCGAGATCAACGAGTGGATCGACGGGCGCATCTGGAAGTTCGAGGTCGACGATCGGATGTTCGCACGATGGGACTTCGAAAATCGGCCGCCGGCCGACCACAACTGCCCGGAGTACGTGCACAAGAGACTCTTCATGCGGGAGCTGGTCGCGCTTCTGCACGAAATGGGCGCGTCCGAGCTGGCCCGTCAGTACGAATGGTGGACGTGCAAGAGCCAGCCCAATGCGCTCAAGCGCGTCGGCACGGACGCCTCGCCCGGCGAAGGGCTCACGGCCGTCGATTTCCGGGCCGGCTTGGCGCTGCTGCCCTTCCTGCCGATGAGCCCGGCCGATGTCGTGCTGATCCTCCGCGGGCTCCTGGGCGGCCGGCTCGTGCAGTTCGACCGGAGCGATCCGAAGACGCGGCGCCGGTTCATCGAGGCGCACCGGGCGGAGTTCGCGGGTCTGGAGCCCGCCATCGACGAACTCGAGCGCCAGGAATCGGCGCACCGGTCTTCGCTGCCGGACGTCACACGCCAGGGCTTTCGCCTCATCACTGACGGGCATCTCCGGCGTTCGGTCAGGCTCGGGGCCCTCACCGGGTGGAAGAACCTCGGGTGGCTGGATCCGGACCGCGCCACCGAACTGGAGGGCAGACGCGGCCTGTTTGCGCTGCTCTACCTGATCTCCTGGGTCCCGCTGCTGGGCCGTTCCGTGATCGGGTTGTGGGGCAATGCGCGATCGCGCGAGCACCTGAGGCGCTGCCTGACCAGCGTCGGGTATCTGCTGCGCGCGATGCGGGCATCCCGGATCGAGGTCCTCATCGGGTGGCACCGCCACGGCCGCGGCAGCGACGAACGCATGCGCCGGCTCGTCGATCGTCCGGTCCGCTACTGGCTGCAGCGCTTCTTCGTGGGATGGCTCCCGGCCACGTGGCACCGTGCCATGGCCGAGCCCAGGTTCGGCTGGCAGCGTCTGGCAGGCGCGGTCCGGTTCGTGTCGGACTTCCTGCGTGTCCCCGCATTCCGCGAGCGCTGGCTCCTCGAGGAAGTGCGCCAGGGCCGCGACGAGGGCATGCTCACGCCAGCAGAAGCCGATCACGTCTCACAGCAGATCAAGGACCCCTACATCCAGAAGTACCTGCGGTGCCTGGCCGTCCACATCTGTACGCTCCCTGTCACGCAGATCGTCATGGTCCTGGCCGGAGGAGCGGTGGTCGCGTACCTCATGCTCTCCCGGCACTTGAGCTGGGCCGAGAGCCTGGTGTACGGCACCGCCACGGCTGCGGCGATTCAGCTGGCGCCCATTTCACCCGGATCGATCACGCGCGGGATCTTCGTGATTTTCCTCATGATCAAGGAGCGCGACGTCAAGAACTACTACATCGCGGCTCCGGTCTCGTTCATCCATGTGATTGGCTATCTGGCGTTCCCGCTGCAGATGGTGGGACACGATCCCGCGCTGGCCCGCTTCATGGCCGGTCGATGGGCCAGGAACCTGGTGGGAATCGTGCCGGTCTTCGGTGAACGGGGCGGGCTGCTCGAACACGGGGTCTTCGACGTCTTCTTCAATCTGCCGATCTCGCTCCGGCGGGGGTTTCGAACCGATCCGCTCCGGTACTCGGTCGGGGTGACGCTCGTCCTGGCAGCCGTCGCGCTCTTCGGCGTGCTGGGCTTCGCCCGTCTCTGGGAGATGCGTCAGCCGCAGGTCCAGCTCGACAACGCGACGGTCATCTCGATCGACACCTACCACGAGAGGGCAGGCGGCGACATGCACTGGCACACGAGCGGTGTGCGCGTACGATTCGACCGCGTCGACGGCGTCGTCGACTTCCCCGCCGAGATCTGGAACGAGCGGATTGTCGAGTCCGATCGGGTCGATGCCGTCGTCCGCCGCTGCTTCTTCGGGAACGAGTACGACGGGCTGGCGGTCTCGGTCCGGTAGGCCGCACGTCGCGGGTCTGTCCTGGGTCGCCTGAGTTCAGCAGGCTCGTCCTCGTCACGCCGCCCGCCCGGACCGGCAGCCCGGCGTCACCGGTCCGCCCTACAGCCCGTCCACGAGCGCCGTGCCGCCCAGTTGGTCCATCTGCTGCAGGATCCACGCGCGGCGCCCTTCCACGTACGCCGACGGCCGGTTCGCGCGAAGCCGAATCGGGTTCGGGAGCACCGCCGCCAGCAACGCCGCCTCCGACGCGGTCAGCTTCGAGGCCGGTTTGCGGAAGTACCGCTGGCTCGCCGCTTCGACGCCGAAGACCCCCGGCCCCATCTCGGCCACGTTCAGGTAGACCTCGAGAATCCGCCGCTTGGGCCACATCAGTTCGATGAGCACCGTGAAGTACGCCTCGAGGCCCTTGCGCACGAAACTGCGACCCGACCACAGGAACACGTTCTTCGCCACCTGCTGCGAGATGGTGCTCGCGCCCCTGAGCCGCTCGCCTTTCTCGTGCGCGTCGATCGCCTGCTGAATCGATTCGACGTCGAAGCCGTGATGGGTCGGGAAGTGCTGGTCCTCGGCCGCAATGACCGCAAGGCCCGCGTGCTTCGCGATGCGGGTCCACGGCGTCCACCGGTAGTCAAGGCTGTACGGTGTTCCCGACACCCACGCGTCGATCCGGCGTTCCACCATCACCCCGCTCGTGAGCGGCGGAATCCACCGGAGCGCCAGCACAGCCAGCAGCGACGCGGCGAACAGAAGCGCGACAAGCTTGAGCAGGATCGTCGCCAGGCGGACCACGCGGGAGCGTGGAGCCCGGCGAGCAGCCTTCGACCGGGAGGCCGCCCGGAGAACAGGGAACCTACGTCGCACGGTCTCATCTTACGGCCTTGCGCCCGCCGGTGCAGCACCTGCCGGGACGGGTGGGGCTGGCGCGCGGTCCAGCGCCTGCCGATCCTGCGTCGGCGGCGCGTGATCGGCCCGCGAGCAGGGTTACGAGCCGGACGTGTCCCGCTTGCGCACTCGGGCGGCGCAGGCGTATCGTCGTGAGCATGTACGCTTACTTTTCCCGTTTTGTGCCGGCTGTGACCGGCATGCTCGTGCTGATTGCACTTACCACCCTCGGCATCCCCCCTGCCCACGCCCAAACCGCCGCGGCCGGCGACTTCGAAGGCACGGTTCGCGACACCACCGGCGGCGTCCTGCCCGGCGCCACGCTCGTCCTCACCAACGTCGACACCGGCGTGTCGCGCGCGTCGGTGACCAACGAACTCGGCCGCTATCGCATGCCTGCGGTGCCGGCCGGCTCCTACACCCTGGAGGTGTCGCTCGACGGATTCGCCACGGTTCAGCGATCGGGTCTCACCCTCGAGGTCGGCCAGGTGGCCACGGTCGACGTCACGCTCCCGGCGGCCGGCGTCAGCCAGGAGGTCACCGTCACGGCCGACGCTCCGGTCATCGAGCGCGGGCGCACGCAGACGGGCGCGGTCGTCTCCCGCACGGAGATCGAGAACCTCCCGAGCAACGGCCGCGACTTCCTGAGCTTCTCGACGGTGGTGGCTGGCGTCACCGGCCAGCAGATGAGCGGTCAGGGCAGCGGCATCAGCTTCAACGGCCAGCGGGCCCGCAGCAACAACATCTCCCTGGACGGCGTGGACGCCAACGGCGCCCTCAACGGCAACACCCGGCAGACCATCAGCCAGGAGGCCGTGCGCGAGTTCCAGGTGGTCACCAGCCAGTTCGCTCCCGAATTCGGCCGCGCGGCCGGCGGCCTCGTGAACATCGTCTCCCGCTCGGGGACGAACGAGTACCGCGGCAACGCCTTCCTGTACGTGCGCGACGAGTCGATGGACGCACGCAACGCCTTCGCCACGGAGGGTAAACCGGAATTCCAGCGCCAGAACTACGGCGGCACCTTCGGCGGCCCGATCAGCCGCAACCGGACGTTCTTCTTCGGCGCGTTCGAACGCATGCAGCGAGACGAGAGCGGCATCGTCACCATCAGCGACGCTTCGGTGGCGGCGATCAACTCCATCCTGTCGTCGCGCCCGATTCCCAACGCAGGCGTCACCTCGATCTCGAACGGCGTCTTCCCCATTACCAGACGGGACACCCTGTTCTCGGTCAAGGTCGATCACGCGCTGAACACGAACAACACCCTCGCCTTCCGCTACACCTACGGCAAGGGCGACGAGAAGAACGCCGGAGGCGTCGGGATCGGCGGCCTCACCGACGTGTCGGGCGGAGGGGGTCAGCGCGGCACCGATCAGTCCATCCTCGGCACGTGGACGAACATCATCTCGCCGTCCCTCCTCGGCGAGTTCCGGCTGCAGGTGGCGCCGCGCGACCTCACTCAGTACGCCAACGACGAGATCGGCCCCCGCATCACGATTTCGGGCGTGGCCACGTTCGGCCGCAACACGAACTTCCCCGTCATCCTCGACGAGACGACGACCCAGGGGGCGTATACGCTGAGCTGGCAGCGAGGCTCGCACTTCCTGAAGTTCGGCACGGATGTGACGCACATCGCCGCGACCTCGTCGTTCCCGGTGAGCTTCGCCGGCAGCTTCTCCTTCGGCAGCCTCGCCTCGTTCGTCGCCGGTACACCGACGACGTTCACGCAGGGTTTCGGCAATCCGCAAATCGACCTGCCCGACACGTTGTACGCCGTCTTCGCGCAGGACTCGTGGGCGGTCAACGACCGCCTGACGCTCGTCTACGGCCTGCGGTACGACTACGATGCGCAGCCGCAGAACATCCCGCGCGACCGCTCGAACCCCCTCGAAGCGCCGCTCGACGACGGCATTCACCGGGACGGCAACAACGTCTCGCCACGCGCCGGGTTCACATGGGATCCGATCGGCGGCGGGCGGACGCTCATCCGCGGCGGCTACGGCCGCTTCTACGACAAGATTTTCCTGCTCGTCGCGCGCAACGCCCTGCTGGCCCGCCAGTCGATCTCGCTCAGCGGCGCGAACGCCAGGGCGCAGTTCGCCCAGGGCGCCTTCCCGGAGAGCGATCAGCTCCCGCCGGGATTCTCGCTCACCCGCCCGAGCATTAACGTGTCCGATCCCGAGATGGAGATCCCGTACGTGGATCAGATCAGCTTCGGCGTCGAACGCCAGCTCGGCACGGACTGGTCCGCCGGTGTGACCCTGGTGCGCAACTGGGGCTCGGCGCTGCTCGTGTCGGACAATACCAATCTCGGGCCGCCGACGGTCCTCACGACGGCCAACGCGGCGTCGCTCGGCGTCGCCAATCCCAGTCCTCAGCAGCTCGGGCGGCCGTACTACGGTTCGACGAACCGCCTCGATCCGCTCTTCAACAACATCCAGATGGTGTCCTCGAGCGGATGGTCGTCGTACTACGGCGTGCAGTTCACCGTTCAGAAGCGCCTGTCGAACGGGTACTCTCTGCGCGTGAACTACATCCTGTCGGAATCCAAGGACGACGGCTCGGACTTCACACAGGCCGAACAGCCGAACGACCCGTACAACCGCCGGGCCGAACGATCGTACTCGGCCGAACACCAGCGCCACCGCCTCACGCTGACAGGCGTGTGGGAGCTTCCCTTCGGCCGCGAGGGAGACAGCGCCGGCAACCCGATCCTGCGCGGCGTCTTCGGCGGCTGGACGGCGTCTACCACCTTCACGTATCGCAGCGGAACAGCAGAAAACCCCGCCGTCGGCTCCGACGTCAACGCGGATGGCAACAGCAGCCCTGACCGTCCGTTCATCGATGGCGTGATGGCCGAGCGAAATTCGTACGAGGGGCCCGACTTCGCCGGGCTCAACCTGCGCCTGTCGAAGCGCATCGCGTTCGACAGCCGGCGGGCGCTCCTGCTGCAGGTCGAGGCCTTCAACCTGCTCAACCGCGTCAACTACTCGGGCGTGAACATGACCTGGGGCACCGCGCTGGACCCGCGGGACACCTTCGGCACCTACACGTCCGCCGGGGCGCCACGCCAGCTCCAACTGGGGGTGAAGTTCGAGTTCTGATCGGCTCCACACAGCCGACCGACACGTGGGGGCCCTGGAACCTGACGCCACACCTCAGGTTTCAGGGCCTCGAGCGTTCTGGCGTCAGGAGCCGGTGGACCGGCGAGGCGCTACTGCCCCCAGCCCTGCTCCCGCACGCGACGTTCCAGATCCTGGATCCGCGCGGCCAACCGCTCCTTTTCCCCTGCCCGCTTCTTGGCCTGCATCCGGTTGAGCAGCCCCATCGTCGTCAGGAGCAGCAGCACGCTCAGCACCGACGCGTTCAGCACGGGCACCCGGATGTGCTGAATCCAGGGCAGGATCCCGCCGTCCGCGAGGTAAGACAGCACGGTCACCAGCGCCAGCCACAGCACCCACCAGACCATCGCACCTCCTCGAATCGTATGGCGCGACCTGCCCGCGGCGCCCTCTGGCGCACAGGCACGGCGGACCGAACGCGAACCTACCGGATCGCCGAGTCGAATCGCCCTTTCGCGCCCTGCTGAATCAGTTCCCGCGCCTCGGGCGACACCGCAGCCGGGCCTGAACCTCTCAGGTACCCGGGCAGGCCGACCCCATCAGCCGGGTCTTCGAGCAGGAGTCGATCGCGCGTCGCTCCGCGCCACCGCTCCCAGAACACGGTTCCGCCCTCGACACTCAGCCGCACCAGTTCTTCCCTGCCCCCGTCCCAGAGCAGGACGGAGGCGCGCCGCGGCACGGCGGGCTCGCGCCACGTGACCGCCCAGACCTTGCAGGGCGTGCCGTCATGCAGGGCCTGCTGCAGTTCTTCGAACGGGGCGGTCGCTCCGTAGTCCGGCCGGCTTCCCCGATCGACCCAGCAGACGGGTGCGGGCGACGAAATCTGCAGCAACACGGTCAGTGCGAGCGCGAGCGTCGTCGTGACCATCACTCCGGCCTCCCGTCCCGGAACGGCATTCTGCGGGACCCCCGTCCAAAAAGCAACGGCGGGCCCACGAGCGGGCCCGCCGCGCTGAATGTGCCGTCAGCCCCGGGCGCTACTTGATGCGCGCGACGGGCTTGCCGTCGAATACCTGCAGCGTCACTTCGCTGGCCTTGCACAGGTCGATCTTCGTCCAGACGATGGAGTTCCCGTCCTCGGTGACGACCTTGAAATCCCACATGCACTCGTCTTCGTCGCGCGGAAAGTGAATCGTCACGTCGTCGCCGTTGTCCAGCAGATCGACGCCCAGCACGTCCTCTTCCCACTCGTCCGTCGTGGTCGGAGAGATGTACAGCTCGGCGATCTTCTGCCCGATCTTGTTGTACAGGACGAAGTCCTGTTTGCCCTGGGCCGCGATCGCGAAGGACCCGGCCAGCACCACCGCCACACATACTGCAAGCACGACACGCTTCATAGTGACTCCGCGGCCCGTTTCGGCCGCAACTGCGCCGACCTCGGATCGCGCCGTTCCGGGCACCATTGCCGGACGCGGCACCTCCAGACTTCAGGACGGGCAGTCCTCCTGGGTGAACACCCATAGCTACTATAGCGAACCTCCGGCAGGATCGTCCATGAGCCGCGGCCTGCGTCCCCAGTCCCCATTCGTGTTTCAGCTCAGGCCCAACCAATCCCCAATCCCCAACCGCCAATCCCCGGTTCGCTCGTCAGAACACCGCCCGGTTGGGTGACCCGCGATAGGTCAGCGTCAGCGTCTGGCGCCGCTCGCCCAAATCGGGGTGGCGCATGACGAGCACGCTGGTCCCGACAGGGACCATCTGCGTACCGAGCGGCGAACGACCAAGGGAACGCCCGTCCAGCAGGACTTCCGCCGACTCGGGCGCGACGATCTCAAGTGGCACCGGAGGAAGGTCGACGTTCACCGCCGTCACCTCCCCAGGCCTCACCACCACCGAGCGTCGGTCGGCGAAGCCGTATCGCTCATTGGCCAGGTCCAGCACGTGCTCCCCAGGGGCGATGAGAAGCCGGCCGCTGCCGCTGGTGCCGAGGGGCGTCCCTCCCTCCCGGATGTCCAGATCGATCGGCGCGAACACAGCGATCCAGCCGGAAAAGATCGGCACCGTGAGGTCCGTCGTTTCACCTGGCCGTACACGGACGGTGGTGCGGACTGAACCAGCCGGACCGCGCAGCAGCAGCGTCCGAGCCCCGTGCGCCACTGTCTGCAGCACGATTGGGGTTCGCCCACGGTGGACCCCATCGACCCACACGTCGGCCCCTGCCGGCTCGGAACGGACGTCCAGTGTCCCGGTCCCGGCCGTAGCGACGTCCGTCGGGGCCGTGTCGCGTACCCCATCGTCGGCCGTTCCCGAGACCGGCAGCCGCTGCTCGACAATCCAGGGCCACCAGGCGCGTGCGAGACGGACACCCGGCCACGAAAAGGCGATTAGCAGAGCGGCGACGGCCACGGGCCGACTGACGCGGATCGCTCTGGCGCGCTCGGCGACGTCGGATGCCAGCACGCGCCCACGCCCGGCCAGCACGACACTGCGCCCTCCGGCCGCAACGGCCGCACGGGCGATGAACCGCACCGCGACCGCCGCGCCCCGAGCGAGACGCACCGCGGCGGCGCGGAGGGCCACGGCTGAAACCCGGCAGGCTCGCCACAGCGCCCTCGATCCAGTCACGGCGCCCCTGCGCAAACCACGAGCGCCGACGCGGACGGCCGCTGCACCCCTGCGGCCGACTGCCCTGGCGAGCCGGCCGCCCGCCGCGAGGGCCACGGTGCCCATGCGAACGCTTGCTGCAACGAGCGCGGCCGTGCCCCGGCCGAGCGCACGCCCCGCAACCCCGGCAGACGACGCCGCGCTGCGGACGGACGCCGACACGAGTCGCGCGGCAGTCGCGCCGGCGATCGCCAGCGCCCGTCCCGCGCAGGCGCTGGCGGTGGCGATGACGGCAGCCAGCCCCACGAGTGCGCGACGGGTGCGTGCCTCGGATGCGGCAACGCCCCTCGCCAGCACCGACGACACGACCCGCAAGGCTGCGGCGACCCAAGCCAGCGAGGCCAGCAGAAGGATCGCGGCTGCGCGCGCGCCGGTTGCCGCCGCTCGACCGAACGGGACCGCCGTCTGGTCCGCAGCCACCCTCCCGGTGACCGGCAACGGCTCAGGCCTACGGCTCGCGGACTCGGCAACGCCGTGGATTGGGCCATCGCAACCCGCCCGCTCGTTCGGGGCCGAGTCCTGGGGGCTGGAGGGACGTTCCCCGGCGTTCGCATCCGAGGAGCCAGCGCTCGGCAGGATCTGGACCACCGGCGGATGCCGCACCACGCCCCGCGGTGGCTCGGCCGGTTCCGGGGCCGGCGCCTCCGGGGCAGGCCCGGGAGCGCCCATCGGCCTGACCGGGACCGCCAGCCGCCGTCGCACCGTGACACGCGGTGGTTCAGGTGGGGCCGCGATGGCATCTCTCGGCGCGGACTCCGGCTCGCCCTCCGGCGTGACAAGGACCGCCGGCCGCCGCCGCACAAGGATCCCCGAGGGTTGGGCCCGCTCGGCAGATTCCCGCGACGGAGATGGGACATCGGGGCTTGGAGGTGGGCAGGTAGCTGTCGGCGCGTCAGCGCTCGTGTCCGCAACCACTCCGAAGGCGTCGTGGGCCGGCCGGGGCAGCTCGACGATTGGTGGCGACGGAGGCCGAGCCTCGTCGGCCACGACCGCAGCCGGTACGGCTCGGCTGTCTGACGCCGCAGGACCTCGGGCTCGCTGGTAGTCACCCAGCAAGGCCCTGAGGGGATTCACCGTTGATGCGGCCTGCCGGTATCGGGTCACGATGGCTTCGAGCGCGATCTGCGCCTGGCGGGCCGACTGCTTCCGCCGGCGCGGCCCGAGGTTCAGGGCTCCGCGGAGCCAGTCGCCGGCGGCGTCGATGAAGTCGGCATCTCCATCACTGCCGAGCCGCCAGCGCAGCGAGTCGATCAGGCTCGTGAGCCGGTCCGGATAGTCCTCGACGTCGAGCGGACGACCGCTGAGCAGGGCCAGTCCCACGAGGGCAACCTGGGTGATATCGGTCTGTTCGTCGAAGCGCACCGTCGATACGCCGGGCGTCACGGCTACGCCAAGTTCCATCCACAGCCGCGCCTGCGGGTACTCCAAGTGCGACAGCGCGAGCCCGAGAACGTAGTCCGTCATGACGACCTGGCCACGGCCCGTCAGGATGAGACGACCAGCACCGATCGCCCCGTGGGTCACCGTGCGCGATTCGTGGAGTGCGGCCAGCGCTCCAAGCGCCTGACGGATGACGTGCAAGGCGGCGTCGACGCCAATCGACAGCCGGCCGTTTCCCGAGAGTTCCAGAACATCCAGCAGCCGGACGCCCTCGACGTGGTCCGACGTAATCTCGAATGCGAAGGCGTCGTCCGACGCCGGGCCGGCTCCCCTGACGGGCGCGAATCCTGCGAGCCGCAGCGTGGCGAGACGATCGACACGGTCGCGCACGGCGTGCTGCAGCGCCGAGAGATCGCGGTTCAACCGCAGGACGGACACCGCGTTCCCAGATACATCCGTTCGCAGCAGGCGTACGCCGAGGCCATCCCGGAACGACTCGAACTGGGGACTGGGAGGATCGATCAGCCTGTGCATGTCGGAGACGAGAATGCAACCGCCGGACCGACTGGCTGCCACATTCCGTATCCCGCAAGTCATTCTGCACGCACGACTTGAGAGCCACGCCATCTGTGGGGGGCGCCATCCGATTGTACCGACCGGCGAATCTGGGTCGCGCGATGCCGGATTTGTCGCTGACCTGCCCGTCGGACCACCCGCGAGGCTTCCTGAGACCGTCGAGTCCTCGTTCGAACGCTGGAATTCCGTCGTTTCCGCCCAAGCGGGAATCCAGGGCTGGACCCCAGCCTCCACGGGGGTGACGAAGAATTCGCTTCATTTGGTGGGGTCACGCCCGTCAACCAAGTCCAGGCTGAAGGCCGACTATACTGTCGGCCATGGCGAGCGCAGGGAACCCCGAGACGGAGTACCACGTCCGGCTGGAGGCACGTCAGACCGAGGTCCTCCGACTGACTCGGCGCGAAGTGTCGCTTTCGCGGGGTCGGCTCGTCCTGGTGGCCGCTGCCGCGGTGATCGCGTGGCTGGCCTGGCGGTCCGGCCTCTGGTCAGCCTGGTGGGCGGTGCTCCCCCTGGCCGTCTTCGTCGGTCTGGCCCTCGCTCACGGCCGGGTAATCCAGTCCCGGCAGCGGGCGGAGCGCTCCGCGGCGTTCTACGCCAGGGGACTGGCTCGTCTCGAGGATCGCTGGACCGGACAGGGGCTTGCAGGCGACCGATTTCTTGATGCCGGCCATCTCTATGCGGCGGACCTCGATCTCTTCGGACGGGGATCGCTGTTCGAGTTGATCTGCGCGGCGCGGACGCGCGCCGGCGAGGAGACGCTCGCGTCGTGGCTGCTCGCGCCGGCGGACGCTGAGGAAGTGGCGGCGCGCCAGGCCGCCGTGGGCGAACTCCGACCGCGTCTGGATTTGCGCGAAGACCTGACGATCGCGGGCGAAGACGTCCGGGCGGGATTGCACCCCGACGAGCTGTCGGACTGGGCCACGGCTCCCCGGCGGCTCGATTCGCCGGCTGCCCGCGTGGCAGCCGCGCTTCTGGCGTCGGCCGCTGTTGTGACCCTCGCCGGGTGGTGGGCCGGCGTCTTCGGTCCGCTGCCGTTCGCGCTCGTTGCGGTCGTGGAGGTCGCCTTCGCGTGGCCTCTTCGGAGCCGCGTCCGGCGCGTGATCGATGAGGTCGAGGCCGCCCGCCAGGATCTCGTCCTGCTCCTTCGGCTGCTGGAACGTCTCGAACACGAGCGATTCGTCAGCCCCCGTCTCGTCGCGCTGCGCGCGGCGTTCGACATCGGGGGCCTCGCGCCATCGCGTCGCATCGCGGCCCTCCAGCGCGCGATCGACCTGCTGGACGCCAGGCGCAACCAGCTCTTCGCCCCATTCAGTTATCTGTTGCTGTGGGGCACGCAGTTCGCGTTCGCGCTGGAGTCGTGGCGCGCGGCCTGCGGCCCGGCTATCCCCGGCTGGATCCGGGCGACCGGAGAGTTCGAAGCGCTCAGTTCGCTCGCCGGCTACGCGTTCGAACACCCGGACGACCCGTTTCCCGTGGTCGTGGCCCCCGACGAAGGGCCGCTCTTCGACGGCGAGGCCCTGGGGCATCCGCTCATCCCCGCCTCCTCCTGCGTCAGGAACGACGTGCGCCTGTCTGGCCGCCGGGATGAGGGGGTTCCTCAGGCCCTGGTGGTCAGCGGCTCCAACATGTCGGGCAAGAGCACGCTGCTGCGGACCGTAGGCGTCAACGCCGTGCTGGCGCTCGCTGGCGCGCCCGTCCGCGCGAAGCGGCTGGCGCTGACAGAGGTCGCCGTCGGGGCGACGCTGCGCGTCCAGGATTCCCTGCAGGGCGGCACGTCGCGTTTCTACGCGGAGATCACCAAGCTCCGGCGGATCGTCACGTCGGTGCGCGAACCCGTACCGCCGCTCTTCCTCCTCGACGAGATGCTGAGCGGCACGAACTCGCACGATCGGCGGATTGGCGCCGAGGCCATCCTGCGGGGCCTGGTGGACGGGGGCGCGATCGGCCTGGTGACGACGCACGACCTCTCGTTGTCGGAGATCGCGGACGCGCTCGCGCCCCGCGCCGCGAACGTGCACTTCGAGGATCACCTCGAGGGCGGACGCATGACCTTCGACTACGTCTGCCGGCCCGGCGTCATGACCAGGACCAACGCCCTTGAACTGATGCGGTCGGTCGGCCTCGAGATCTGAACCCGACCCGCCCGTGCCTTCACTTCCACGGCACTTCGACGCGCAGGTCCTTCCCGTTCATGTCCTTCGCCGACACGCCGACGACCTGGGCCTTGACGCTCCGCTGCGAGAACGGCACGCCGTCGCTGTTCCGGAACGTGTTCACCGGGATGTCGCGCTTCTCGGCGCTCTCGAGCCGCGGAAGATACGTCGAATAGGTGGTCTGGCGCCCGACCGGCAGAATCTCGGGCCGCACCTCGAGCAGGGCGCCGCCGGAAACGTTCGACACGGTGATGTAAAAGGCCGAAATCTCCACCTGGATCTTGTCGAGATCACCGGTCGCTACGGGACCGCCGCAGGACCCGGTGGCAAGCACCAGACTGAGCAGGACGACTGACCCGAACGGTCGCGAGATCCACGACATCGCTGGACTCCTTTCTCCCGGATACGGCTGGCAGCCGGGGAGGCCGCCTCAGGTGGACACCGTCATCACGAAACGGGGGCCGGAGCACGTCGCGGGGCCATTGTAGCGCCAGACCGGAGAAGATGCGACGTCACGGCCGGCTGTTCATCTGTGATCCTCGGGCCAGGCGCAGCGCCGGAAGCCCTGGCGTGTCCCTCCCCGTGCGTGTCTCGGAGCGGTACCCGGGTCCCGGGCCCCGACGAGGATCACTGTCCTGTCCACCCCGGCCGCAGGTGTCGGCGCCGGGTTTCCGGGGAACTTCTCGCAGCCACCGACCGTATCTGGTAGTATACCTACCGGTAGGTATTCCTGACCTACCGGTAGGTAACCAGGGACGTCCAGATGACCGTATCCGTTTCTCCGCTCCAGCCCATCCCGGTCGAACCCGACGAACAGGTCAAGACCCGCCTCCTGAGAGCCGCCGTTCAGGTCTTCGATCGCAAGGGCTACGCCGGTGCCTCCGTGCGGGAGATCGCGGATCTCGCCGGCGTCACCAAGCCGGCCTTGTACTACCACTTCGGGAGCAAGGAAGGCGTGCTCCTCGCCATCCTTCACGAAGCACAGCGCCAGTTTGCCGACACCGTGGATCGGGCGCTCGCCCGTCCGGGCACGGCACGCGACCGCATCACGGCCCTCTGCGAGGAAGTGTACGGCCAGTTCGAGTTGAACGTCCCGGTCGTCCGTGTCGCCCACGCCGTCTTCCTGGGCCCTCCCGAGGCCGTCCCGAACTTCGACGTCTCGGTCTTCGACACGCGCTTCCTCGATGCCGTCGAGCGGATCGTCGCCGAGGGCATCACGGCGGGCGAACTGCGGGACGTGCCGCCGCGCGACGTCGCGATGGCGGTCGAGGGCATCCTCCAGGGCAGCAACGAGCGGCAACTCCATCCGGCGTTCGAGAAGGTCGGCGCCGAAGGAGTCCGCCGCCTGATCGGCCTCTTGTTCGACGGTCTTACGAACGCGCCTCGCGCGCAGGGAGCCAGTACGCAATGAGTCGGATCCGTCACGTGATCATGAGTCTCCTTCTCGCCGGAACCGCCCTCGCCGGGGCGTGCTCGAGCCAGTCCGAATCCGCCCCGGCGGCGGAGCGGGAGACGGGCCGGCCGCCGGTCGCCGTCACCATCGCGCCGGCCGCCCGCTTCGCCTTCGAGGAGAGCGTGGATATCGTCGGCACGCTCGCGCCCAAGTTCTCGGCCGACGTGAAGTCGGAGGTCACGGGCACGGTGGCTGCCGTGTACGTGACCGAGTGGGTACCGGTGCGCAAGGGCGATCGGCTCGCCCGTCTTGATTCGACAGAGACTGAGGCGGGCATCGCGGCGCTCCGCGCCGTCGAGGCGCAGGCCAAGGTCGCCGAGGCCCGGGCGAGGCGCGAATACGAGCGGGCGCAGCAGCTCCGGCAGTACGGCCTGATCACGCCGCAGGCGTTCGACGATGCGAAGAGCGCGGTCGAGGCGGCGGAGGCGGGGACGGCCGCGGCCGCAGCGCAGACGCGTACTGCGGAGGCCCGTCTGGCGAAGTCGACCATCGTCGCGCCCATGAACGGCGTCGTGGCGCTTCGGGGCGTGAGCGTCGGTGACCGCGTCGAGAACATGGGCAGCGGCGACCCGCTGTTCCGGATCGTGGACAACCGCTTGCTGGATCTGACCGTCTCCGTGCCGGCCTCGGAGCTCTCGGCGGTCAGGGTCGGCCAGACGATCGAGTTCACCACCGTGACCGCGCCCGGGCGGACGTTCTCGGGGAAGGTGAAGTTCATCAACCCGACCATCGACGCCGCGAACCGCTCGGCCAAAGTCGTCGTCGAGGTGCCGAACGCCGATGGGCAGCTCAAGGGTGGCGCCTTCGTGGAAGGGCGGATCATCGTCGCGACGCGCGCCGATGTCCTCCAGGTTCCGCGCGAGGCGCTGCTCAACTGGAATCTCGAACAGCAGAGCGCGGACGTGTTCCTCGCGGTGGGCGGCAAGGCCGAGAAGCGCAGCGTGCGGACGGGCCGGACGAACGGCGCGATGGTGGAGATCGTGTCGGGCATCGAGCCCGGCGATCCGGTCGTCACGCGCGGTGGATTCTCGCTGCAGCCCGGCGATCCCGTCGTTGCCGGAACCGGGGAGGGCGCGTAGCGATGTTCCTCTCGAACCTGTCCATCCGGCGGCCGGTCGTGGCCACGGTGATGATGCTGACGCTGGTCACGGTCGGCCTGTTCTCGTGGCGCCGACTGTCCGTCGACATGATGCCGGAAGTCGAAATCCCGGTGCTCTCGATCATCACGGAGTACCCGGGCGCCTCGCCCGAGACGGTCGAGCGCGAAGTCAGCCGGAAGATTGAAGAAGCCGTCAACCCGATTTCTGGCGTCAAACACGTCAATTCGATCTCGCGCGAGGGGCTGTCTTCGGTCATCGTCGAGTTCGAGCTCGAGGTCAAGATCAACGACGTCTCGCAGGAAGCGCGGGCGAAGATCAATGCCATCCGACGCGATCTGCCCGAGACGATGAAGGAGCCCGTCATCCAGAAGTTCGACTTCGCGGCGATGCCCGTCATCTCGCTGGCGGTGCGCTCGACCACGATGTCGCCGCGGCGGCTGAGCGAGCTGGCCGAGCGCACGGTGAAACGCCGCGTCGAGAACATTCCCGGCGTCGCGCGCGCGAAGCTGGTCGGCGCGTCGAACCGCGAGGTCGCCGTCAACCTGGATCCCGTGCGCCTGTCGGCGCTCGGCATGGGCGTCGACGAGGTCGTCGCCGGCCTGGCGTCGGAGAACGTGAACACGCCGCTCGGCCGCCTGACCATGGGCGGCACCGAGATGCCGCTGCGCATCGCCGGCAAGCCCGTCCAGACCGAGGGATTCGCCTCGATGGTCATCAGCCGCCGCGGCACCCAGCCCATCCGGCTGTCGGACGTCGCCACCATCGAGGACACCATCGAGGAGCAGCGGTCGCTCGCGCTGATCAACGGCGAACCGGCCGTGGCCATCGACATCATCAAGCAGACGAAGGCCAACACGATCGCCGTGGTGGACGGTGTGCGCGCCGAGGTCGATCAACTGCGGACGCAGATCCCGTCGAGCGCCGAAATCCAGATCATCCGCGACACGTCCGGGTTCATCCGGGAGGCCGTGGCCGACGTGCAGATCACGCTCGTCCTGGGCGCCATCCTCACGGTGTTCATCGTCTTCCTGTTCCTCAACTCGTGGCGGTCGACGGTCATCACGGGCCTGACGCTGCCGATCTCGGTCATCTCCGCGTTCATCGTCATGTACTTCCTCGGCATGACGCTGAACATGCTGACCCTCATGGCGCTGTCGCTCGCCATCGGGCTCCTCATCGATGATGCCATCGTCGTGCGGGAGAACATCGTGCGGCACCTGGAACACGGGGAGGACCACTTCGAGGCCGCCCGGAAGGGGACCGACGAGATCGGCCTGGCCGTGCTGGCGACCTCGATGTCGATCATCTCCGTGTTCGTGCCCGTGGCGTTCATGAAGGGCATCATCGGCCGCTTCTTCTTCCAGTTCGGCCTGACCGTCGCGTTCGCGGTGCTCGTGTCGCTGTTCGTGTCCTTCACCCTCGACCCGATGCTCTCGTCGCGGTGGCACGATCCGGACATCCTGCGCGGCGGCAAGCGGAGCTGGTGGCACCGGCCGCTCGACGCGTTCAACGAGTGGTTCGAGCGCATGGCCGACGCCTACCGCGGCGTCATCGGGTGGTCGATCGATCACCGCAAGACGATCGTGGCGGTGGCGTTCGCGGCCTTCGTCGGCGGGCTCGGCGTGTTCGCCAGCCTGGAAACCGAGTTCCAGACCCCGATGGATCAGGGCGAGTTCATCATCAAGCTGAAGAGCGCCCCCGGGTCGTCCATTGCCGAGACGCGCGGCCGCCTCGAGGACGTGTTGAAGGCGCTCGCCGAATCGAAAGAGGTGCGGTACACGTACGCCGCCATCGGTGCGGGCGACGCCGACACCGTCCGGGACGCCAGCCTGTTCGTCAAGCTCGCGGCCAAGCACGAGCGGGACGTCACGATGCGGCAGTTCATCCACGGCCTTCGCCCGCGCCTCGAGCGGATTCCGGGGATCGTGATCTCGATTCAGGAGGAACCGGACGCGTGGCAGAAGCCGCTCCAGGTCGCGGTGCAGGGCGACGACATCGTCACGCTCAAGCAGTACGCGGCGCAGATCAAGAAAGAGCTGTACACCGTGCCGGGCATCGTCGACATCGAAGCGCAGATGGAGTACGACCTGCCCGAGTACCGGCTCGCCGTCGACCGCGAGCGCGCCGCCGCGCTCGGGCTCGGCAGCGGCCCGCTCGCCAGCACGCTCGGCGTGCTGGTCGGCGGCCAGGCGGTCTCGACGTACGAGGATGAGGAAGGCGAGGCGGTCGACGTCCGTGTGCGGCTGCCCCAGCACCTCCGCGGCAGCGTGCAGCAGGTCCGCGACCTCAACATGACGGTGCAGACGGCGGCCGGACCCGCGCTGGTCCCGCTGAGCGATCTGGTCACCTTCACACGGGCGACCTCGCCCGCCGAGATCGGCCGACGCGACATGAAGCGGCAGGTCGCCGTGGACGCCAACCTCGACAACCTGCCGCTCGGCACGGCGGGCGCGCTGGCGATGGAAGCGGCCTCCCGCGTGACGCTGGCGCCGGGCTACGAGATCGTCCAGGGCGGCGACACAGAGATGATGATCGAGTCGTTCGGCTACCTGGCCGAGGCCCTGCTGCTCGCGGTGATCTTCGTCTACCTCATCCTGGCGGCGCAGTTCGAGTCGTTCATCGACCCGCTCGCCATCATGCTCTCGCTGCCGCTGTCGATTGTCGGAATGGCCGGCACGCTCTGGCTGACCGGCGACACGATCAACATCATGTCGCTCATCGGGCTCATCATGCTGATGGGCCTCGTCACCAAGAACGCGATCCTGCTCGTGGACTACACCAAGGTCCTGCGCGGCCGCGGCATGGACCGCCGCACGGCGCTCGTCACGGCGGGCCGAACGCGCCTGCGGCCGATCCTGATGACCACGACGGCGATGATCTTCGGCATGCTGCCGCTCTTCTTCGCGCTGGGCGAGGGCGCGGAGTTCCGCGCGCCGATGGCCCGCGCGGTCGTCGGCGGCCTCATCACGTCCACGCTGTTGACGCTCATCGTCGTACCGGTGGTCTACACCATCCTCGACGACATCACGGTGTGGCTGTTCGGCCGGAAGAAGGCTGTCGCCGCCGTCGGGACCGCGGCGATGTCGCTCGCGCTGCTGGTCGTCGCCGGCCAGCCGGCATCGGCGCAGGTCTTCGCCGCGCCCCCGGCTCCGGCCCTGTCGGCGGTCGCCGGTGCGGCTCCGACGCTGGCGGCGCAGGCCGAGCAGGCTGCCAGGTCCACGTCGCCCGCGGCCGTGAAGGTGCTGACCCTCGACCAGGCGCTGGCGCTGGCGGCCGCGCAGAACCGCGACGTTCAGAAGGCAATCGAATACAAGAAGTGGGTGGAGGGCAAGTACCTCGAGGAGCGTGCCGCCGCGCTGCCGCACGGCACATTCACGGCCAGCTTCACCCGCACGTTCGACAACACGACCTCGAAGCTCTTCAGCGGGTTCATGCCCGAAGGCGGCGGCTCCGAGGACTCGCCCGACCTCGGCTCGATCTTCGGCGGACGTCAGGACGTGTCGTCGGCCAGCTTCGGGGTCACCCAGGTGCTGTTTACCTGGGGACAGGTCGGCGCCGCCATTCGCGCCGCCAAGCTCGGGTTCGACTACAGCGACGAGCAGCTGCGGCGGTTCCGGCAGGCCGTCATCAAGGACGTAACCGGCGCGTTCTACAACGTGCTCGCCGCCCGCGAGATGGTCCGCATCGCCGAGGACAGCCTGGCTCAGCGGGGCCGGCGCCTCGACGAGGTCACCAAGCGCCGCGACGCGGGAACGGCCACCGACTACGACGTCCTGGCCGCGCAGGTCGAGTACGACAATGCCAGGCCCGGGGTGATCCGGGCGCAGAACCTCGTGCGCGCGGCGCGCGAGCAACTGCGCTTCCTGCTGGCCGAGCCGCAGGACGTGGACGTCGAGGGCACGCTGGCCACCACGGTCGACCCGGTTCCCACCTACGACGAGCTGCTGGCCACGGCGCTCCAGAACCGCCCGGAGGTGGCCGAGATCAACATCCAGCAGGGCATCTACACGGAACTCATCAAGATCGCCTCGTCGGCCAACAAGCCCCGCGTCGACTTTTCCGCGGCCTGGGGCAAGCGCCATCTCAGCCTGCCGTCGATCGGCTCGACGGGCACCTCCTGGAACGCCGGGGTCTACGCGACGGTCCCGCTCTTCGACGGATGGCGGACCAGGGGACAGGTCGCGCAGGTCAGGAGCACCCTCGCCAGCATCGACATCGACGAGCTGAAGCTGCGCGAGGGCATCACCCTCGAGGTGCGGACCGCGATCGACAGCGCCAGGGAAGCCGCCGCGCTGCTCGACGCGCTGACCGGCCCGGTGAAGCAGGCCGAACAGCTCCTTTTTCTGGCCGAGAAGGGGTACGAGCTGGGCGTGAAGACGCGGCTCGAAGTGCAGGACGCCGAGCAGAACGTCAACATCGCGCGCGCCAACCTGGCGGCGGCGCAGCGCGACTACCATGTCGCGCGGATGAACCTCGACTGGGTAGCCGGCGTGCTCGATGGCGGCGTGCCGAAATCACTCCCGGAGTGATTCGGTGATTCGAGGTCTCCCCGCCGGCGGACATCTTCGGGCCTCGGAATCACTCCGGGAGTGATTTCGGCGTCGGCACCGGCCGCATTCGTGCCGTCGCGGCCGGGTTCTCGGCTTGGCGGGTCTCTTGGCCCAGTGCTACACTGAAGGTTCGGCGAATGGTGGGTATAGCTCAGCGGTAGAGCGCCGGACTGTGGCTCCGGAAGTCGCGGGTTCGAACCCCGTTACCCACCCCAGGAAAACAGGGAACAGGGATCAGGCGACGGGCGACAGGGCTGGGCCCCGGGATCCGGGGTCAGGGGCCCGGGGGCGGGGCCCCGAGCCCGCTATGAGGCCTGCGCCACCAGCGCCAGGAACTTGATCGTCGGCATCTCGGACGCCGACGCCTTGTCGATCACCGCCTTCGTGCGGGGATCCTGGCCGAATTGCAGCGCGGCCATCCGCACCAGGTGCGCGAGCACGTCCGGCGTCCGGGCATGCCCCCCGTCCTGACCGTAATCCTGAGTCATGGCGGTCGGATAGGCGTCGAGCGCCGACGCATCGCTCATCCGTGCGAGCGCGTACGCTGCCGCGACGCGGACGTCAGCCACTCGATCAGCCACCAGTGCCGTCAGCACGGGCACCGCCGCCGGCAGGTTCATCCGGCCCAGCGAACGCGCGATCTCCGCCCGCATGGCGTCGTAGTCGATGTCCGTGCCGGAGATCACATCCGCCGCCTTCTTGAGGAACCCGGGGTCCTGCGCCATAGCCTGGAGCACGGGCACGCCCGAAGCATCCCCGTGTTTCGCGAGCGCCTCCGCCGCGCGCAGGCGCGTGTGCGTCCAGTTGTTCACCGTCAGCGCCCGCCGCACGTCATCGATGGCGGACGTATCACCAAGCTCGGCCATCGCGATGGCGATGTAGGCCCGCAGCCATTCATCGGGTTTCTGGACGGCCAGACCGGCCTTCAGCACCGGCACCGCCTGTGCGCCGCCGTACTCCGCCAGCACCCGGACGATGGCCGGGCGGTAGTCGGCATCCCGATTCGACGAGAAGAACCCGCCTTTCTTCTTGGTGAGCTGCTCGTTCGCGTAGGCGAACCCGCCGGCATCTCCGGCCTGGATGAGCAGCGTCGCCGCCGTGAACTTGTCGTCATCCGTCTTCATCATGCCGCCCTTGGCGTCCTTCCGGACGACTTCGAGGATGGCCGGGTCCTTGAACGTCAGCAGCAGTGCCCGCTTCGCCGCCCACTTGACCGCGGGCTCGTTCATGCCTCCCGTCAGCTTGCGGATGGGCTCGACGGCCCGCGGATCGCGAGCCCGCTCGAGGCCGTCGATCGCCGCCGCGTAGTAGATGTTGTTCATCATCCCCTTGGTGCGGCCCAGCAGTTCCGCGATCGCCGCCTCTTTCTGCTCCGCTGGCAGCCCCTCCGATCCGGCCAGGTCACCGAGCAGGCGCAACGCCATCTCGACGACGTCCGATGGCTTGCCCTTTCCGGTCAGGGCCATCAGCGTGTCGAACGCCTTGGCGGGATCGGCGGCGGCGAGACCGATCGTGCACCGCGACCGGAGGTCCGCATAGGGATTGGTGGTCACGCACTTCTCGAGAAACGGCAGGGCATCCTGCGGGTAGCCCGCCTTGACGAGGAGGAGGGCGGCGTCCACCCACGCTTCCCAGACCGATCCCGCACCTTCGCTCAGGCCCTCGCCCACCGCGCCAGGCGCGAGGATGCCGGCGAGTGCCGCGAGCGACGCCGTCGCGCCCCCTGCCGGCGTGATGTCGATATCCGCCTTGAAGCGCGCCACGATCTGATCGAGCGCCAGCTTGTGCTGGTCGGGCGTCAGCTTCGGCCGCCCCTCCTCGAGCAGGTAACGAAGCAGGACCGGGTTGTAGCTCTGCTCGAGGGCCCGCGCCTTCAGCATGGCGTCGATGGGCGATTCCGGAGGGGGCGCGGGAGGCGCCGGGGCCACCGGGGCGGGCGCAGCCGGAGCGGCCGCGGCGGGCGCCGGCTTGGGTTTGGGCTTGGGCTTCGTCTGGGCCAGCGCCGGGGACACGATGAGAGCGAACACCACGACGCCTAGACACGCGCGTTTCATCGCCATCCTCCCCGGGGGCGTAATGCCGCGCATCGCCGGCGCCGCCGGACTCGCGCGGAAAGAACCGCAACGGAAACCGGCCACGAAGCGAATCGCCAGGGAGGGGCTGTCGAAACCTTGGTCGTCTGGGCGTCGTGCCGGCTGCGTTATCGCCCAGAATGCCGTGCGTTGTCAACCAGGGGCCGCTGACACACGCGGATTGGGCCACCTCGTCAACCGCGTTCCGGCGCGGCGCACTCGTCCGGTCAGCCGTTACCGGCCGCCCGTCTGGCCCGGGTCCTGTGCCGCAATGGTCTCGAGGTGCGTCAGGTGGTGCAGTTCGTGCCCCGCGAGCATCTCGAGGATCCACTCCACGTGAATCGTGCCGCGTTCGGGATGGTGCAGAGCCAGCGCGCGCTCGTCAGGCGTCAGGCTGCGGAAGAGCGGCAGATTGAACTGACGGATGGCCAGGTAGGCGTGCCACGCGTCGGGCCCGCCGATGAGCGGCTCCCGCAGCAGCCAGGCATCCTGATCGAACGGCTGGACGACGTAGCCAGGCGTGGTGACGGCCATGCGGATCCGAAGGCCGAAGGCCGCCTCCGTCTGCGCGAGGTGCAGGAGGATCTGCACCGCCGTCCACTTGCCGGGCGCGCAGCTCTGCGAGAACTGGACCGGCGTCATCGCCTCGACCACGCGCTGCAGCCGCGCCGGTGACGACTCGAGCGCCTGCATCACGTCTCGCTCACCGAGCGCATAACCGTACGGGTTTTCCTTCCATCGTTCAACGGGTGCTGACATCGCTGCTCCTCATCTGTGTTCTTGCCGAACACCCCCGTTCTAGAGCGGGTCTCATCCCGGAGTTGCCCCGGAGTAGACCCGCTCTAGAACGGGGGTGGGGACCCGTCGTCAGAACCGGTCCCCGGTCCCCGGTCCCCGGTCCCTGCCGTACGGCCGGTCCCGCATCCGGTCCGCGACGCCGTGGCGCCGCGCCGATCGTCGGAAGCCGCGATCCCCGAACCAGCGGTACAGCCAGTACGGGACGGTCTTGCGCCCGAACAGCGTGACCGCCTCCGCAGGCACCCCCTGCCCCGAAGCCAGCGCACCTGCAGTCAGGTCCAGCGCCCTGACGAGGTGGCGCCCGCGGCCGCCAAGCGCCGACAGCGGACGGCCGCCGACCATCCCGCCGCCTCCGAGCGCCAGGCCGCCGGTCCACCGGAATCCGGCCGCGCGGGCGAAGCCACGGCAGATGGCGAGCGCGGTGTAGTTGTGCTGCACCTCGGGAAACCCGCAATTCACCATTGCGACGAGACCCGGCCGTGACTCGAATGACGTGGCCGCGCGGCGCGCGGCGATCTGCTCGAGGAGCCGCATGACGGGTGCCGGCAGCGAGTCCACGTACAAGGGCGCCGCCAGGACGAGCAGGTCCGCCCGGTCGATCGTCGTCAGCAGCGCATCCATAGCAGCCGCAGATCGCTTCTCGCGGTACAGGAGACGCGTCTCGCAGGGCACGCCGCGCCGTTCGAGCGAGGCCACCAGCGCCGCGCCCAACGAGGCTGACGTGCTGCGTTCCGCGCCGGGGCTGCCGACCAGCAGGACCACCTGCTGCGGTACCCGGTCCTGTCGGTCCGCCGGCGGCACGCCATCGACGCAGGCCAGGATGTCACTCCCCTCGAGCCCGAGGGCCAGCGCCGGCTGCCCGGCCTCTCCTGACGCGAGAAACTCGACGGCCCTGATGATCGCGGAGGCCGCCGCGTCGGCGCCCTCGTCTGCCCGGAGCACGACGCTGGCATGACGCGCGCCGCGGATGTTGAGCGCATTACGTGCCGCCAGCGCATGGAATGTCCGCTCGGCCTCGGGATCTGCGGCAGGCGCCAGGCCCAGCGCCAGGAAAGTCGGCAGGCGCGCGTAGCGGCGCCCGTGGTGCGTTTCACCGTCTACCGTCTCGAAGAACGGCAGGATGTTGGGAATCAGGTGATCCAGCGCCTTCTTGAGGTCCGACGCGTAGCCTCCGAAAGTCACCGGCGTCAGAAAGACGGCGATGTCGCTCTCGATGAAGGCCCGAGCCACGTCGCGATTGGCGTCGTCGATGGCGCACACGCCGGGGGTGCGCGTCCAGCACTTGAAGTCGGCGACGCAGTCGGCAATCGGCAGGTCCGGGAGGAAGAACGTCCGCGGCGTCCAGCCGCGATTGACCGCCAGGTCTGCCAGTACCCGCCGCGCCGCCGCCGCGGGCGCGGAGCGGTACGGCGCGGCGTCGAGGATCAGGAGGCGGATCGGATCGCTCACGTCGTCCGATGGTAGTCCCGACGGCCCGCACCGGGCAAACACCGCGCTCGCGGGCAGGCCGCGTCGGCCTGGGGAGCATCGCTGTGCTCCTCCGCACGGCAATTACGTCATTCGGGTGACATCCGTGGGACGCGGGCGCCAAAGTCCCGACGTGTGCGGACGCGGGGGCTGCCCGCAACTTCCCTGTTGGCAACGAATTGGCACATCGGAAGGTGCAGGGGGCCACTGGCCTGCGAATTGCAGCGGTTCTAGCGCGAGGAATGTCCTCCAGACCCAATGCCTGTGATGTGGTGGCCTCCACACACCGGCCCCGGGGGAGGCGAGTCTGACCCGCTCGCCTCTCCCACCTCATCCGCCGCCTCACCTGACGCCCGGGCGGCAGTTTTCAGTTCTCAGTTTTCAGTTTTCAGTTCTCAGGGATGAGTCTCGAAAGTCTCGAGCCTGCCGCCTGTCGCCTGCCGCCTTCCGCCTGTCGCCTGCCGCCTGTCGCCTGTCGCCTGCCTATTCGTACCTGAGCGACTCGATCGGATCCAGCCGTGAAGCCCGCCAGGCCGGCCAGAGGCCGCTGAGGATCCCGGTCACCATCAGGATGAGGGTGGCCGCCAGCACCACGTCCGGCGTCAGCAGCAGGTGGATGTCCGTCTCGCGCTTCGGGTCGCCGATGAGCTCGGCCAGGAACGGGCGCACGCCCGCCAGTTGCACGAGAATCCAGGTGAGGGCGACGCCGACCATGCCCCCTATCGAGGTTATGACGAGGGCCTCGGACAGGAACTGGACGAGGATCTGGCGCCGGCGCGCGCCGAGCGCCTTGCGCAGACCGATTTCGCGCGTGCGCTCGGTCACCGAGACCAGCATGATGTTCATCACCCCGACGCCGCCGATCATGAGCGTCAGCGTGCCGATGAACATCAGCACGATCTTCAGCCCGGTCGTCATCCCCCCGACGATCTGCCTGATCTCGGCGGAGTCGTTGATGAGCAGCGCGCGATCGTCGCGCGCGTCGAAGCGGTGCCGCTCGGCGAGCACGCCTCGAATCTGGCGGATGGCCTGGTCGTGGAACGCGGGCGCGATGGTCTGCACGACCATCGTATCGATGTAGTCCTGGTGGAACAGCTGGTCGATGACGGTGTACGGGATGAACACCGACATCTTGTCCGGGTAGAAGTAGCTCGACAGCTGCGCCTTGTCCTCGAGGACGCCGACGACCTCGAAGCTGATGCCCCGGATGCGGATCGTCTCGCCGACAGCCGGGCTGTTGCTGAAGAGCTTGCGCGCGACCTCGGTGCCCATGAAGGCCACCCGCCGCCGGCGCGACACGTCCTCCGCATTGATGAACCGTCCGATAGCCGCGTCCTCCGAGCGCATGATCCCGTATTCCGGATTCACGCCGCGCACACCCGCCGTCGTCTGGCGGCTGCCGTAGCTGAGGGGCAGCGACTCGTAGATCTCGGGGCTCACGTACTTGACGAGCCCCAGCGTCCGGACGGCCTCGACGTCGGCCAGCTTCATGCGGACGCGGCGCCCGGCGCGCTCGCCGCCGGCCTGCATGCTGGTCTGGCCGTTCCAGATGACGGCCACGCCGGTGGAGAACGCGTTCGAGAAGCCGTTCATGAGGGCGGTGTTGAACCCGTTGCCGTAGGCCATCATCGACGTGACCGTCACGATGCCCCACGCAATGCCGAGCATCGTCAGTCCCGCGCGGAAGCGGTGCGCCATCAGCGACTGCCACGCCTGGATGATGATTTCCTTCAGCAGCATGATGGCCCCCGGCGCGCTCGGCCCGACTTCGCTCTTCGAGTTGCGTCGCGGCTAGCCGAGCGCGCCCTACCGCGGCTCTACGCTTCGTACCTGAGCGCTTCGATCGGCGGCAGCCCGGCCGCCTTGCGAGCCGGGTACGCCGAGGCCGCGACCCCAATCACCGTCAACAGGAGGGCTGCCGAGGCGCCGACCTGCCACGTCACGATCATCCCCGCGAACCGCGCGGGCATCGGCGCAAGGTTCGTCAGCGCGCACAGACCCCATCCGATTCCGAGTCCGATGAGGCCGCTCAGGCCCGTGAGGAGCAGGCCCTCGCTCATGAACTGGAAGAGGATCGTCCGCGGCGTCGCGCCGATCGCCTTGCGGACGCCGATCTCCTGGGTCCGTTCCTTGACCGCCACGAGCATGATGTTCATCACGCCGATGCCGCCGAGCAGCAGCGTGACGATCGCCACGGCCGTGAAGAACTCGTCCATGGCGCCGATCATCTTGTCGAACAGCACCGACTCGAGCTGCGTGTTCCAGAAGCTGAGGGCCTCGACGTCCCGCGGATCGAACGCGTGCCGCTTCGACAGGATGTCTCGGACTTCCTGTTCCACCGGGCCGCGCGCATTGAACCCGATGAAGCTCCCGGCGGCGCGGTCGCCGCGCTCGATCATCTCGCGCACCATCCGGCTGACGTGGTCGTACGGCGCCGCAATGATGACCGACAGGTGATCCGGCGTGGCCTGCGGCGACGGGATCGGAAAGTCCCTGCGCGCCGTTTCGTACGGGATGAAGAACCTTCCGTCGTCCTGGCCCTGGTAGTTCGAGTCCTGCTCTTTCTTCCGAACCCGGCCCACGACGACGTAGGGGATGCCGTCCAGCATGACCCGCTCGCCCGCCGGGTCGCGGTCGGCGAAGAGCTGTTTCGACGCGTCGAACCCGAGGACCACGACCCGTCTCGCCTCGGCGCAGTCCTGCTCGTTGATCAGCCGTCCCCGGTCCACCTCGATGGTCCGCATCCACTGGTAGGCGGGCCAGATGCCGCTGATCTGGACGGCGCTGGCGTTGTACGGGCTCTTGGCCTGGACCGCGTGAGTCAGTTCCGGGCTGATGTGTTCGATGAGCCTGGACTCGCGCCGCAGCGTCAGCACGTCGTCGTAGGTCAACCGGATGATCTTGCCCGCGCGTTCGCCGCCGGCCTGCATGCTCGTCCGGCCGTTGCGGATGATGAGGATGTTCTTGCCGAGTTCTTCGAGGACCTTCTGGTTGCCCCGCGAGAAGCCCTCGCCGACGGCCGAGAGCACCAGGATCGAGATCACGCCCCAGACGATGCCGAACATCGTCAGGAAGCTGCGCATCTTGTTGGCCCGCAGGTTGGCCACCGTCTGCGAGAACAAATCGGTGAACAGTGTCATCGCCGGTTTCCAGTGCGCCGGTCACGGACCATGAATGGGGACGGGGAACTCCACCACCGGTCCCCGGTCCCTGGCCCCCGGTCCCTGTTCTACTGCAGCACCACCCGTTGCCCCTCGCTCAGCCCACTGAGGATCTCGGTACGCGTCCCGTTGCTGACGCCGATCTTCACGCTCGCTCGCCGGCGGCCGTTCTCTGCCGCCGGATCGACCAGATCGACCGACGCGTTGCGCTGGGCGTCGTACACGATGGCGTTCTCGGGAATGATGAGCGTGTTCGTGTGTTCCTCGAGGATGATTTCGGCGTTGGCGGTCATGTTCGCGAGCAGTTCGCCCCCCGGATTCTCGATCGACACCCGCACCTCGAAGCTGACGACGTTGTCGACCTCCGTGCCCATCGGCGAGATCTGCGTCACCCGGCCCTCGAACTGCTTGTCGCGGAACGTCTCCACCTTGATGCGCGCCGGCTGACCGAGCCGAACGAGGCCGACGTCCGCCTCATCCACCTTGCCCTTCACGTACACGCTGTTGATGTCGCCGAGCACGAGCACCAGCGTGGCATTCGCGCCCATGTTGAGAATGGACGACACCGGGCTGCCGAGTTCCACGGGTCTCGCGAGCACGACGCCGTCGATGGGCGAGCGGATCGTCGCATTGGCCAGTTCTTCTTCGGCGCGGTCCACCGCGGCCTGCGCCGCGGCCACCGCCGCGCGTGCCTGGGCCACGCGAGCCTGCGCCACGCCCAGTTGCACACGCGCAGCCTGCTGGCGGTTCAGGGCCTGATCCAAGGCCACCCGCGCGTCATCGAGGCCCTGCTGCGGCACGAGCTTCTCCCGGAAGAGCTGCTCCGCCCGCTCCAGATTGCGGCGCGCGAAGGGCACGTCGGGACCTTCCGCCTCGACTTTGTTCTTCTCGTGCTCGGCTTCGGCCGCCTTCTGGTTGGCCTCGGCTCCCGCGAGCGACGCGCGCATCTCCCGCAGCCGCGCCGCAAGGTTGTCCTTGTCGAGTTCAATCAGGACCTGTCCCGCGGTGACCCGGTCCCCGATGTCGACTTTCATGTCCTTGACGATGCCGTTGGCTTTCGACTTGATCTCGACCTTGGCGATGGGCTCGATCCGTCCGGTGGCCACGACCGACTTGGCCAGGTCGCCACGCTCGACCTTCGCGGTCCGCGACTCGTCGATCGTCGTCGGACCACCGGCGAACACCGCCCACGCTGCTCCCCCGAGCGCGAGCACGCCAATGGCCGTGGCACCGAAGATGAGGCGGGTTTTCGTCAGGCGCACGTCGTCACTCCCTCTGTCTGGAACCTACTGACACATACGGGAAAGCGGGAGGACGGGTTCCGGGACCCGCCTGAAACGCGGGTGCGTGCTACTCTAGAAGGACACGGATAACGACTGCGCGGGCAGGGCCCGCGTGAGCGGATCTGGGATCCCGGATCCGCCCCGCCCCCCGCTCACCCACGCGAAAGGACGCACTCATGCCAGGGAAAGTGAAGAAGACCGACGCCGTCCCCGCCACCAAGCCCTCCGTCCGCCGGACCCGTCTGGCCCTGCCGGCGGCTTCGCCGCCGGAGTTGCCGGCAGGCACCGCACCGGCCAGCCCCGTGCGCCGCAAGCGAGCCACGGCAGCGTCCCCGTCGGCCCCGGAGAAGCCGCGCACGACGGCCAGACGGGCCTCGGTGCGCAGGCAGACCGCAGGCTCGGAACCCATGGCCGTCGTGGCCGATCGCGAGACCATCGGGCGCCAGGCCGTGCCCGCCGTCCCAGCGGAGCCCACGCACGCGGAGATTGCCGAGCTCGCGTACTTCATCTACCTCGAGCGAAACGGAGCCCCGGGCGATCCCGGTGCCGACTGGGCCCAGGCCGAGTACGAACTCCGCCGGAGGCGCGGGCTTATCTAGGGAAACGCGCTCCCGGGATTCGGGGTACGGGAGTCGGGATTCGTCCCGGATCCCGGCCCCGTGCGGTACACTGCCGCCTTCGATGTCCGCGTTCCGCACACCTCTCACATGGCGAGAGAACCCGGCAAGCGTCAGGCCGATGCTGGCCTCTCCCGGTGACGCACGGCTGGACGATCCGCTCTTCGCCTTCGAGCCGAAGTACGACGGCATCCGGGCGCTCGTCGCCCTCGACCCGAGGGGCGGCGAGCGCCGCGTCGCCATCTTTTCCCGGCAAGGCCACGAGAAGTCGCTCCAGTTCCCGGACCTCGTCAGGGACCTCGACGGGTTCGCGCGGTCACTGGGCGGGCCGCTGCTTCTCGACGGGGAGATCGTGGCCCTGGACGAGGCCGGGCATCCGACGAGCTTCACGAGGCTCCAGGGCCGCCTGCACGTCACAGGCCGCCATCTGTCGGCCGTCCGATCGGCCGAACAGCCTGCGGCCTTCGTCGCCTTCGACCTGCTGCGCGAGGGTGCCGAGGATCTGAGGGATCTGCCGCTCTCCGCACGCCGTGACCGGCTGGAACGAGCCTGGCTGGACACGGGCTCGCCCCGGCTCCGCATCAGCCAGTTCGAGGCCGGGGACGGCCGGGCGCTGATGACGCGCGCGCACGCAGAGGGGTGGGAGGGACTGGTCGCCAAGCACCTCGATTCGCGCTACCGCTCTGGCAGGCGTACCCAGGACTGGCGGAAGATCAAGCTCACGTCCCGCCAGGAATTCGTCATCGGCGGGTGGACGGCACCGCGTGGTTCGCGCGCGGCGTTCGGGGCCCTCCTTCTCGGCGTGCGCAAGGGGCGGTCGCTCGTGTTCGTCGGATCGGTCGGCACGGGATTCGACGAGGCCGAACTGCATCGCGTCGCCCGTCTGCTCTCGCCGCTCGCCCGTTCGTCGTGCCCGTTCGCCGAGGAACCGGACACGGCCGAACGCGCGACCTGGGTCGAGCCGCGGCTCGTCGCGGAGGTCAAGTTCGCCGAGTGGACGCCGGAAGGACACCTGCGGCATCCGGTCTACCTCGGGCTGCGCGACGACGTGCCTGCCAGCGTAGTCGTCCGTGAGCCTGCCGTCCCGGTTCGTGACGATGGCCGGGCCCGGCGGCGGCCGCGGGTGAGGCCGGACCCCGATGCGAAATCGCGCCAGGCGGTGATCGAGCAGTTGAACGGAATCGAGGCCGGCCGCGGCGACGGCATCGTCGTGCTGCCGGACGGATCGTCGCTCGACGTGACGAATCTCCGCAAGGTGTTCTGGCCAGCCGGGCGGCAAACCAAAGGCGCGCTCCTGCGCTACTACGTGAGCGTGGCCCCGGTCATCCTGCCCGTGGTCGCGGACCGGCCGCTCGTGATGAAGCGGTTTCCGAACGGCATCGCCGGCAGGACGTTTTACCAGCAGCGCGCGCCGGACAAGGTGCCTGACGGTGTCAGGACCGAGGCGGTCGAGGGCGACACCGAGGTGCCGAGCCGGGTGATCGGCGGAACGTTGCGCACGCTGGTCTACACCTCACAGTTGGCCGTCATCTCGCAGGACCCGTGGTTCTCGAGGGTCGAGGCGCCAGACCAGCCCGACTTCCTCGCGTTCGATCTCGACCCGATGCCGGGCGTGCCATTTCGTCAGGTGCTCGACGTCGCGCGCTGGATCCGCGACGAACTGGATCGGCTGGGCATCATCGGTGTCCCGAAAACCTCCGGATCGAGCGGTCTCCACGTGTTCGTGAAGCTGCCGCCGGGGCTGCCCTACCAGGCCGGCCAGATCTTCGCCCAGATCGTGGCGACGATCGTGGCGCAGCGGCACCCGGCGGCCGCGACCGTTGAGCGCATCGTGAGCGCGCGGGGCCGGAAAGTGTACATCGACTACCTGCAGAACATTCGCGGCAAGTCGCTGGCGTGCGCCTACAGTGCCCGCGCCAGCGAGTTCGCGGGCGTCTCGACACCGCTGACATGGCCGGAGATCGAGGACGGCGTCGACCCGCGCGCGTTTACGATCGAGACGATGGACGCCCGGCTGCGGGAGGTGGGCGACGTGTGGGCGGAGGGACTGCGGGGCGAGCCGGCGGATCTCGGGGCGGTGCTGCGAGATGCGGAGATGGGGGGGAAGTCGGTCAGGGACAGAAGATAGTGGACGGATAGTAGACAGTAAGAGTCAGGAGACAGGAGTCAGGAGTCAGAGTCGGGCGTGCACGACGAACCGGATGGTGAGGAGTGGCGCAGTCACGCGGATTCGAGCCCCTGAGCCGTAAGGCGAGGTGCCTGAGAACGGTCGGGCGTGCACGACGAACCGGACCGGTGAGGAGTGGCGCGCCCGACAGGATTCGAACCTGTGGCCTTTGGCTCCGGAGGCCAACGCTCTATCCAGCTGAGCTACGGGCGCGCATCGAGGCGCGTGGGTGGCCGGCGACGTCTGGCGCGGGGTCACGCGACCG
>CAYZYG010000045.1:0-26204 GCA_964481395.1 uncultured Vicinamibacterales bacterium
GGCTGCAGCGGGCCCGGTCAGCCCGTGTTCGCACAGACGTTCGAGTCCGCGGAGGCGGTCGCGGCGGCCGTGCTCGACGGCCTGGCGCGCCGGGATGGGGCCCGTCTCGCCGAACTTCCCCTCGACGAACGCGAATTCCGCAAGTGGGTGTGGCCGAAGCTTCCGGCCGGACGGCCGGAAGTCAACATGCCCTTCGACTACTTCTGGAAGGACTTCTCCTTCAAAAGCCGGGCCTCGCTCGCCTCGACGCTGAACGAGTTCGGTGGACAGCGCTTCGTGCTCGAGCGCATCCACTTCGACGGCGAGACGACGGACTACGGCACCTTCTCGGTGTCGCGCGATGTCCGGCTGACCGTCGTCGATGACCAGGGCCGCGAGCGGTCGATTCGGGTCTTCGGGTCGATCCTGCAGACCGGCGGGCGCTACAAGCTGTTCAGCTACGTGGTGGACTGAGGCCGCACGGACGCCCTGCGCCGCGGTGGCCACTCGTGTTACTTGAGCCAGGTCTGCGGCATCGCCGCCCCACCTCCTGGAGGCTCCTCCCTGCTCCTCGCACCAACGTCCGCTGGCTCGGTAGAATCGCCCGCGTGGCCGGAATTCGGCCTCCACTCGTAGATGTAGCGATAGGAGACGCTCCCGCACCCCGCCCTGACCATGCACCGGAGCTGGATCTTCCCGTCGCGGGCGTAGTTGGAGCTCAGGGGCGTGATCTGCCCTGACAGCAGGTCTCCGGCGCCCGGCTTCGTCGACTGATCGACGCGCACGGCATCCTTGGTCCCCTGCTGCAGCTTGCTCGCCGTGCCGGTGTTCCACTCCAGGCCGAAGCCCTGGAAGTAGCACTGCGCCGTCAGGTAGTGCCCTCCCGGGTTCGCCCCCGAGGTCATACCGAGCGAGAGGTTCATGCGCACCGGAGCGTCGGGCGCAAGCGTGGCAGGCGGTTCGGTCCAGGACGCGCTCCCGCTGAGGTAGGGCCCCTTTCCCGGGGCGCCGGTGGTGACCGTGACCTGACCGGGCTGGCCGCCGGACTCCCACGCGCAGCCGCGGGTCCACGGATTGTTGGGATCCGCCTTGTACTCGTCACGCTCCACACCCACCCGGACCCACATGTTGCCCTTGACGGTCGTCGGCGTGGATGGCGGCGTCGGCGCCGGAGCGTTCGCCTGGGCCTGCTTCTCGGCCTCCTGCCGTTTTCGCTCGGCCTCCCTCGCAGCCTGCTCGCGGCGCTCGCGCTCTGCCCGCGCCGCCTCCGCCGCGCGTTGGGCTTCGGCCGCCTTCCTCGCCTCCTCGGCCTTGCGTGCCGCTTCCTCGCGGCGCTCGCGCTCCGCTCGCGCGGCCTCAGCCGCGCGTTTCGCTTCCTCGGCGCGCGCCGCCTCTTCCTGGCGCGTGGCCGCCGTTTCGACCTGCGCGATATACCGCTCCAGTTCTGGGTCCGGCACGTACTTCAGGCTCTCCGTGTACTTCGCGATCGCCTCCCGTAGTTTGCCCTGCTGCTGCAGCTCCTGCCCTTCGGCGCGCAGCTTCCCGGCCGTCTCCCGCGCCGCCTGCGCCTGGGCTCGCTTCTGCTTCTCCCCTTCGGCGGCCTGACGCGCCGCCTCCTCCTGGCGCGTGGCCTGGGCCTCGATCTGCGCGATATACCGCTCCAGCTCCGGGTCCGGCACGTACTTCAGGCTCTCCGTGTACTTCGCGACAGCCTCCCGCAGCTTGCCCTGCTGCTGCAGCGCCTGCCCTTCGGCGCGCAGCTTCCCCGCCGTCTCCCGTGCCGCCTTCTCCCGGAGCTTGGCCTGCAGGGCTGCCCGGTACTCTGCCAGCTGGCGGTCACCCGGCTTCAGCCCCTCAGCCTCATCTAGGGCCGTGAGCGCGCGCTCGAAGATGTAGGCCTGCGTCTGCGCAGCCTCGCTCCCGACCGCCTGGCGAATCTGCTGCACCAGCTCGGCCAGCCGCTTCTGCTTCGCGACGGCCTCCTGCATCAGTTTGTTCGCGGCCTGCGGCGTGGGATCGGTGTAGATGTTCCACAGGTTGTTCGATACGCGGAAGCCTTCCTGCAGATCGGCCACCGCGCCGTCGTAGTCGAAGGCCTTCAGTTTGGCCTCCGCCGAGCGGAAGAGGTCGCGGGCCCGCTGCTTGAACCCCTCCATCTGGCTGCAGTGACGCTCGAGGGATGCCAGGGTGTCGAGGTGGCTCGGCAGAAGCCTCATGTCTCGTCGGATCTTGGCGATGAGCTCCAGAGCCTCCCTGAAGTCGCGCCTCTCGCTGGTCAGCCGGACCTCGCCCAGAGCAGCGTTGACGGCCGCGTCCCACGTCCGCCGCTGTTCGCCCAGCTTCCGGTCCATCTCCATGACCGGCGGGTAGTACGGATAGCTCGTCTTGAGCGGCGCGAGCGCCCGCTCCGCGGCCTGGAAGTCCTGCGATTGCATGAGACGATCGACCTGGGCGAGTCCCGCGGCCGCCTCGGCCTTCGACTGGTTGACCTGCCGGACGAATCCCACGACGACCGCGTGCTTCGGATTCTCCTGCAGCGCGTTCTGCGCGGCAGCGAGCGCATCGTCGAGCTTCCCGAGACGCGCCGCTTCGCGGGCCCGAGCCAGCTCGCTGTCGATTCTGGTCTTGCGCCGCTGGTAGTCCGCCTGAAGGGTCCGGGCTTCCTCGCTGGCCGGGTCCAGCGACCGCGCTTCGGCGAGGGCGGCGAGGGCGCCCTCGACGTCTCCATTGTCCCAGGCGGCTTTCGCCTGGGCGATCTTGCCGGCGGCCGCCCCGCCCCCCGGGCCCGCCCCGCCCTGTGGCACGGCGCAGATGGCGTACCACTCCGTGCCGGCGACCTCGTTTCGGGCGTAGATTCGCGCGCGTGCGGGGCCCGGCCGCTCGTAGGCCATCAGGTCGGCCGGATCCTCGTCCCAGCGAAGTTCGATCGCGCCGGGTCCAGCCCCTTCACGACCGGAACCGCGCCCGACGATGAGCGCCCGATACAGGGATCCGCCTTTGAGCTGGTAGGGTCCGTACGCGCGAGCAGCCACTGGCGTCAGCGTTCCGGTGGGTCCCGCGGCACCGATCCAGATGGTGTAGGCACCGGCGGGAAGGTCGTCGCGTCTCAGGGGCAGGACGCGGCCGGGCTGCGTCGCGAATGACCGGGGATCCGGCGTGAATGCGTCCCAGATGCAGCCAGTCGGAGGCGGCGCCGTGGCCGCACCGCCTGGAAGTCTCACTTCCAGCGTTGCCTCGGGATCGCAGACATCGTCTCCATGGAACGGGACCCTCACGAGCGCCTTGACCGTCGGGAACGGGTCTCCGTCGATCCAGTCGGGGTCCGCCTGAACCACCACCGACCGTCCCTCCTGGGCCGCCGTCACGAGCTTGGCCGGTCCTTCCAGAACCCACCGAACATCCAACGTGGCAAGCTCCGACACAATCCGCAGGGTGGCCGTTGACGTCTGGCCCGGACGCACCACCGGCGGATTGAACGAGACGTCGCAGCGCGGCCGCGTGACCTCGATCGACATCTGCGCGGACTCGCAGAGGGACGCAAGCCTCCCCTCCCGCATCTCGAGGACCTCGACCCAGATCCTGGCCGTTCCCGGCCTCGGGAACACGGCCTCGACCGATGGGTTCGTGTCGTCGAGCCTGCTGAACGTCACGTTCCGGTCCGAGTGCCAGCGGTAGACGACGTTCGTGCGGTCGGGGTCAATCGCCGCGGTGAAGCTCGCCGTCGCGCCCAGGTCGAGGGAGCCGGACACCGGCTTGATGCGGAGGATCTCGACGCGGCAGTCGACCACCTCGTACGTGAGCGCTGCCATGCCCACAGGGCCCCGGGAACCGGTGGCGGTGACCGTCAGCGTGTATTTCCCCGGCTTCGTCGCCCGGATCGTCACCGTGTCGCCCTGCCCCTCGTGGTCACCCGTCCACGCGAACCGGAACGGGGCGTCACCGGGTTCAGCGTCCTCGACCGTGGCACGCACCGCCACGGTGTCCCCCACGTTGAGGCGATCGAGCCCGGGCGGGGTCAGGATGACCCGCGGTATCTTTGCGCTGTTCAGCGGCGGCCCGGTGTACGTCGTTGTCACCCGGACGGCGCCCGCGCTGACCTGGAGGCTGGCGATCATGGCCCAGACCTCGGAGACGCCGGCATTCACCTGCGCCAGCAGGAAAGACGTGTGGTCCGCCTGTTCCGTCGGACAACTGCTCGAGCCGTTGAGCACGCCGGCCACGTCGACGGCCACGCCGTCTCTGATGGCGGCGCCCTGGATTTCCGCGCCCGCCGTCGCGCAAGCAGGTCCGCCCATCCAGCACGCCGTGGCTGCCGCGGCTGCCGGCCTGACCAGGGCAAATCCCTGGAACCCGTCGAAGGCGATGGGACGCACCTCGGTGTATCCGCGCGTGCCAACGTACGGCGCGTAGCGGGCCCGGATGTCTGCCGCGGTCCGGTAGGATTCGCGCGAGAGCGTTGCGGTGAACCGGCCGGTGACCGCCGCTTTGTACGGCACGATCGCGCTGCTCTCGTAACTCTTGCGTGTGCCGGTCACGGCCGCTTCCTTGCGGGTCAACTGGACGCCCCGCTCCGTGACCTCACCTTCCCAGATGTCGCTGGCCGTGACGCCGAACGCTCGCGGCCCTGTCGGCTGTGGAGACGCCGGTGCCGTCGGCGACGCGGGCGGACCGCCCTGGGCGCCACCTCCGGTCGTCGGAGGCCGAGGGGGCTGCGGGTTCAACGGGGGAACCTCCCCCGGAGGCGTGCCTGGCCGCGGCGGCTGGGTCTCGATGGGAGGAGGAGGCGACTCCAATACCTGCCGCGCCTTGGCGACCTGTCCGGTCAGCCCCGCCACCCGGCCTGATATCTGGACAAGCAAGCGGTCGGCGATTTCGGCTTCGCCAACCGCCTGGTTCGCCTCGGCACCGGTCCGGTCGATCATCGAACCCGGGTTCGCGCGGACGTGGGCCGCGTATTCCGCCTTCAGGCGGGCGGCCCGCTCCGCGGAATCCGCCTTCCGCTTCTGCCAGGCGGACAGCAGGTCGATCAGCAGGGCCTGCTCGGCCTCGAGGGCCGCCAGTTCCGCCGTGCCTGACGGCGCCCCTGCCGGCGAGGGGCCTGCCGCTGCCCGCTCGAGCTGTCCGAGACCTCGTTCGAGGTCTTCGATGACCTGCCACGCCGCCGAGACTCGCCCGACGGCCTGGTTCGCCTCTCGGAGCGACGGGTCGATCGGCGAATCGGGATGCTGCTCGAGATGCGCCGCATAGATCCGCTTCTGCTCGGCCGCGTAGGCCTGGTCCTTCGCGAGCTGGTCCCGCCAGCGGTCGAGCAGTCCGCGAAGGTAGGCCGAACCGGAAGGCGCGGACGCCTGCTGGTCGAGATCGGCGACGGCTGCGGGGGTGCCGTCCGTCCTGGAGGCCTGAAGAGGGGCGACGGCCATCAGGAAGGCGGCACCCCCCAGGACCAGCATTCGTCCTTCGAACCGCCGATGCCATCCAGACATGGGTCCTCCTCGAGGGCGGCACCCGGATGCTAGCGTCATGTGGTGAGCGGGTGAAGCGGCAAACAGCGGCAAACCGCGACATCGCGTCCATCGGCCCGGCCGAATGGCGCAACGGACGACGGGGGTGGCGTCAGGGGGGTCGACAGGCCTCCGGCGCGATGGTGAACCGTGAACGAAGGCGGAGAGCCGGTCAGCGCCGGTCGCCGGGCCCCAAGTTCTTCCCTTGTCGCCTAACGCCGGTCGCCTGACGCCTGCCGCACCACGTCAGGGTTCCAGAGGATCGGCGGGCGGACGGGCGCGGGGGTGGCGCCCTCGACGCGCGGGCTCGTGGCCACGTACAGCCGCGGCACGGCGAAGTACATCACCGGCAGATTGTCCGAGAAGATTTTCTGCACCTGGAAGAAGGCCTGCTGCCGCTTCGCGAGGTCCGTCTCGCCCGCCATCGCGTGCATCAGGCGATCGATCTCGGCCTCCCAGGCGGTGGCCGGCTTCTCCTGCTCCATGTTCCACACGTGCGCGCCGCCCGTACTCAGCCAGAAGTCCATGGCCATCGCCGGGTCGGTGTCGGTCGTGAGGAAGCGGAAGTAGAGCGCGTCGTAGTCGGCCTTCATCATCCGGTCCACGAGCGCGCCCACTTCGAGCGGCACGAGATCCACGGTCAGCCCGACCTTCTGCAGGTCGTCACGCACCGCCGACGCGCCGCGCTCGAGCGTCGTGTTCCCCTTCTGGGTGACGATCGCGAAGCGCGCGGGCCGGCCGGCCTTGTCCTCGAGCATTCCGTCGTTGTTCGTGTCGCGCAGGCCGAGCCCGGCCAGCAGCACGCGCGCCTTCCCCGGATCGTGCCCGGGGCGGTCGACCACACCCGCGGAGTCGGGCGCGAACCACGTCGTATTCGACGGCGACACCGGCCCCCAGACCGGCTCCGCCGCGCCCAGGAAGACCGCGTCCACGAAGGCCCGCCGATCGACGGCCAGAGACACCGCACGTCTCAGCTCGACCGACTGCAGCCACGCGCGCCGCGGATCCTTCGCCTTCGCCTCGGGCTTCAGGTTGAACCAGAACGCATCGGCATCGAACGCAAGTCCCGCGTCGACGAGCCTCAACTTGCCGGCATCGGCCTCTCGCTTCAGCACGGCGTAGTCCTCGGCGCGGATCTCGCTCTGCGTGAGATCCGCTTGACCGGCCTGCAGGCGCAGCAGTTCGGTGTTCTGCTCGGGCGTCACCTCGATCGTCAGCCGATCCAGGTACGGCAGCGGCGTGCCGGCCTCATCGGTCCTCCAGTAGCGCGGATTGCGCGCGTAGACGATGCGTTCGCCGGCCTTGTACTCGTCGAGCACGAACGGCCCGAGCCCGGCCATCTCGGAGGGGCTCGTCGTCGTGCCCCACGCCTCGCGCAGCGTGCCCGCCGCGAGCGCGCTTTCGAGCTTGTGCTTCGGCAGGATCGGCAGCGAGTCGAGGAACCGCAGGCCCGGCCCGTACGGCGCCGGCAGCGACAGGACCACGGTATGCGCGTCAGGAGCGGTCACGGATACGGGCTGCCCGCCAATCCTGAGGGCGCCTGCGAGGGGGCTGCCCGTCTTTTCGTCCAGCACCGCGCGGATCGAGAACAGCACGTCTGCAGACGTGAAGGGCGTGCCATCCGAGAACGTCACGCCCTGGCGCAGTTTCACCGTGCAGGTCAGCCCGCCCGCCTCGCAGGTGAAACTCTCCGCGAGTGCCGGCTCAAGGTGCTGCGTCGCGCGGTTGATGCGCAGCAGGCGCGCGTGCATCAGCGTGCCCGCCAGGTTCGTCGCGAAATCACGACCGGCAATGGGATTGAAGGTGCGCGGCTCGCTGCGCGACGTCGCCACGAGCGCGCCGCCCCGCTGCGGGCCTGCAGGCGCGGAGGGCTCCCTGGCTCCCCCGCATGCCGTCGTCAGCGTGGCCGGCACGCTCATCACCGCCACGGCGCTCATCGACGCCAGCGTCACCCACCCGCGCTTCGTCCAACTCATCGGCACAACACCTCGCATCGGAGGTATCGGCGCGGCAGCGGGTCCGCCATAGGGGCGCTCCGGCACCCGTCCTCAGACGAGCCATGCCGCGGCCTGCGGCCGGAACCCCAACGCGTCGAGTTGCGCTACTATGCCCGACCAGGACACCAGCGGCCCGTGTGCACGACGGAGACTGCCGCACTTGGAGCCGCCGCACCGATGAGCCGCCGAACCAGGATCGTGCGTATCAGCACCGCGGTCGCCCTGACGGCCCTCGCGATGACCCTGACCGCGGCCTGCCAGCAGGCGCCACCGCCGCCGGCGCCACGGCAGACGCTCCGGGTCACGACCGGCACGCCGGGTGCCAGGTTCCATCCGCTCGGACGGGCGCTGGCGGAGGCATACGCGTCGGCGTTCCCGGACGTCGAGGTCGACGCGCGGGACAGCGACGGATCCGTGGCGAACGTCGAGGCGCTTCACCGCGGCGAGGCGGATGTCGGCCTCGCCTACGCGGACGTGGCCTACATGGCCTACGTCGGCCGGCTCGGCGACCAGCGCGAGCCTTACACCAACGTGCGCGGGATGGCCGTCCTCGAACTCGCGCCGGTGCACCTGGTCGTCGGCGCGCGCGCCGGCATCGACGGCCCCCCGGACCTCCGCGGGAAACGCATTGCCGTCGGCCCCGCCGGCAGCGGCTCGGCGCTCACGGCTCAGATCATCCTGAGAGCGCTCGGCATCGACGCGCCGTCGGTCCGTGTCGAGTCGCTCCGGTACACCGTCGCGGCATCCCGACTCGTGTCGGGCACCATCGACGCCCTCTTCGTGACGGGCACGAACCCGGTGGACGCGGTGACGACGGCTGCCGCCGCCGGGGCCCGACTCGTGCCGCTCACCGGCGCGGCCATCGACCGGCTCCGTCACGACTACCCGTTCTTCAGGCCCTCGGTGATCCCCGGCGGCACGTACCCGGGCCATCCGGAGTCCGTCCTCACGATCGGCGTAGACAACCTGCTCGTCTGCCGCCGCGGCCTCGATGAGGGGCTCGCTCACGATCTGACCCAGGCCTTCTTCGCCGCGCTGCCGCGGCTCCCGATGCCGACGCGGCTGGACTTCGAACAGGGTCCGGCCACGCCGATCCCGCTCCACGACGGAGCAGCCCGCTACTACCGCGAACGCGAGCTGGCGCGATGACGTTACGAGCCCGGACTCCGCTCGACTGGACGTCCCGGCTGCTGGCCGCCGGCATCGCGGCCTCGATCCTGGCCACCGGCTGGCTGGGCTATCGTGCGGTGAGCGGCTGGCGGGAAAGCGCGAGGCAGCTTGCCGACCAGCGCGCCGGTGAGTGGGCCGACCGTCTGGCAACCGTCCTCAGCCGGGACATGCTCGGCGTGCAGTCCACGGTCCTCGCCTCGGCGCAGTGGGATCAGTTCATGCTCGATCCCCCGTACGACGTGCGGCTCCTCGCCGCGGCTGCCTTCGCCCGTTATCCGTATCCCGAATCGTTCTTCGCATGGCGCGGTACGCCGCGCGCGGATGCGGTGGTCTTCCTCAACCGCTCCGATCGTCGTCCCGGCTGGATGTCCGGTGTGTCTCCACGCGATCCGTTTCCCGTGGTGGCCGAGTACGAACCGGAGGTCGCGCGTGTGATGCTCGACCGGATCGCCGAGGATCTGGCCCGACGCCGGCGTTTTTCGATCTTCGACGTCACCCTGGGCGGCGTCCGGTATCAGATCGTCGCGCGGCTGCTGTACCGCGACGCGCTGCGGGAACGCCCCGAGGGCGTGTTCGGATTCACGGTCAACCTGCCGTGGGTTCGGGAGCACTACTTCCCCGAGGTCGTGCGTCAGGTAGCGCGCATGGCGGCGCCCGGCACGACACTGCCGCTGGGCGTCCTGGACGGCGACGCCGAGGTCGTCGCCGGCCCCGCGGATGGCGTCCTGCCCGAGCCGAGCCGGCGCCGGGAGTTCCCCCTGATGTTCTTCGATCCGCGGATCATCACCGTCCAGCCACCGGAGGACCTCTCGCGCGAGACGTGGGCCGTCGTTGCGGGCGCTGGAGGCGATCCAGTGCTTGGCGACGCGATCACGGGCGGCAACCGCACGCTGGTGCTGGCGGCCATGGCGGCAGCGGTCCTCGCCCTGGGCCTCGTCCTGACGGCCCGCGCGACGCAGGCCCGCTCGAACCTGGCGCACCTTCGGTCGGAGTTCGTCGCGACGGTCACCCACGAACTGAAGACACCCATCGCCACCATCCGAGCGGCCGCCGACACGATGGCCCGCGGCCGGGTGTCCCACCCGGATGCGCTTCGCGACTACGCGCAGCTCCTCGTGCAGGAATCGAAGCGGCTCACGCGCCTCGTCGACAACCTGCTCGCGTACTCACGCATCACCGACGTGACCGAGGCCTACGCCTTTGCCGCACTCGACGTGGCGCCGCTCATCGACGAGGTGCTCGCCGGCTTCCGGTCGGCGCTCGACGGCGCGGGCTTCACCGTGCGCGTCGACATCCCCCCGGATCTGCCCCCGGTCCGCGGCGACCGGACGGCGTGCCTGCTGATGTTCGACAACCTGATCGACAACGCCATCCGTTACTCGCCCGCCGCGCGCAGCCTCGAGATCCGCGCTCGCCCCGCACCGCCCCGCGTCGCGATCGAGGTCTCGGACCGGGGCATGGGCATCCCGGCCTCCGAGCTGCCCCACGTCAGCCGGCGCTTCTTCCGCGGCACGCGGGCGGGATCCGGCGGCAGCGGCCTCGGCCTCGCCATCGTGAGCCGCATCGCGCGCGACCACGGGGGTGACATCCTGATCTCGAGCGACGTCGGCACGGGCACCACGGTTCGCGTGGCGCTGCCCGCCGCGGAGGTTCGCGATGAAGAAGCGCATCCTGATCGTTGAGGACGATGCGGCGCTCGCCAGGGTGCTGCGGGACAACCTCGCGTTCGAGGGGTTCGAGGTGGAGTGGGCCGCCGACGGGCACCGCGCCGTGGACGCCGCGCGCGGGTTCGCGCCGGACCTCGTGATCCTCGACCTGATGCTGCCCGGCCGCGACGGGTTCGAGCTCTGCGGTCTGCTGAGACGGGGCGGGGCCGTGCCCATCGTCATGCTCACGGCCCGCAGCCAGAAAGCCGACAAGCTGAAGGGCCTGGCCCTCGGCGCCGATGATTACGTCACCAAGCCCTTCGACATCGAGGAGCTGATGGCTCGGGTGCACGCGGTCCTCCGGCGGTCGGGCCCGCCCGTCGCGCAGATGGCTCTCGGCGACGTTGTCGCGGACTTCCAGCGTCTGACCGTCACGCGCGGCGTTGAGGACCTCCACCTCACGCACCGCGAATTCGAGATCCTCCGGTACCTCGCCGAGCGACAGGGCCGCGTCGTCTCCCGTGCGGAGCTGCTGCGCGAGATCTGGGGGTACCCGGACGCCCCAGCTACGCGGTCCGTGGACAACGCCGTCGCCCGCCTGCGCAAGAAGATCGAGCCCGATCCGGCGCGTCCCCGCTACATCCACACCGTCCACGGTGACGGGTACCTGCTCACCCCGGACGGGCGGCAGGACATGGGCGACCGGTAAGCCGGCCGCGTTCGTGATCGTCCATCGGGGCGTCATGCCGGGGCCGCCCGGCGGAACCCGGAATCCAGCCGTGGATTTCCGCTTCCGCGGGAATGACGCCTGCGGACCCGCCGCCGGCTCCGGGGCCAAGCCCGATCCCGACTCGATCGTCCCTGTTACAACCTGCGACACGCGCCCGCCACGACCGGCCGTATAGTCGGAACACCTGACATCGGCGAGACGCCCGGCGCGTGGAGCCAGGCGGGTTTCGGAGGGGGGAACATGATGCAGCGCGCGCGAACCTGTTTGCTGGCGATGGTGCTGACGGCCGTAGCGGCGGCCGCCTTCGCCCAGGGCAACCCGACCGGAACGATCTCCGGCCGCGTGACCGACCCGGACGATCTGGCGCTCCCGGGTGTGACCGTGACGGCCGCCTCGGCGGCCTTGCAGGGGGTGAGGACCGCCGTCACGTCCGACAACGGTGACTACATCATTCCGTTCCTGCCGGCCGGCGATTACACCCTGACGTTCGAACTGCAGGGGTTCGCGACATACCGGCAGACACTCGCGGTGAGAATGGCCGACGCGCTGCCGGTCAACGTCAGGCTGTCACTCGCGTCGGTGACGGAGGTCGTCACCGTCTCCGCTGCGACAACGGAAATCTCGGCCACGTCCACGATCGCGACCACGATCAAGAGCGACACCGTCGAGACCATCCCGCTCGGCCGGTCGCTGACCGCCGCCACGCTGCTGGCCCCCAGCGCGGCCGACAACGGCCCCGACGGCAACGTCCAGATCTCGGGCGCCCTGTCGTACGACAACATCTACCTGGTCAACGGCGCGAACGTCAACGACACGCAGCGGCAGCAGGCGCGCCCGTTGTACGTCGAGGATGCGATCCAGGAGACCAAGGTGTCGGCCGGCAATGTCTCGGCCGAATACGGTCGCTTCCAGGGCGGTGTCGTCAACGTGGTCACGAAGTCGGGCGGCAACCGCTTCGGCGGGTCCTTCCGTGTGACCTTCACGAACGACGCGTGGAAGGCCCTGACGCCGTATCCCGGAGACTCGAACGTCGACCAGCTCGTGCCGGCCTACGAACTGACGGGCGGCGGCCCGATCCTGAGGGACAGGCTGTGGTTCTTTGCCGCCGGCCGGTTCCAGGACGACAAGAACAACATCACGGCGCCGTACACCGGCTTCAACTACACGAAGACCGTGGACGACAAGCGCGGTGAGGGGAAGCTGACCTACGCGATCAACAGCGCGAACACCGTCAAGCTGTCGTATCTGGCGAGGGACCAGCAGACCACCAATGACAGCTTCAGCACGATCATGGATCGGGCGAGCCTGTACAACCCCACCGTGGCCGAGTCGCTGCTGGCGGCCAACTACCAGACCGTGCTGACGAACAACCTGTTCGTGGAAGCGCAGTACTCCAGCCGGATCATGGACACGACGGGGGTCGGCTCGAGCTACATGGACCTCCTGCAGGGCACGCCCATCTGGGATCGATCGCGCGGACAGGCCCGGTTCAACGCCCCCACGTACTGCGCCGTGTGCCCGGACGCCGTCAATCTCCTGAACAACTGGGACGTGTACGCGAAGTTCAACTACTTCCTGTCGACCAGGAGCCTCGGGTCCCACAATATCGTGGCCGGGTTCGATGTGTTCAAGGAGATGCGGAAAAACAACCAGAACTCGTCGGCCAGCTCGTACCGCGTGCAGTCCACGGGCGCCATCATCGACGGCGAGACCATCTACCCGATCTTCCGAACCGGCACGTCCACCTACATCGAGTGGCTGCCCGTCTTCGAGAAGACCCAGGGCAGCGACATGCGGACCTACTCGGGCTTCGTCAACGACGTCTGGCGCGTGAACAGCCGCCTGACGCTCAACCTCGGCGTGCGGTTCGACAAGAACAACGCCCGCGACCAGGGTAAGCAGACGGTGAGCGACGCCTCGACGTTCAGCCCCCGCCTTGGCGTGTCGTACGACATCACGGGCGACGGCACGTGGACGGCCAACGCGGCGTACGCCAAGTACGTCGGCCTGTTCGTGACGCAGATCGTGGATGCCGCCTCCGCCGCCGGCCGGCAGGCCTCCTACAGCTTCTTCTACCAGGGCCCGAGCGTGAACACCGGGTCCGCCCCCTACCTCACGTCCCAGCAGGCGCTGCAGATCCTGTTCGACTGGTTCAATGCCAACGGCGGCACGAACCGGCCGACGAGGAGCCAGCCCACGATCCCCGGCGTCAATACCGCGGTGGACCCCGGCGTCCGCTCCGCCAGCACGCAGGAGGTGACCGCCGGCTTGACGCGCGAGCTCGGCTCGAAGGGCTCCGCCCGCGTGGACTTCGTGTACCGCAAGTACGGGGACATCTACGGCAGCTTCCTCGACATGTCGACGGGCGTGGTCACCGACTCGACGGGGCGGGCGTTCAACCTGACGGTCGTCAACAACACGGACAGCGTGGAGCGCGACTACAAGGGCCTGAGTGCCCAGGTCAGCTACCGGTTGCTCCCACGGCTCAACGCGAGCGCGAGCTGGATGCTCTCGTTCTCACGCGGCAGCGTGGAGGGCGAGAACGCGACGGACATCGTCGTGCGGGCCGTCGCCGATTCGTATCCGGAGTACCGCCAGGCGAGCTGGAACTACCCGGTCGGCTATCTCAACGGCGACCAGCGGCACAAGGTGCGCGTCTGGGGCACGTACGATCTGCCCGTGTCCGAGGCGCTGGGGCGGTTCGCCGTCGGGTTCATGCAGCGGTACGACTCGGGCCTCGGCTACGACCTCAACATGAACATCGACTCGAGGCCGTATGTCACCAACCCGGGGTACATCACGCCGCCCTCGACCGTGACGTATTACGTCAGCGGCCGAGGCGAGTATCGCTTCAACGGCGTGTGGCGCACCGACCTGTCGTTCTCGTGGAACCGGGCGCTGGGGCTGTCGACGGCCCAGGTCTTCCTGCGGGCGGTCGTCAACAACGTGTTCAACAGCCAAACCATCGACGGCTTCAACACGACGATCCTGAGCCGGACCGGCGACTCGACGCTCTCGGCATTCAATCCGTTCACCGAGACGCCAGTCGAGGGCGTGCACTGGCGCAAGGGCCCGGCCTTCGGCCAGCCCACGAGTCCGTCGAGCTACCAGTCGCCGCGGGACTTCAACATCTCGGTCGGCATCCGGTTCTAGACAGCGCCAATCGGCACCGGGGTCAGGGCTGGATTCCCGCCTGCGCGGGAATGACTCCCGGCGGTGTGAGGCGCACCGCCGCCGGATTCCAGCATCTCCCCCGGCTGGCGAAGCCCTCGCGTGGCGTCCCCGGGCCCTTCAGGCCCGGGCCGCCGCGTGGCGTGCCATCCGCGTCGGGTCGCGTGTGCCCGGCCGCGGCCTTGGGGAATCGTGGTCATGACTGACACCGCGAACGCGCGCATGAGCATCGGGACGAAGGCTCTCATCGGCCTCGCCGCCGGCCTTGCCGCCGGTGTGGGGGTCGCGGCCTTCACCCATCCAGCCCTGACGGCCGCCGGATCGGTCCTCGAACTCGCGGGATCCCTCTGGATCAACGCGATCCTCATGACGATCCTGCCGCTCATCGTCTCGAAGCTCGTCGTGAGCATCGCCGGCCACGACGACCCGTCGGACCTCGGTCGAGCCGGCTGGCGCGCCGGCGCGCTCTTCCTCCTCCTGCTGGCCGGCACCGCCGCGCTTACCGCCGTCGTCATGCCGTCCGTCTTCGCGCGGCTCCCCATCGACGAATCCGCCTCGGCCGCGCTTCGGGCGTCGGTGGCTTCGACGGGCACCCCGGCGCCGGCCACCGCCAGTCAGTGGATTCTGGCGCTGGTCCCGACGAACGCCGTCCGTGCCGCCGCAGACGGCGCCATCGTTCCCCTGCTCCTGTTCACCGTGGCGTTCGCCCTCGGCGCCAGCCGCATCTCGCCGACCCTGAGAGCACCGCTGGTCTCGCTGTTCCGGGCCGTCGACGCCGCCATCACCGTCCTCCTGCACTGGATCGTCAACCTCGCCCCCTACGGCGTCTTCGCACTCGGCTTGGGCCTGGCGATGCGCGTCGGCGCAGGCATCGTGAGCGCGCTCGGCTACTACGTCGTCATCGCCTCCCTGGTGATGGTGGCGGCGACGGGACTCCTCTACCTCGTCGTCTTTCTGGGCGCCGGCGTGTCGCCGCGCCGCTTCGCGCGGGCTGCCGGCCCGGCCCAGACTGTGGCCTTCGGCACGCACTCGTCGATGGCCTCGCTGCCGGCCATGCTCGAGGCCACGGAGATCCGCCTTGGCCTGTCGGAAACCGCCACCAGCTTCGTCCTGCCTCTGTCGCTGGCGGTATTCAAGTACTCCGGCCCGATCTGGTTCGTGATCGTGGCCTACTTCATCGGGCGCCTGTACGGCATCGACATCGCACCCTCGCGCGCTGTCGCGGTCGTCGTCGCCGCGGTCGTCACCAGCTTTGCCGTCGGTGGCGTCCCCAGCGGCGCCGCCGTCGTTGTCGCGCCTGTGCTGACGGCCGCGGGCCTGCCCGTGGAAGCCATGGGCATTCTCCTGGCCGTCGACCCGATTCCGAACGCATTCAGGACCGTCGCGAACGTCACCGGCATGATGGCCGTCACCGTGCTGGCCGACCAGACGCGGGCCGGGCGCGCCGCGCCGGATCCGGCTGCGAAGGCGCGGGGGTCCGCCGCGCCGGGCGGCGAGGTGTCCCGATGAACGGACTGCAGAGTGGTTCCAACGAGGCTCGCGCGGCGAGGAGGCACCTGCTGGTCTGCGTGGCGATCGTGCTGGTCGCCAGCGCGCTCGCGGCGGGCGTGCAGTCGGACTGGGGCCGTGTGAACGTCCTCGGCATCACGGTCCCGACGCAGAATGGCCAGTGGGTGGCCGCCGACCTGTTCAAGCCGGCATCGGCCACGAGCGAGAACCGGGCTCCGCTGGTGGTGGTCGTTCCCGGATTCCAGCGCTCGAAGGAGGCGCTCTCCGCCATCTCGATCGAACTCGCGCGCCGGGGCGTCGTCGTCATTGCCATCGATCCCTACGCGCAGGGCTGGTCGAGTTCGTCGGCAAGCACGCAGGCGGCGACCACGGAAGGCTACGGAATGTTCGCCGTCGTCGACTACGCGGCCAACACGGGCAACCTCAACTACGTCGACAAAGCGCGCATCGGCGCGACCGGGCATTCGGCCGGCGGGAACGCCGCCATCCGCGGCGCCGCGTACTTCGGCCGGCGCGCCCTCAAGTCGGGCAAGCCGAGCACGCTGAACGCGGTGTTCGTGTCCGGGTACGTCCTGACCTTCACCGACAACGTGCTCGAGGACGTCCGCTCCAACGTGGGAGCCGCGTACGCGTTCTACGACGAGGGGGCCTACCGCAACGAGCTTGGGAACGGCGACATGCGCCGCGCGCCGGAGGCGCTGCGCCTCGTGAACTCCGGCCGCGCGGTGGATTCTCCGCTTGTCGAGGAGGTCGAGATCGGCCGCTACTACGGCGACGCGGCGTCGCGCACGCTCCGCGTGATGTTCAACGAGCGTGTCATCCACCCGCTCCAGCCCTACCTCATCGAGGCGACCGCCAACCAGGTCGACTACTTCGACCGCGCGTTCGGACTGCAGAGCGGGCTGTCGCCCCGCGATCAGGTGTGGTACTGGAAGGAACTGCTGGGTGTCATCGCCCTCGTCGCCGCGCTGGCGGGACTGGTGCCGCTCGGCCGCCTGCTCCTCGGGCTCCCGGTGTTCCGTCCACTCGTGCATCCTGTGCCGCCAGGCCTGCCGCGCCCCCGCAACTCTGGCCGCGCGATCTTCTGGTCCGTCTTCGTGTTCGGGGCGGCCGTCGCCTGCGCCACCTACATCCCGATGTCGGAGTTGTCGCAGAAGCTGTTCGTGGCCGCATCGAATCGCGAACCCACGTGGTTCTTCCCCCAGCGCATGAACAACGCGGTGATGCTGTGGGCCGTGCTGAACGGTCTCGTCGGCTTCCTGCTCTTCTTCGCGACGTGGCGCTGGCACGGCAGGGGCCGGGGCGTCGGGCCCGAGATGTGGGGCGCCCGCATCGGCCTCGGCGAGGGCCTGCGGACGTGTGGGCTGGCGGGGACGCTGTTCCTCGCCTACTACGGCCTGCTCTTCACGGTGTACTACCTCTTCCACGTGGATTACCGGTTCCTGTTCATGGGCGTGCGGCCGTTCCAGCCCGAGATGCTCCTGCTGCTCGCCATGTACGTCCCGTTCTTCCTGGTGTTCTTCCTCTCCAACTCGCTGCGCGTCAACGGCGCGATGCGGTTCGAGGGCCAGCGTGAATGGAAGAGCCTGCTGCTGGCCGGCATCGCCAACTCGGCCGGGCTGTTTCTGATCGTCGTCATCCAGTACGCCACGTTCGCCATGACGGGAACCGTGTACTGGACGGAGGGCTGGCTGTACGTGAACCTGCTCTTCGGCGTCGTGCCGATGATGTTCGTCCTGCCCTACTTCAACCGGTACTTCTTCCGGATGACCGGACGCATCTACCTCGGCGCGCTGACGACCTGCCTCGTGTTCATCATGATCCTGCTGACGAACACCGTGTGCTACCTGCCGCTGTGAGTCGTCGCCGGGCCTGACCGCCGCCGCCAAGGCTCCGGCGGTCCGCCGAAGACCCGGAATGGGGACCGGGGACATCCACACCTGGTCCCCGGTCCCCGGTCCCTGTCTTCTGTCTTCTGTCTTCTGTCTTCTGCTACCATCCGCCCCACAGGAGCACACCCATGCCTCGTTCCACCGCGCCCGTCCGCTTCACGGTGCTGTTCGTCCTCGTCTGCCTCGCCTTGCTGGCGCCCGCCGGCGTCGCTCAGCAGGCCCGCCCGTCACCCGAGCAGTACAGCCAGCTCGAGTGGCGCTACATCGGCCCCGAGGGCAACCGCTTCTCGGCCGCCGCCGGCATCCCCGGCGACCCGCTCACCTACTACGTGGGCGCAGCCTCGGGCGGCATCTACAAGACCACGGACGGCGGCGTGAACTGGCAGGCCATCTTCGACGACCAGCCGGTGCAGTCGATCGGGTCCCTCGCCGTCGCGATGTCCGATCCGAACGTCGTCTGGGCCGGCACCGGCGAGGGCAAGATCAGGAGCCACATCTCGCTCGGCCAGGGCATCTACAAGTCCACCGACGCCGGGAAGACCTGGGCGCTCATGGGCCTCGAGCAGACGGGCCGCATCCCGCGCCTCGTCATCGACCCGAAGAACCCGGACGTCGTCCTGGCCTGCGCACTCGGCCACGCCTACGGCCCACAGCCGGACCGCGGCGTCTTCCGTACGACCGACGGCGGGAAGACGTGGACGAAGACGCTGTTCGTCGACGAGAACGCCGGCTGCTCCGACATCGCGATGGACCTCAACAACCCGCGCATCCTCTACGCGGGCATGTGGCAGCTCGAGATCCACACCTGGGGACGCACGAGCGGCGGGCCTGGCAGCGGCCTCTACACGTCGCGCGACGGCGGTGTCACCTGGAAGAAGCTCACCGGCACCGGACTGCCCACTCGTCCGGTCGGCAAGGTCGCGGTCGCCATCTCGCACTCGAACCCGAATCGCATCTTCGCTCTGATCGAAACCGGCGACGGCCAGCCCTGGGACGGCAAGGAGACCGACGCGGGCCAGGTGTTCCGCAGCGACAACGGCGGCGAGACCTGGCGCGTGGTCAGCTACGACCACTACGCCATGGGACGCCCGCACTACTACTCGCGGATGGCCGTGGCGCCGGACGATGAGGACGAGGCGTATTTCCTGACGGCGTCGTACGCGCGCACGCTGGATGGAGGCGAGACGCTCGAGGTCTTGTCGCGAGGCCAGGCGCCCGGCGGCGACCACCACGACATCTGGATCGACCCGACGAACGCCGACCGGCAGATCGTCGCCCACGACCAGGGCCTCTCGATCACGCAGAACCGCGGCCGGACGTGGTACCGCCAGCGCCTCTCCAACGCGCAGATGTACCACGTCACCGTCGACAACGACATCCCCTACAACGTGCTGGGCAACAAGCAGGACGAGCCGACGTACCGCGGCCCGAGCAACAGCCGCCTCGCCAACGGCACCATCCCGCGCGGGATGTGGCACGCGGTCGGCGGCGGCGAGAGCGGCTTCGCCACGCCCGATCCCACGGACCCGAACATCGTCTGGTCCAGCGCCTCCGGCTCGGGCATGGTCGGCGGCATCGTCGTGCGGTTCGAGGAGAACCGGCGGCAGTTCCGCAACGTCGAGGTCTGGCCCGACCAGTCCAACGGCCCGGCCGAGCGCATCAAGTACCGGTTCGTCTGGGACGCGCCGCTGCTCATCTCACCGCACGACCACACTACCGTCTACACAGCGAGCCAGCACGTGCACCGGACGACGAACGGCGGGCAGTCGTGGGTGGTCATCAGCCCCGACCTCACGCTGAACGACCGCACCCGGATGAAGAGCTCGGGCGGCCTCACCGGCGACAACATCGGCGTGGAGTACGCGGGCGTCGTCTACGGGCTGGCGGAATCGCCGAAGGAGCGCGGCCTCATCTGGGCCGGCACGAACGACGGCCTGCTGCACCTGACGCGCGACGGCGGGAAGACCTGGACGAACGTGACGAAGAACCTCCCCGGCCTCCTCCCCTGGGGCTCATTCCGGAGCATCGTCGCGTCGCGCTACGACGCCGCCACCGCCTACGTGGCCGTGGACTTCCACCAGGTGAACAACCGCGACCCGTTCATCTACAAGACCACGGACTACGGACAGACGTGGCGCGCCATCGTGAACGGCATCCCGAAGAGCATGCTGAGCTACGTGCGCGTCGTCTGTGAGGATCCCGTGCGGCGCGGGCTGCTCTACGCCGGCGCCGAGAACGCCATCTACGTGTCGTTCGACGCCGGGGAGAACTGGCAGCCGCTGCAGATGAACCTGCCGCACGCGCCCGTGTCGTGGATCACCGTGCAGGAACACTTCAACGACCTCGTCATCTCAACGTACGGGCGAGGCTTCTGGATCCTGGACGACATCACGCCGCTGCAGCAGATGACGCCGCAGGTGCTCGCGTCGGACGCGCATCTCTTCGCGCCGCGGCCGGCGTACCGGTTCCGGTTCATCACCGCGCCGTCATCGACCTACGACGACCCGACCATCGGGCGAAACCCCGATTACGGCGCGTCGATCAACTACTTCCTGAAGGAGGCGTCTTCCTCGCCCGTGCGGATCACCATCTCGGATGCAAAAGGCACCGTCGTCCGCACGCTGGCCGGCACGCGGCACGCGGGCCTGAACCGGGTGACATGGAACCTCCAGGGCGAGCCCAGCGATCCCATTCGGATGCGGACGCTGCCCACCCTGCCCGCGCCGCACGTGCGGCTGGGAGCCGACGGTACACGCGCGCCGGCCGGCGGCGGCGCGACGATCGCGATCCTGCAGCCGCCCGGCACCTACACGGTGAAGCTCACGGCCGCCGGGCGCGAGTACACGCAGACGCTCACCGTGCGCAAGGACCCGCACAGCGGCGGCACCGAGGCGGACATCGCGGCGCAAACGGCGATGCTTGCCGCCCTGCAGCGCGACCTGAACACGGCGGTCGACCTGGTGAACCGAATGGAGCTCGTGCGCAGCCAGCTCCAGGCGCTCCGGCGCACCGTCCGCGATGCCGAGGTCTCGAAGGCGGCGACGGCCCTCGAAGCCAAGGTCGAAGACCTCGAGATGACGATGATCGACCTGCGCCTGACCGGCGCGCAGGACACGATCCGCTACGGGGCGCAGCTCGTGTCGCGCTTCGGCTACCTGGCCAACGGCCTCGCGAGCGCTGATTTCAAGCCGACGGACCAGCAGCTCGAGGTGCAGACGTGGCTCGCGGCGCAGCTTCAGGAGCGCGTGACCGCATTCGACGCGCTCGCCACGAAGGATCTGGCGGGATTCAACGACCTGCTCCGCGCGCGGGGCATTGCGCATGTGATGGCGAAGTGACCGTGGCGCTCGGGCGCTCGCCCGACGCCGCGGTCCGCGACTACTCGCTGCGGAGCACCGCCGCCGGATCGACCTTCACCGCGCGCAGTGCCGGCACCAGGCAGGCGACTGCCGCCACGATCGCCAGCGACAGCACGGCGCCCGCGTAGGTGACCGGATCGATTGGCGGGGTCTCGAACAGGAGGCCGCCCACCAGCCGCGTCCCCGGAAGAGCCGCAACCAGGCCGGCGAGCAGTCCGCCCGCGGCCAGCGCCCCGCCCCGCCCGAGGACCATCCCGAGGACGCCCGCGCGGCTCGCGCCCAGTGCCAGCCGTACCCCGATCTCGTGCTGCTGCTGGCTCACGTGGTAGGCGAGCGCGCCGTAGAGGCCGACGGCCGCCAGCAGCAGCGCCACCCCTGCGAAGAGTGCCAGATACCCGGCCACGCTCCGGAAGTCGGCGAACGCCCGCCCCACCACCGCGTCCATCGTCTGAACCCCGGTCACCAGTGCGTTGCGATCGTGGCGCGCGACGATCTGTCGAAGCGGCGCTGCCACTGCCGATGGGTCGCCGGCCGCGCGGACCACGAGGCGGAGACTCCTGGGGCTGGCCTGGAAGATCGACAGGTACAGCGCCGGGTCGGCCTCGTCACGGGGATTCGCGAGCCTCGCGCTGCGCACGACGCCGACGATCTCGTAGGGGACCTCCTTCGGCGGCCGACTGAAGTTGTCCTGCAGGAGCGCGATGCGCCCGATGGCGTCACGGCCCGGGTAGAGCCGTCTGGCCAGCGACTCGCTGACGACGGCGACTGGTGTCGTCGTGTCGCGATCGGCAGCCGAGATGTCCCGCCCGCCCAGAAGCCCCATGCCCATGGTGGCGAAGTACCCGGGCGACACCCGCCGAAGCCGGACGGGCTCCATGTCGCGGTCAGAACCGGCCGGTTGGTCGGGCGTCCGGATTCTCCAGGTGTTGCCCGGGTCGAGGATCGGCAACTGAGTGGTCGCTCCCACAGCGGTCACGCCAGGCAGCGCCGCCACATCGTCGAGGACCGCAGCGTAAAACGCCTGGCGCTGCACGCGGTCGGGATAGGCCGGCGCCTGGATGTCGACGCGCGCCGTGAGCACCCGATCGGCCGTGAAGCCGAAGTCCACCGCCGTCAGGCGGACGAGGCTCCGAGCCACCAGCCCGGCACCCACCAGCAGCACCGCCGACACGGCAATCTGGGCGACGACCAGCGCCCCTCTCAGTCGCGCGCTCTGGCGGCGCTCGCCCACCTGGCGGCCGGTCCCGAGGTGCGGCGACAGCGCGATCCCCGTACCTCGGATCGCGGGCACGATGCCGACCAGCAACCCAGTGGCGATCGACATGCCGAAGGCGAAGACGAGCAGCAGGCCGTCCACCGTCGGCCGTGTGACGCTGAGCGCCTCGACGGGGAGCAGATGGAATAGCAGGCCCTGAAGGGCGTAGGCGATTGCGACCCCGACCGCGCCGGCCGGCAGCGTGAGCACGACGCTCTCGGTCAGATGCTGCCGGACCAGTCGCATCCGCGACGCGCCCAGCGCGGTGCGCATCGCCACCTCTCCCATCCGCCGCTGCCCCCTGGCGAGCATCAGCCCGGCCACGTTGGCGCAGGCAATGAGCAACAGACACGCCGAGGCGGCGGCCGGCAGCAGGATGCCCGCCCGCACGTCGCCGCCGATGTACTGCTGGAGGCTCGTCAGCCGCAGGCCCTTGTCCGTGTTGCTATCTGGATACTCCCGCGCGAGCGTCCGTGAGATGCCGTCCACGTCGCGCTGCGCCTGCGCCAGCGTCACGCCCGGCCGCAGGCGGCCGACGAGGTGGTAGTTGTGCAGATGGCGCGCCTCTGCCGGCCGGGCGACGACGCGCCAGATGTCGGCACCCGACGGGCGCACTTCCCCGGGACGCGTGCTGAGCGGCCCGCCTCCGCCGCGCCGGCCCACCCCGACGAAGCGGAGTCCCGGCGGCAGGACGCCGACGATGGTCTGGGGAGCGCCGTCGAGCATCGCGGTGCGCCCGAGGACATCTTGCGCACCGCCGAAGCGGCGCTGCCACACGGCATGGCTGATGAGGATGACCCGGGCGTCGGCCTGTGCCTCTTCCTCCGGCAGGAACGACCGGCCGAGCGCCGGAGCGACCCGAAGCGTCCGGAGCAGATTCCCTGTGACGAATGCGGTTTGGACCTCCCAGGGCTCGCCGACGCCGGTCACGGTCGCCGGCATCGGGAAAGGGTTGAACGCGGCGAGGTCGTCGAACGACCGGTTCGACTCGCGGTAGTCGAAGTAGTCGAGCCCCGAGACGTGCCCGATCTCCGGCCTTCCGTTCCACGACGACCCGCCGATCACCAGGCGTCCGGCGTCCTCGTAGGGGATCCGGCTGAGCAGGGTGGCGCTGGCCACGCCGAAGACGGCGGTCGAGGCGCCGATGCCGATCGAGAGCGTCGCGGTCACGGCCAGCGCGAAGGTCGGCTCGCGCCGCATCCGCCGCACGCTGACGGCGGCATCCTGCAGGACGGCGTCGAGCAGGGCGCCCGGACGGGCCGCGCGCAGGCGCTCCTTGCACTGGTCCACGCCGCCGAACTCGACGCGCGCCCGCCGCCGCGCGTCGTCCGGGGCAAGGCCATGGCGCACGAGGTCGTCGGTGCGGGCCTCGATGTGGAACTGCAACTCCTCGGCCATGTCCCGTTCGAAGCGATCGCGGCGCAGCAGCCGCCGGAGGAACACGCGGCATCGATCGAACATCTCACGCCTCGCTGGTCGTCGCACCGAGCGCGGCGGCCATCGCCGCCGAGGTGCGCTCCCACTCCTCGGTCGCCTCGCGCAGCCGGCGGCGCCCGGCGGGCGTCAGCCGGTAGTACTTGGCCCGCCGATTGTTCTCCGAAACGCCCCACGCCGAAGCGAGCAGTCCGCGTGCCTCGAGGCGGAACAGCGCCGGATAGAGGGCACCCTGCTCGATGCTCAGCGCATGCCCGGAGATCTGCTCGATGCGGAGCAGCACCCCGTAGCCGTGCTTCGGGCCGAGCGACACGGCCTTGAGGATGAGCAGGTCGAGGGTTCCCGGCAGCAGGTCCGCTTGCACGATCGCACTCTCCTTGCGCGCTTAGGAGGACATTCCTAAGCCGATTAGACGAAGGGTGGGCCTGGCAGGTTCCGCCACGCCTTTTCACCGTTCCTCACGCCGCCGTCACATCTTCCGGCGCTGCCGGGCGTATGTTATGGGGGACGGCAGATGACGGGGCGAGGGCGCCCCAGGAGGCTCGAACGTGACAACCGCGGCCGACCGCCCCATCGTCGAGTTCATCGATCACGCCCGATCGAAGGGCATGGACCACGCCACCATCCGGATGCTGCTGCTCTCGGCCGGCTGGAAGGAGAAGGACATCGCCCGCGCGATGACCGAGCACGGCCTCGAGATGGCGATTCCCGCGCCGCCCGACGTCGGCGGGGCGCGCGAGGCCTTCCTGCACCTGGTGGCGTTCGCCGCGCTCTACACCGCCGTCATCGCCGGCGTGAACCTCGTCTTCAGCCTCATCAACCTGACCTGGCCGGACGTGGCCGTCACCCGGTACGCCACGGAGCGGGTCGAGTTCGAGCGGTCCGCCGTCCGATGGGCCGTCGCGGCCCTGGTCGTGTCGTGCCCGGTCCTCATCTGGCTGTCGTCGCTGCTGCTCCGCGAGATGCGCGGCGCGCCCGACCGCGTCCGCAGCCCCATCCGGCGCTGGCTGACGTATCTCACGCTGTTCCTCGCGGCCGTCGCCATCGGTGTCGACCTGATGACGCTCATCTGGAGCCTGCTCGGCGGCGAGTTGTCGCTACGGTTCCTGCTCAAGGTCGCCACCGTGCTGCTCGTGGCCGGTGCGGCGTTCGTCTACTACTTCGTGTCGCTGCGCATGTCGCCCGAAGAGCTGGGCCGAACGGCGATGCACAAGGGCTACGGCTGGGCCGCTGGCCTGGCGTCGATCGCGCTGGTCATCGGCGGCATCGCCGTGACAGGTTCGCCAGGCGTCGAGCGCGCGCGGCAGCTCGACGCGCGGCGCGTGGACGACATCCGGCTGATCCAGCGCGAGGTGATGCGGCTGAGCTACGGCCCGGGCTGGACGGATCCGACGGTGCCGCTCGCGCAGGTCGCGCCGCTGCCGGCCTCGCTCGACGACATCGCGCGCCAGGCGATGAACGTCCGCCCGCGCATCGCCGATCCGGAAACCGGGCAGCCGTACGAGTACCGCGTGACCGGCACGACGACCTTCGAAGTGTGCGCGACCTTCGGGCAGGCGCGCGACGAGGTGCGCGACGTGACCTGGAACCACGCCGCCGGGCGCCACTGCTTCGCGTTCGACGGGAACAATCCCGTGCGGTAGTGCGGCTTGCCCTCAGCAGCGACGCAGGCGACGAGTCCGCCCGCGTGCACCGCCTGGCCGGCCGTCACTGGCCGGCTGGCGCGGGGTGAACGACCCGAAGACCGAGAATCTCCTCGAACGGATCGAAGTCGCGATCGGAGTGCAGCAGGGCATGCCCGTGGAGGAGGCAGAACGTCGCGATCAGACAGTCGATGGTCTTACGGACCGTCCGGCCGCGCGCCCGAAGCAGCCGGTAGCGCCGCGCCGCCTCGACGGCCAGGTCGATGCCCCCGGTTCTGAACACCTCGAACCGGCGGAGGTCGCGCAGCACGCGGGCCGCGTCCGCCTCGGTATCCAGCCCCTGCAGCACCTCGCACAGCATGAGGTCCAGCAGCCCCAGGCGCTCCGCCGTCAGGTGCGCGTCGAGCCACGCCACCTCAGGCGTGACTGCGCCATTCAGGTAGTCCACCCACACCGTGGTGTCGACGATGACCATGGCGTCACCGGCCCGGCGCGCGTCCTCGTCGGCTGGTGTCGAGGTCGCCGGTCCAACGCACACGGCCCCGCAGCCGTCGGATGGATGCCTGGCCGTACGTCGCCACCAGCAGCCGCAGGGCCCTGTGCACCACGGCCTTCTTCGTCGCCTCGCCGCTGAGTTTCATCGCCCGCTCCACCAGTTCGTCATCCAGTTCGATGTTCGTGCGCACGGCACCCGCCTCCATGTGTATAGTTCTCTCACTAATACACATGTGTCAACGCCCGCGCGCGCGTCCGGCCGGAAGGCCGGGTCGAGCCACCCGGACCATGAGGCAACCCTCGTGCCCGACCGGAAAGCCGGGCGCCGGAACGGATTCGTGTGGCGTTCGGCTCGCATGTCGACTCACGAACCCATCGGCAGGGCCGTGATGGTGCGGAATCTGCGTACGGCGCCCCGCGCCC